>JAQTOP010000048.1 GCA_028713285.1 Terrimicrobiaceae bacterium
CCAGGCAATTCTCGCTCGCGTTCAGCCTGCCGCCGACGAACCACTTCGCGAACGGGCAATCCCAATCGAGCACGCGGCTCCATTTCTGCTGCCATGCGAGTTCGCCGGCCTGCGCGGCCCAGAATTTCTCGGGCTTCGCGATGGAGGCGTCGTAGAGGCGGCGGTATTCGGCGAGGCTGCCAATGCGGGCGGCCTTGGAGAATTCGCGCGAGGGTTTGAAGACACGATTTTCGACGAGGTGGGACTCGATGGATTTGCTCATAACTCCGGGAAGTGCGCGTAAGATGCAGAAGGATGCCTCACGGATAAAGGCCGAAGTGCGCCGCCCGCGCACGAAGATTGGGTCCCGCGCGGGGCTTTCCAACACTCGAGCGCAAAAAGGACCCGGTTCCCGGCTTTTCCGATGGACTTGGCCGCCGCCGGGCAGCTACTTGGAACGCAATCACCTTGCGCGCGCCATCCTGCCGGCGGGAGAGGGAATTCCTTTCACGCGATAGTGCGGCCTGTGCCGGGCACTGCGTTCATACGCGACAATCCCGTCGGTATGCGCGTGATCGAACGACACCATCCAGCCCATGTCCAAGCCCGTCATTATTTACACCAGGACCGACGAAGCACCCGCTCTCGCGACCTATTCCCTGCTGCCGATCGTCCAGGCGTTCACGAAGCACGCCGACATCTCGGTGGAGACGCGCGACATTTCCCTCGCCGGTCGCATCCTTGCCAATTTTCCTGAAGCCCTCACCGATGAGCAACGAACCGGCGACGCCCTCGCGGAGCTGGGCAAACTGGCCACCGAGCCCGAGGCGAACATTATCAAGCTCCCGAACGTCAGCGCCTCCGTTCCGCAATTGAAGGCCGCCATCGCGGAGCTTCAAGCGAAGGGTTTCAAACTCCCCGACTACCCCGCGGATCCCAAAACCGACGCCGAAAAGGACGTCCGCGTCCGCTACGACAGGATCAAGGGCAGCGCCGTCAATCCGGTGCTGCGCGAGGGAAATTCCGACCGCCGCGCGCCGAAAGCCGTGAAGGAATACGCCCGGAAGCATCCGCACTCGATGGGCGCATGGTCCGCCGATTCGAAGACTCGCGTTGCCACGATGGGCGCCGGCGATTTCTTCGCAAACGAGAAATCCGTCGTCGTGCCCGAAGCGACCAGCGTGAAGATCGAGTTTGTCGCCGCGGATGGCGCCGTCACCGTGCTCAAGGAAAAGACTCCACTGCTGGCCGGCGAAGTTTTCGACGGCACGAAGCTGAGCCGGAAGGCGCTTGTCTCCTTCCTCGACGAGCAGATCGGCGAGGCGAAGAGGCAGGGCGTCCTGTTCTCCGTCCACCTCAAAGCCACCATGATGAAGGTCTCGGACCCCATTATTTTTGGTCACGTCGTGGAGGTTTTTTTCCGGGATCTCGTCACGAAATACGGCGGCCTGTTCACCGAACTCGGCGTGGACTTCAAGAACGGCTTCGGCGACCTCCTCGCGAAAATCCAGACCCTTCCCGCCGAAAAAAAAGCGGAGATCGAGGCCGACATCCACGCCGCCTACGCGACCGGACCCGCCCTCGCGATGGTGAATTCCGACAAGGGCATCACGAATCTCCACGTCCCGAGCGACGTCATCGTCGATGCCTCCATGCCCGCGATGATCCGCGACTCCGGCAAGATGTGGAACGCCGAAGGCAGGCGGCAGGACACGCTCGCCGTCATCCCCGACAGCAGCTACGCGGGCGTTTACCAGACCACAATCGACTTCTGCAAACAACACGGCGCCTTCGACCCGACGACAATGGGCAGCGTGCCGAATGTCGGCCTCATGGCGCAGGCCGCCGAGGAATACGGCTCGCACAACAAGACGTTCGAAATCCCCGGCGACGGCGTCGTCCGCGTCACCGATGCTGCGGGCCGCGTCCTCATCGAGCACGCCGTCGAGGCTGGCGACATCTGGCGCGGCTGCCAGGCGAAGGACGCGCCGATCCGCGATTGGGTGAAGCTCGCCGTGAACCGAGCCCGCGCCACCGGCACGCCCGCCGTCTTCTGGCTCGACCAGGGCCGCGCACACGACGCCCAGTTGATCAAAAAGGTGACCGCCTACCTCGCGGATCACGACACCACCGGCCTCGAGATTCACATCCTCGCGCCTGCCGACGCGTGCCTATTCACGCTCGAGCGCCTCCGGCTTGGCAAGGACACGATCTCCGTCACCGGCAATGTCCTCCGCGACTACCTCACCGACCTCTTTCCGATCCTCGAGCTCGGCACGAGCGCCAAGATGCTCTCCATCGTCCCGCTCATGAACGGCGGCGGCCTCTTCGAAACCGGCGCCGGCGGTTCCGCGCCGAAGCACGTGCAGCAATTCACTGCGGAAAACTACCTCCGCTGGGATTCCCTCGGCGAATTTCTCGCCCTTGCCGTCTCACTCGAGCACCTCAGCGAAACCTTCGCCAACCCGAAGGCAAAAGTCCTCGCCGAAACTCTCGACGCCGCGACCGGGAAATTCCTCGAGAACGACCGCTCGCCCGGCCGCAAGCTCGGCACCATCGACAACCGGGGCAGCCACTTCTACATCGCGCTTTACTGGGCCCAGGCCCTCGCCGCGCAGACAAAGGATGCGGAGTTGAAGGCCATCTTCACCCCGGTCGCCGAACAACTCACGGCGAACGAAACAAAAATTATCGGGGAGCTTCTCGCCGTGCAGGGCCGGTCCGTTGATATCGGCGGCTACTACCGGCCCGATGAGGCGCTGGCCGCCGCCGCCCTGCGACCGAGCGCGACGTTCAACGCGATCCTCGCGACGCTCTGAGACCCCTGCAACGAATTCACGCTTGATCCAAAGGTTCGATGGCGTAGCCTTTGGATATGGCGACGACCAAAAGAAAACAGTCTTCGCCCCGGCGGATCTCGGGCCAGAGCACGATTTCCCCGGCGCTTCAGACGACGCTCGCAGCCGATGCCGTGAGAGCGCTCAACCTGCGACCGGGCATGAAGCTCAGCCAAACGGTGGAAGGCAACCGGCTCATTCTCGAGCCTTTGTCCGATGTGGATGCGCTGGCGGGTTCATTGGGCCGGAGGAAAGTTCCGATCAGCATCGAGAAGATGACGAAGGGCGCCGAAGCCGCCCTCGCAAAGGCCGGTCGCAAAGGGTTGCGCGCGGATGGCTGAATCCATCGCCATCGATACGAACGTCATCGTTCGCTATCTGACGGGCGACGATCCTTCGCAATCCCCCCGGGCGACCGCTCTATTTCGCGCCGCCGCCTCGGGTCGGGTGAATTTGGTGATTCCGACACCCATCCTCCAGGAAACAGTTTATGTGCTGGAAACGTTTTACGATGGCACTCCGGAAACCATCGCGCCAAGGCTGGTCTCGCTTTTGAACCTGCCCGGCATCCATTGCCCGGACGCCCGCTGGGTGCTCGATGCGCTCCATTGGTACCGCGCCAAAAATGCCGATTTCGGCGACGCGCTTCTGTGCGCCTACGCCCGAAGCGAAGGGTGCGGCGTTGCCACGTTCGACAAGGGGCTGATCAAAAAATTTCCCGAGATCACAGCGAGCGAACCGGCAACGAGGCAATGATTGATTTGATTCTTCCCAGCCATTACCGTCTCCGGACGTTCCTGGACCGGGCCTTCGCATCTGGACTCTCACAGCGCGCGAGCCAGCCATCGGCGCCGGCCTGCTGAAAGGCCAGCGCCGCGGCGGCCCGCTCGATTCGGGCCGATTCGTGATCGTTTTCCGCGGTGAGGAAATGCGCGAGACGGCATCGATTTTGTGCCGCGGCGAGCGGCGCTTCGATGGCCAGCCAGGCGCGGACGGCGGAGCGCAGATGGGCGATGGCCTCCGGTCCGCGTCCTTCGGCGGCGGCAAGTTCGCCGCGCGCGCACGTGACGAGCGCTTCGAGCGCGGGCGTCGAGGCCACTTCGGGATCGCGCTCGATCCCGTCGAGCGCGGCGCGGGCCTCGGCGACGTCTCCGGATTCCGCCGCAGCGATGCAGTAGTGCGCCAGGGCGCGACCGCGCTTCGATCGGCAGGACCAGGCGTTGTCTGCAATCGCCCGGGCGAGCAGGCGCGCGGCGGCGCGAGCGTCCCCCTCGGCGAGATGCAGCGAGGCCATCTCGAATTCCGTGTCCCAGCCGAGTTCCGCGGCGCGGAGGAACGCCGCGCGCGCTCCAGCGAAATCGCCCCTCGCCAGGAGTATGTCGCCGGACACCCGCCACGCCTCGCTCTCGGCCCATGGAGCCCGGGTCGCGAGCATTTCAAGCGCCGCCTCCAACTCACGTTCCGCGTCCCGCAAATCGCCGCGGACGGCGAGCACCTCCGCCCGATGCAGCCGGCAGAGGCCGGGATAGGCGGTGAAACCTTTCTGGAGATTCCAGCGCGTAAATTGCGCGGTCCATTGGCCGGCGCGATGCCAGTCCGCGCGCGTCATGCAGGAATAAATCACTCCGCAATAGACGAGGCCGCCGGCCCACGCGCTCAGGTCGTCCGCGACCACCGATGCGCCCGCCTCGTCGAGGGCCGCGAGACCTTCGCGAATGCGACCAAGATGGAGGCTCGCCTCGCCGGCGAAGAGCATGCCGACACTTTCGAGATCGGGATCGTGAAATCGCCGTCCCGCCTTCCGCGCGCTTTCTCCCAATCTCAGCGCGGTTTCCAGCTCGTTTTGCAGGAACGCCATTCGGCCGCCGAGCAAATCGAGATAGCCTTTCTCGCGGCAGGCGGGTTCCTTTTCGAGCAATCGGGCCGCGCGATGATACCAGCCATTCGCGAGAATGGGTTCGCGCCATTCGAGCCGAATCTGGGCGAGCAGGATCGCGGCCCATGCGGCGAGGCGTCGGTCGCCGCGCACGGTGAAGGCCCCGGCAGCGCGCTCGAGCGGAGCGATCGCGTCGTCGGAGCGTCCAGCGAATTGAACCGCATGCGCCCTTTCCTGCAGCTCCCCGGCATCCAGCCCGGAAAGATCGTCCTGATTTTCCAGCGCCGCCTTCGCATCCCGACAGGCTTCATCGGCGCATAGACGATACCCTTTGCGGGGGAAGGTGCGGATCGCGTCGGGCGCTCCAGCCTCCGCCAGCGCGGCGCGGGCGAGGCTCACCGCTCGCTGCAACGAACCCTCGGCGACGATGACGCCGGGCCAGACTGCATCGAGCAGCTCGTCCTTTGGCACGACACGATCCCGGCTTCGCGCCAGATACACGAGCAGGTCGAACACCCGCGGCTGGAGCTGCAGCACGCGCTTGTCCCCGCGCAACTCGCGCTTGAGCTCGTCGATCTCGAAGGTGTCAAAGCGATGCTCCATGGTCCAAAGCGTCCGACGACGAGAGGGGCGTCTCCGCAGAAATAAGGATTTGATCAGGTCGCGGAAAGGACTTTGTGTCCGGAGAGCGGTTACGTTGCGGCTCCATTTTGCAAACCCAAAACCACCAAACTCCATGAACACCGACACATTGAATCAAGCCGAACGTTTCACGCCGCAGATTGACGGCCTCATTTTCGTTCCGGGCAGTCCGGGATACGACGAGGCCCGAGCCATTTGGAATGCAATGATCGACCGCAGGCCGGCGATCATTGCCCGTTGCGCATCCGAAGCCGACATCGTCCGATCCATTGCGTTCGCGCAGTCGCGGCGGCTGCCGCTTTCGATTCGCGGTGGAGGCCACAACATCGCCGGCCATGCGCTGTGCGACGGCGGTTTGATGATCGACCTCTCGGCCATGAATGCCGTGCGCATCGACGCCCCGGCGCGCCGGGCGTTCGTTCAACCGGGAGCGCTGCTCGCGGACTTCGATCGCGCCGCCCAAGCGCACGGTCTCGCCACGCCGCTGGGGATCAATTCCACGACCGGAGTCGCCGGGCTCACGCTCGGGGGCGGCTTCGGATGGCTGACCCGCAAACACGGAATGACGGTGGACAACCTGCGCTCCGCCCGGGTCGTGACCGCCGACGGGCGGCAGATTCGCGCCAGCGAAAGCGAGCACCCCGATCTCTTTTGGGCGTTGCGCGGGGGCGGAGGGAACTTCGGAGTCGTGACGGAATTCGAGTTCGAGCTGCATCCGGTCGGCCCCGAAATCTATTGCGGACTGGTGGTATTCCCGCTTGAGGAGGCCGGCGCGGTCCTGAGGAAATACCGCGAATTCGCGGCCCATGCCCCGGACGACCTCAGCGTCTGGGTCGTCCTGCGGCACGCGCCGCCGCTTCCCTTCCTGCCGGCGGAGGTGCATGGAAGCAAGGTCCTCGTCCTTGCGATCTGCTATCCGGGATCAGCCGCGGACGGCGCACGGCTCACGGCCCCGATCTCGACCTTTGGCAACGTGCTCGGCTCGCATGTCGGCATGGCGCCCTACACCGCATGGCAGCAGGCGTTCGACCCGCTGCTCACGCCGGGCGCGCGCAACTACTGGAAATCGCACAATTTCTCCGCACTTGCCGACGGCGCGCTGGATTGCATGGTCGAATGCGCCGGCCGCCTGCCCTCGCCGCATTGCGAGATTTTTGTCGGCCAGCTCGGAGGGCAGGCCGGGCGCGTGGCGCCGGACGCGACGGCCTTTGGCAATCGCGACGCGAACTTCGTGATGAACGTCCACGGCCGCTGGGAGACTGCGGCGGAAGACGAGTCCGGCATCGCCTGGGCGCGTGAGTGTTTTCGAGCCCTCGAGCCCTTCGCAACCGGCGGCGCCTACGTGAATTTCCTCACCGATGACGAATCCGGACGAGTGGCCTCGGCCTTTGGCCCCAATTATCCGCGCCTCGCCGAGGTGAAGAAAAAATACGATCCGCAGAATGTCTTCCGGCTGAACCAAAACATCCGCCCCGCCTGATAGCAGATCGATCACCGAAACGCCGCGGTCCGTCGGCAGTCACAGCCTGCCGCGGCGACGCTCCAGGTCGCCGCGGATTTCGGCCATGCGATGGCGGTCGAGCGGATAGCGCCAGACGAAGGCCAGCCCGCAGGCCCAAACGATGAGCGGCAGCGTCACATAGAGCAGCAGCATCCGGTGCAGGACCTCGGGTGGCTGCTCGTGGGCGAGCTTCACATTGAAGCCGGAAATCTGGAGCACCAGGCCGCCGAGGCCCATCGAGCAGGTGAGCGCGGCCTTGATGAACCACGAGTAAAAGGCGTTGAGCGCGCCCTCGCGCCGCCGCGTGGTGTGGAGTTCGTCGTAGTCGGCGACGTCCGCCTTCATCGAGGGCAGGAAGAGCCACAGCGCGGAGATTGCGCCGGACTCGAAGATTCCCGGCACGATTTGCAGATAGGGCATCGCGGGGGTCATGCAGATGATGTTGAGCGTATGGCCGAACATGCTCACGCCGAGCATCGCCGCGACCATGATCTTTTTATCGAACCGCTCGCCCAGCCAGGTGTAGAGCGGGATGCAAAGAATGCCCGTGACCATGAGGGCCGTCGCCTTCCATCCGCCGATCACCGACGCGGCGGCGAGATCGCCGCGATTCACGAAATAGATGCTTACATACTGGCCGAGGGTGCCCACCGCGTAGCATCCCACCACGAGAAAGAACGAAATGCCGATGAGCCGCCAGAGTGGTCCGCATTGCATGGACTCCCGGATGCTTTGCCAGAAAGGATCGCGCGCCTGGTGTTTCGCCTCGCTCTCGTAATACCGCTCCTTCACAAAGAGCGGGGGCAGCAGACCGGAGACGAGCATGAGCCCGGCCAGGAACCAACTGCACGTCTTCACGCCATGCACGATGTCGGCCTTGCCTGTGACGGGATCGGCGAACCACGAACTCGTCACGATCGCCATTCCCCAGCCTCCCAGCAGGCCCGTGAGCTTGCCGAAAAGCGTAAGCCAGGCGGTCAGCCGCGAGCGCTCGTCGTAATTGGGCGTCAGCTCGAGCTGCATGCCGTAAAACGGCATCGCCCAGCAAGAGAAGCACGCGTAGAAGACCATGCCGATCCCGGCGAGATACACAATGATCCCGGTTTCGCCCCAGGCGGTGGGTGGCCGCCAGATCCATGGCGAAACGGCCGCCGTGAGCGCCGCCCCCGCCACCATGAAGGGCCGCCGACGCCCCCAGCGCGTGCGGGCGTTGTCCGAGAGATTTCCCATCACCGGGTCGAGAATCGCATTCCACCCCTGCAGGATCATCAGGACCAACCCCAGCACGGCAGGATTGATGCCCAGGCCGATGTTGAAAAACGGCATCCAGAACAGGCTGACGATCATCCCCGTGGCGATGTAATCCATGCTGTATCCGGCGCTGAACATCACCTTCTGCAGGAGAGGGATGCGGTCGGCTGCGGGGATGGGAGCGCGGCGGGTGGCCAGATGCATAAACTTTCGGAGCAGCGGGTCTGGGGGGAGTTAATTCAAGATGTCCAAGCGCGGTTCGTAACCTTTCAAAGCCCCCGTATGGAACATAAAAGAGAGGAGGACGGCAGGCGCGGTGGCGGGATCGATGGTGCAGGCGACCCTTAAGAGGATGCGCTGCCAGGGTTACAAGGGAGGAAGGGTGCCGGTTTCGGAGTAGGTCTTCCAAATCTCGGCGAATCGACGGCTGGGAAGCCAGATATGCCTGCGCGGGTCGCGATATTCATTCTGTGGGGCGATGGTGACGTGGATGAGCCTGCTCGTCGTGCCATGGTGCGGTGTGGGTGCCTGTCACCACGTCGTAGGCGCCATACCATCCGGGTCGCTTCCGGCAGATCAGGGAGCACCGCCGGTTTGTCGGTGGGCGGTGCGGCGGGAAGGCGCCTGCTTGAACACCTCCTCCAGCCACTGGTGGATGATGGGATGATCGGGATCGCCGCCGTGCCGGTGACCGACATCCGCCCCGACGGTGAGCAGGGCTCCCTCATTCCTCGCTTGCGCGCGCGCCCATGTGTCGTGCGTGGTCGTCGAGACCGAGTCATCCTCATAGTCGAGGACGGTAAGCAGCGGGGAGCAGTTATCGGTCCCTTCGCTCGAAAGGAACAGGTGGGGCACCCACGGCGGAGGGAGGAACGGTTGGAAATCGATCTCGTGCAATGCGACGACGGCCAGCACCCGGTTGGCGATTTCCGGCTGGGCTGCCGCGCGATTGGCTGCGGCGCTTCCGACGGAAAACCCATACAGACAGACGGGCGCGTATTGAATCTCGGGGTGGCCGGGCAGATCGCGCGAAGCCTGGGCGAGGGCGGCGAGGATCCTTTGCGCGCCGCCGTTGGCAAACCGGTAGTCGATCGTTCCCACCGCCCGCTTGGAGTCGCTGGGTGTGGTGTACGGCGGCTGAAGGACGGGAAAATTGATCATGATGCAGTTGAACTTTTCCGCCAGCGCGCGCCAGTGCGTCCCTCCGGGAAACAAGCCCAGATTGTTCATAATGAGGGCGGCCCGGACAGGTTTGCTCACGTCCGGGATAAATGCCTGGTAGGCCTGTTTTTGCTCGCCGGGTATTGCGGCCTTGATGACCCCGTTCCATTCCAGGGTTTTCGTGGGAGCGCTCCCGGGTTTTACTGAATCTGAAAGGCCGCCATTGGCCGCCAAGGCGCACATGGCAAGCAAGAAAAGTGCAGTCATTTGGCACAAAGATCGCATGGATATGAATACGAGAACGACGGTGGGTTTAGCGGGAGGCGAGCAAGGTCCAGAGTACGTCAGACCGTCCGAGGGATCGAGTAGAAAAAGGGCAGGGGTGCAACAGCGTTGAAACGTAACCCAGCTTGCAATGGGCTCTGAGTTCCGCGTCGGTCATCGAAATCCATCGGTAGTGTGATGATGAGTGAAGGCTGGCTAAGTCTGATCCTTGCGCCGGACGATTGAATTAGTATTTCCCGGGTGTCGATTAGCTAAGTGAGGGTCCAATGGTTCTCCATTTCTTTTCGCCGATTTCCATTGCTGTTTGCAAAAACCCTGAGACGTTCGTGCCTCCTTAATATCTCAATATGGTCATCAAGCGATCGATTTTACTGGCGGCCGCTGTTCTCGCCGTCGCTTCCTTGCCCGCCCCATTCGCCCGGGCGGAAACAGCCCCCTTGATGCCCACCGGGGCCGGTGGCGGGCAGCCCGACAATGGCACGCAGCCCTTTGATCCAAATCCCGCGGCCTCCGGTTCGCCGACCCGGCAGTTTTTGACCTACGGGTTTGACTCGGACAGCAACGCCGTTCCCCTGAAGGCTCTGCGAATCACGAACAACACCGCGGGCACCGTGTATCCGATCATGCGGGATCCCAACTCGAACACCATCGTGGGCAGCACCACGGTGGGCCTCTACGATCCCTACGATCCGGCCAACAAGGAATACCGCGGCTACATCGGTTACGAAGAGGGCGGGAAATATTACTTTGGCCTGAGGCCCGGCCAGAGCATTCTCGTGAGACTTCCCCTGGTCTTCTGGAATGGCGCCCGCATCGGCATTGGGACGGATGGCCAATACCTGACGCCGAGCGCGCTCCCCAATCCCCTAAGATACGATTCCAATGCGCACCGCGCCATCGTTATGGCCGAGGCCAGCGGCGACACGATCCCGAACGGCGTCGTGCTGTGGTATCGGGCCGACATCGCCCAGGCTCCCAATGACGATACCGAGGATCAACTCGCGGAGTGGACGATTCGCGACCACGGCTACCTGGTCAATCCACAGATCACGGCGAAAAGCAACGGTGAGATTCCGGACAATCAACTGGTCACCCTAATCAATTACGATGTCTCCAATGTGGACAACCTGTATCTGCCGCTGGCGATGGAATCGACCGACGTCTGGGTGGTGCCTCAAAAATCCGGGACCGGGCCGACTCCCAACCGGACCGGCTGGGGGCCGGGGTCTGATCCCGATGTTTACGGCTGGACTGGAGCCATCAACACGATCGACTTTTTGCAGACCAGGATCCGGGAATTCACAGCCAACAACAACCAACTCCTCGGGCAGTATTTTAGCGGCCGAGGCTGGCCCTTTTACAACATCCCCAACCCCACCAACGACCCCACCGCACCCATCAAGATCCCGTCCGGCGCCAACATCTTCGCGCAAAGCCCGATCAAGGCGGTCCCTTCCAGTTACGGCAACGGGCAATGGCAGAACGACAAATACATGCTCTCGAGCGGCGGCACCGCGCCGATCTCGGCCACCATCGGGTGGGCGGGAGGCACCCCTGATAACGCGGGAAGCACCATCCTGCACGTCAACCTCGCCGAGCCGGACAAGATCGCCTTTCTGCAAAAGGGCTACCTCGTCGAAGGCCGCCCGCCGATCGTTCCCCCGCTACCCAATCCCATCCAGGACGGCACCACCGTCACGGACGTCGATAAAACGGCTGGGACGGTTACGTTGAGCAAACCGCTGGTCGCCTCGAGCGAGAGTTGCGCGTTCCAATTCACCCGGCCCGTCGATGACTACGCCTCCGATGCGATGATCAAACTTTGGTATTCGTGGGCGCAATACTACCTGGCGCATTGGAAGGACCAGACACCAGGCGCTCCCACGGCGCCGGCAGCGATCACCGCCTCCATCGAGGCGAACACCGCGACGCTGACCTTCAACGAAGCGCACCCCGAGTTGGTCCGGGGAATGGCGGTAACGGGCCCCGGCCTGGACAACGCCATGACCGAGGTGGGTGTCCACCAGGGAGACGCCGTGATCCTGGAGATCGCCAGTGATCAAAAGTCGGTCATTCTCAGCCAGTTAGTGAGCACCGCCTCCACGAATGCGTCATTCACCTTCCTGCCCCCGCAATCGCTGCTCTGGACGCCCACCGCGGCGGGAGACCCGGGCTATCCGCTGATTGGCGACCAGTTCGTATTTTCCAACGAACCGGCCTGGCACGATCCCTACGCGTTCTCCCAGCAGGTCTATCTGATCATGGCTTCCATGAACCAGATCGGCCACCCGAACAACGACAGCGTGTCCAAATACATGCAGGACATCGTCGGGGCCAACATGGGATTCATCTTCACCAACGCCGCCAAGAAGACAGACGACGGCAACATGGTGACGTCGATGATCCGCGACATGATCAAGTCCGTGCTGCGCGGGGTGAGCGATTTCACCAAGTATCCGGATGTGATCGATGACCACGGCGATCACCTGAGCTGGTATCCGAATCCGGCGGAAGCGCACGGCGGCCAGCCGTTCAATGTCTTCAACCTCGATCCCTTTGTCTGGTTCGTCCACGTCCGCCTGGGCTTCTCGGGTTACGGGTTCTCCGTGGATGACGACACGGCCGATGTCGGCGCCGGCGGGGCGTCGCAACTACAGCTCACGGTCACCGGCACCGGCGGTCTGACGAATACCAATCCCTGGACCATCCAGGCGCCCTACGGCCCGGTGAAGAACGTCATCCTCCCCTACTCGGGCCCGGCCAGCGCGACCAACGGCGACACCCTCTACAACGCCATCGCGAGCGTCAGCAATACCACGCCGATCCAGATCACCACGCCGGGGCAGCATCACCTCTCAAACGGCGATCCGGTGCGTATCGACCAGGTGAATGGCGACAATGCCGCCAATGGCGCCTTCAAGATCGGCAACGTCACGAGGCTCACGTTCGATCTCTTCGATGCCGCCACGGGCACGACGCCGGTTTCACCCAGCGGTGCCTACACCGGCGGGGGCAGGTGGAGCTATCCGCTCCATCCCTACATTGACTCCGGCGCCGACCTGACGAAGGTTTTCTACCGGGTGACGGGTGACGATGCGCTGGGCACCTTTCAAGGGACGTTCGTCTCCGTGAACGGCGTGGATCGGAACAAAACCACCGGGAAGAAGTTTCGAGTCTGGCAACTGGGTCGGCAGGATGTCGGACGCCTCCTTCTGGATGCCGATCTCACCGATGCGAATGGCAACCCTCTGCCCGCCGGCACTTACACCTTCACTTTCTTCGGAGTCGGCGATGCGATCGCCCCGCCGCAGACGTCCGGGCCCAAGACGTCCGCGCCGCCCCAGAAATACCTGATGACCCTGATGCGGCTGAGGGACCGCCTGCATGACGCGCAGAAGATCGAAGATGATCAGGTACGGACACGCACGATCCAACGACTTCGCGCCTGGATGGAAATCGTGAGCCGGGGCATTGATCCGGGTTCAAGAGAAGGCCAGCTCAAACACCGACTGGTGAACGCGCGTTTCATCACGGACCCGATTCAGCGGAGGAGGGTGGTTGACCACATCCTCCATGAGCTCGAAAAGCTGAAGGAATAGGAAGCCTGGAAAGAATCGGAAGCGGGCGCAGGACAAATTGGATATCCCGGAACTGCGCGTCGTCGTGGTGAAGGTCGGCTGATCCCTCCGCGCCTCCGCGGTGAAAATTCAGCCCGTGCGAGATTCACCGCCAAAGGTTGCGGTCGAGGGTGCGGTATTGGATGGCCTCGCCGAGGTGGTTGGGCTGGATCAAGGGCGCTTCGGCGAGGTCGGCAATGGTGCGGGCGACCTTGAGGATGCGGTCGTAGGCGCGGGCGCTGAGCTGCAGCTCGGTCATGGCGAGGCGCAGCATTTCCTGGCTGGCGGCGTCCAGCTTGCAATGGGCCTTGAGTTGCGCGTGGGTCATGGCGGCATTCGTGCGGGTCTTCGAGCGGGGGCCGAAACGCGCCGCCTGGATGGCGCGGGCCGACTGCACGCGCTCGCGGATCGCCGCCGACGGCTCCGCGCGCTCGTCGCTGCTGAGTTCCTTGTATTCCACGGCTGGCGCCTCGACGTGGATGTCGATGCGGTCAAGCAACGGGCCGGAGATGCGGTTGCGGTAGTTTTCCACCTCGCGCGGCGAGCAGCGGCACTCGCGCTTCGGATTCCCAAAATACCCGCACTTGCAGGGATTCATCGCCGCGACGAGCATCACATCGGCAGGGAACGTGACGGTGCCTGCCGCACGGCTGACGGTGACTTTCCGATCCTCCAGCGGCTGCCGCAGCACCTCGAGGGTCGAGCGGCGGAACTCGGGCAGCTCGTCGAGAAAAAGCACGCCATTGTGCGCGAGGCTCACCTCGCCGGGGGAGGGATTCGTCGAACCGCCGATGAGGCCGACGTCGGAGATCGTGTGGTGCGGCGAACGAAACGGGCGGCTGGTGCAAAATCCCGCGCCGTTCAACTGGCCACTCACGCTCTGGATCTGCGTGGTCTCGATGGCCTCTTCGAGCGAGATGGCCGGCATGATGCCGGGAATCCGCTTCGAGAGCATTGACTTTCCGCTGCCTGGCGGGCCGATCAGGATGAGCGCATGGCCGCCCGCCACGGCGACCTCGATGGCGCGCTTGACCTGCTGCTGGCCCTTCACTTCGGCGAAATCCAGGTCATCAGGCGCGGGCGCGAGAGACTCGAATGCGGCGGAGATCGATTCGAGCTCCTTCTGCCGGGTGAGAAACTCGTAGGCCTCGCGGAGGCTGCGCACGCCGAAGACGTCGATGCCCTTGACAATGGCGGCCTCCGGCGCGTTCGCCAGCGGGAGGAGCACGGCTTTCCTGCCCCGCCTGCGGGCCTCGAGCGCGATGGAGAGCGCGCCCTTGATTGCGCGGACTTCGCCGTTGAGGCCGAGCTCTCCCGCGATGAGGCAGCGGTCGAGGCGGGGGATGTCCGCGTCGTCGGCGACGGCGACCATTCCGATGGCGATGGGCAGGTCGAAGCTCGGGCCCTCCTTTTTCACGTCGGCGGGCGCGAGGTTCACGGTGGTGCGTGTGCGCGGCCAGCGCAGGCCGCTGTTCGCGATGGCGGTCGTCACGCGGTCGCGACTCTCGCGCACCGAGGCGTCGGGCAGGCCGACGACGACGATCTGCGGATCGCCGTGCCCGCTATTGACCTCGATCTCGATCTGCAGCGCATCCACTCCCCGGATGGCCGCCGAGAATACCCGCGTGAGCATGCCGCCGTTCTACCGATTCGGGGATCGCATCCAAAGCCTAAAGCAAGGAATCGCTCCGGGTCGGGCGGCTAGGAGAAAGGCCTCTCCGCAGAGCCGCGGTCGCCGGGACCGCGGCATGCAACGACCCGGCTATTTGCCGCGGCGGTTGAGGTGGTAGGTGAAAACCGCGGAGAGAGAACTTGAAGCCAATTGCTCGGTAACCAGCAGCGTCTTCTTGGTCCGCCGAATGGTTCCGAGGATGGTGATCGAGGTCCCCGAGGAAGTAACCACAGCGGAATACTTGATGATTTTCTTGGCAATGTTCGCTCTTCCGAAACCGACGACCGATGTCCCCGAGGCGGTTAGAACATACGTCATCGACTTCCCACGGAAGGTATAGCGCTCCTGGACCGGAATGGACGAACCGCCCGAGTTGAAGATCGAATTCAGGGTGAGGGTGCCGTTTTCTTTTTTCTTCACGGCGGTGAAGGTGGCCTGCGTCGTCCCCGAGGCTGTGGGAGCCGGGCTCTGGACGAGCAGCGCAGTGCCGGAGAAGTTTCCGGCGAATTCCGAAATTTTGGACGGCGGTTTCTCGACCCCGAGCGCCGAATGAGCCGCCAGCAATGCCACGAGCGGACAAACGAGGGAGAGCCATGCATGCATTTTTGTCTTCATGGGCGCGAGAGTAACCATTTGACGCAGATCAAAGCAATCAGAGGCTTCCCCGATCATTCACGCGCCGATGACGCGACCGCGATTCGCTTTGGCGGAATTTCATTCCGCGAATTCCGGGAGTCCGAGGGATTGCGCCAATCGAGGGGAGCGGTTGCGAGGCGGGCCGCCTCCCGGCAGATTCCGCGATTGCGCAGCGTGCGGTCTGCTTGCGCCTGGAATCCCTTTGGCGGCGGGCCGAGCCGGGCAATCGCGTCGAGCAGCGCGCGATTCGCCGCATCGATGTCGGTTCGCACGCCGCCGCGCAGACTGCGGGGCGCATAGGTGGGAAGCGGCGCGCCCCGCTTCCAAAGGTGAACGAGCTTGTTCTGCTCGGCGCACGAAGCGGCAATCTGGGCGGCGAAGAATTCGCGTGCGAGGCTGGCATTCATTCCGCGGGATGCGGCGAGGACCGTCATTTGATCGAGCACCTCCGCCTCGCGTCGGGGGTCGCGCACCGGCAATCCGTCGAGGTATTTGATCCATGCCACTTCCCCCGCCAGCGCCAATCTCGCGGCGATGGCGTCGATGACGCGCGCTTCGGCCGGCGTGGTCGCGGGCAGCGCGGCACGAGCCGCGAAGAGCAGCAGGGAAACGAGGAAGCTGGCGCGCCGCATGGGGGCAGGATGCACGGGGACGGGCCAGGGCGGGAAGCGCGTATTGCGTCGGAATCGTCGAACGCCGGCGCGGGACGATTGTGCCGCCGGCCTGGATCAATAAACCACGCGCACCGGCATGCCGACGGCGGCGTGGTTGAAAAACTCCTCCGCGACGAGCTTGCTCATCCGAATGCACCCGTGCGAAGCGGGAGAGCCCGGGACGGGGATCGGCCCCTGATGCATGCCGATGCCGTCCACGATCCGCATCCAATACGGCATGGGCGCGCCCTCGAAATGGCCGCCCGGCGGGACCCGGTCGCGCCGGATGTCGGCGTCGTAGGTGGTGACGTTGCCGTCGGCATCATACATGTAGCCGTAGAGATCGGAGCGTTTGTCCCTGATTTTCTCGATCACGTGGAATGTGCCGGGAGGCGTGTCGTAACCTTCCTTGCCGGTGGCGACGAGCGCCACGCCCGCGAGCTGGCGGCCCTTGTAGAAATAGGCCTTTTGCTCCGAGAGGTTGATCGTGATGGATGGCGAACCGTCGCCTGCGCCGTCCCAATAGCTCACGGAATCGACCACTTCGGACGGCCGCGAGCCGGTTCCGGAGCCGACGAACTGCGTCTGATATTCCGGGGCGAGATACGGCGTATTTGCAAAATGACCGCCCGAGCAGCCGGACAAAAACACGATGGCCGCCAGCGGAAGCGCATGGAGAAAGGATTCGAGCCTGCGATGCATCGGCGGGTATTTAGCAGAGAGCCGCGACGGGCGCCGCTACAATCCTTTGCCGCGCGAGCCAAAAATCGCCGTGCCCACGCGCACCAGCGTCGCGCCCTCCTCAACCGCCACCGCGAAGTCGCCGCTCATCCCCATCGAGAGCGTGCCAAACGGCAGGCCCGTATGTGCGGCGAGCCGGTCGCGCAGCTCGCGCAGCGAACGGAAATGCGGGCGCGATGCCTCGGGCTCCTCCGCGTAGGGGGCGATCGTCATGAGGCCCTCGATTTGCAGGCGCGGCAGCGCGAGCAACGCATCGAGGTCGCGATCCAGCGCCTCGGGGCGCAGGCCGAACTTCGCCGCCTCGCCGGCGACGTTCACCTCGATGAGCACGCGGGGGAACAAGCCGTCCTCCGCCGCGATCCGGTCCATGGCTTGCGCGAGGTCGAGCGAGTCGATGCCGTGGAAAAGCTCGAAGAGCGGCAGCGCGCGGCGAACCTTGTTTTTTTGCATGTGGCCGATGAAGTGCCAGCGCAGCGCGCCGGGCAGCTCGGCGATTTTTGCGACGGACTCCTGCACCCGGCTCTCGCCAAAGACCGACTGGCCCGCTTCCCACGCCTCCCGCACGGCCTCGGCGGGAAATGTCTTCGACACCGCGATCAGCCCGACATCGTCCGCGGACCGCCCCGCCCGCGCCGCCGCTGCGGCAATACGTTCGCGGACCTCCGCGAGATTCTGCTCGACCTCGCTCATCCGGGGAGGGCGTCGATGGGGAGCGGCGGAATGTCGGAGGCTCTTTGCATTTCGCGGAGGCTACCAGTTTTCTCCGGGCGGCGGAAGCGAATGGCATCCACGCCTGGCGCGGCGCAAAGATTTCCTCGACAGGCTTGATGGACCGGGCCTGGCAGGCTTTAATCGGGAAACCCAAAGCCCCCATGGAAACCGCACTCCCGAATTCCAGCCCGGCCGCCATCGGCGTGATCGGCGGCAGCGGCCTCTACGAGATCGACGGCTTCGAGGGGGAGCGGGAGTTCGTGGTCGAGACGCCATTCGGTCCGCCATCCGACGCAATCATTGGCGGCACCCTGCACGGACGCCCGGTCTATTTTCTTCCGAGGCACGCGCGCGGCCACATCCTGGCTCCGCACGAGATCAATTACCGCGCGAACATCTACGCGCTCCGGATGCTCGGCGTGCGCTGGATCTTCTGCGTCACCGCGGTGGGCAGTCTCCAGGAAAACTACGCGCCGCGCGACATCGTGCTGCCGGCGCAATTCTACGACCGCACGAGCAACCGGGCCACGCACACCTTTTTCGGCTCGGGCATTGTGGCCCACATCAGCTTTGCCGACCCGATCAGCGCCCCGCTGCGGACCTTGCTGGCGCAGACCTGCTCGTCGCTGCGCAAGCCCTACCATTCGGGCGGCACCTACGTCTGCATCGACGGCCCCGCCTTTTCGACCCGGGCGGAATCCGAGTCCTACCGCAGCCGCGGCTACGACGTGATCGGAATGACGAACCTGCCCGAGGCCAAGCTCGCCCGGGAGGCGGAGATTGCGCTCGCGACGATGGCGATGGTCACCGACTACGACTGCTGGAAGACGAGCGAAGATCCCGTGACCATCGAGTCCGTCATCTCGCATCTGCATGCAAATGCCGCGAGCGCGAAGGAAGTGCTCGCACGCGTGATCCCGCGCATCCCGGAGACGCCGGATTGGCCCGAGCACAGTGCGCTGGGCGACGCCCTCGTTACGCCGCGGGAGTTCTGGCCGAAGGAAACGCTCGACAAGTTGAGCGTCCTGCTGGATCGATTCCGGTAGCATGTTCGTTCGATCCATTTGGGCCACCTGCGCGGCCGCCTCCCTGTCCATGGCCGCTTGCCAGTCCGTTCACACCCAGCCTGCGGCTCCCGCGCCGACACCGGCGCCGACCCTCGATCAACCGGTTTCCATGTCGCTCAGCCCGGCGGCATCGCCCTCCCCAGCAGCGCTTCAATCGGGTGCTCCGGTCCCTGCAGCACCGAAGCGGCTCGCGTATTCGTCGGTGCCCGGCGCGGGCCGTGTGATCGCAATGACGTTCGACGACGGCCCGTCGCCCAAGCTCACGCCGATGCTGCTCGACATGCTGAAGCAGCGCGGGATCAAGGTGACGTTCTTCGTCGTCGGGCAAAACGCCGCGGAGTATCCCGACATCCTCAAGCGCGCGGCCGCCGAGGGCCACGAAATCGGCAATCACAGTTGGAACCACCCGCAATTGACCCATCTCAGCGCGGCGGGTGTGGACTCGCAAATCGAGCAAACGAATGCCGCCATCCGCGCCGCCATCGGGCACAACCCGGTCTTGATCCGCCCGCCCTACGGCGCGACGAACGCCGCGCTCGACCGGCGATTCAACGAGCAATACGGCTTGAAGGTCATCCTGTGGGAGGTCGATCCGCTGGACTGGAAATATCGCAACTCCGCCCGCGTCGAGCGCGAAATCCTCAACCAGACGAAGCCGGGATCGATCATCCTCTCGCACGACATCCACGCGACGACAGTGGCGGCGATGCCCGATACGCTCGATGCACTGCTCGCCAAGGGCTACAAATTCGTGACGGTCTCGGAACTCATCGCGATGGAGAAGAGCCCGCCCGCGAAGCCTGCGACCGTCGCTCCCAAAGCCGGCACACCGGCGCCGGGCTCCGCGGCCATCACTCCTCCGCCCGCGCCGTCAGCCACGCCGGCTTCCTCGGATCACAACACGCCGCCGCCCCCTGCCTCGCCCACGCCCAGTGTCCCGGCGACCGAGGGCAGCGCAGCGCGGTAGCTCGGGAAATCCGGCTCCCACCCGAGCGCACGCAGCCGGGCGTTGCTCACGCGTTTGCTCGTCCAACCGCGCTTGCGATTGCGGTCCGCCGGTCCGTCAGGCGGCATGGGCTGGCCGAGAAAATCCGCGATCCATCCATGGACGGTCCGCTGCGTGGCGGGCTCGTCGTCCACGACATTGATCACCGCGCCGGCAGCGCCCGCCTCGGCGACGGCGAAGATGGCGCGCGCCGCGTCGTCGCGGTGAATCTGGTTGATCCAGCGCCCGCCTCCCTCCTCCAGCGTCGCGCGGCCGTCGAGAAATTTGCGCAGGAGCACGGAACGTCCCGGCCCATAAATTCCGCCCAGCCGCAACACGCAGCCTCCGGCACTCCGGACGATTCGCTCCGCCTCGAGCAGCAGACGGCCCGTTTCGCCATCGGGTGCGGCGGGGCTGTCCTCATCGACCCACGCGCCGTCGGTCTGCGCATACACCGACGTGCTGCTGGTGAAGAGCAGTCGCGCTTCCGGAAACGCCTCCGCCAGCCGCGCGCAGCCGTTCACATAGATTTGCTGATACGACCCGGCCCCGCCGCGACCGGAACTCGCGCAATGCAGCACGAAATCGAACGGGCCGACGCTCGCGCGCGTGCGGGCGAGCGACCCGGCGTCGGTGATGTCCGCGGCCTCGACGCGATACGGTTTGTGCGTAAGTCGAGCGGCGGACTCGGCCGAGCCGGTGAGGCCGACGACGCGCCAGCCCGCGGCGGAAAAAAAAGCGGCTGCGGCTTCACCAAGGAAACCGCAGCCGGCAATTAAAAGATCAGGCAAGGAAAAATGCCCCTCTTTGGGAAAGGCGGTGTGCCTTAATGCAGATTGAAGCGCTGCTTCATCTTGGCGCGCTTGGCATTGGCTTTCGCTTTGCGGCGCGACTTCTGCGTCGGCGTCTCGAAGGCGCGCAGGCGGCGCACTTCGTCCATGATTCCTTCGGAGTCCATCTTGCCTTTCAGGCGCTTGAGGGCGCGGTCGATGGGCTCACCTTTTCGAACGATCACTTCGGGCATGGTTTTATTTCACCTACTTTCTTGCGCCCACGATTCCCGGGGCGGGTTTGACACTATCGGCAACCCGGCAGGCCTTGACAAGTCAAATGTCCCCCCGGCCGGGCAATCGATGTAACTTATTGATTCGACGTGGATTGCGGTGCGGCCTCTGGAATCAAGTCCACGGCGCCGCCCAGCCGGAGCTCCAGGGGAACAGGTGAAGCCCCGCCGATTTCAAGCTGCCCCTCGAGACCGGTGCCGCCCGGCGCGAGGGTGAGGATGGGGTGGGCATTGGCGTCGGTCGCAGCCGGGATGGAAACGCTGGAGGGCGTGGAGAGCGTGACGACCTGCGCGGCGCGCCAGACGAAATCGCCCGAGGGTTGTTGCGCCAGGCTGCCGGTAAATCGCGTGGAGGATTCCTCGCTCCCCCGCACGGTGAGCACCGCCGCCACCGGCCCGCCGGTGTCCAGTCCGCGTATCACCACGATGCGAATCGGCGTGCCGTCGGGCAGCCGGCCATCGAAGGTCTGCCCGGTGCGCAAACGGGCGCGCAGCGTCGCGAGGGAGCGGTCCGCGGCGCGCTGCCGGGCGGCGAGGTATTGCCGGCGCGATTCCTCCAACTGATGCGCCGCGGCTTCCAGCCGATCCATGCGGACGGCGGCTTCGGTCGAGTCTTCCAGAGGAATGCCCGGATCCATGTCCTTCGCGCCGGGAACGTTGATGTCCGCCTTGCTCCCGGTGACCTCCCAGCCCGCGTTCGATTTGCTCAGGGTCAGCGAGACGGGGACATCCACTTCGGCGCCGCGCGGAGTCACAATGCGTTTGACTGGAAACGCAGCGCGAGCGTCCGCCACGGCGGCAAGAACGGACCGGCGCGCCGGATCGTCTGCCGGCAGGCCGAGAGCCCAGCCGCGGATTGCAGCCAGGCGCCTCGCGGCTTCGCTCGCTCGCGGGAGCGCGAATCCGTCGCGCACTTCGATCATGGGCGCGAGGAGGCGGTAGCGAACGGTGACGATTGCTTCGCTCCCGCCGTCCGGATTGTTCATCACGGGGATGGTCGCCGGGACCGAGACAACCTCGAAGCCGTCGGGCGGATGGGTCTGCAAATGAGCCCGGGCGGTGTCGCGACGGGCGTCCTTGCAGCCTGCAAGGGCGATGCAGAGAACGGCGGCAGACGAAATCGCGAAGGCAAATCGAAACACGGTCATCGAAATACGCCGCGGCGCGCCCGCTGGCAATCCGCGGAGGTTATTTCGCGTCGGGCACGAAGACCGCGAGTTTGCGGCCCTTGAATCGGATGCCGGCGAGGGCCTTTGTCACCGCGGAAACGTGTTCGTCGGCGATATCGACCAGCGTGTGTTTCGGCTCGATGTGAATTGCCCCGATTGCTTCGCGCGGAATGCCGCTCAAGCCCAGCACGGTGCCGACGATATCGGCCGGTCGCACCTCGCTCAGGCGGCCCGCGGTGAAGACGAGGCGCGTCATTCCGGCTTCGTCCGAAACGTCGGAAATATCCCGCGCCGGGCGTCCGCGACGAGGATCCTCCCCCCGCTCGGATCGTTCGCCGCGTTCGAAGCGGGCGGGCCGTTCGGAATCGCGGCGCGGGGCGGGTTCGCGAATGGGTTCCGGTTCGACGACGGGGCTGCGCGTGGCATCCGAGCCGAGCAGGTGCAGCAGCGCGCTCGCGATATCCGTGGCGGAGTAGCCCTGGTCCAGCAGGCGGTCGATCAAGGAGTCGCGTTTGATAAACTCGCCGCTTTCGAGCGTCTCGCGCAGCAGCTCGAAGGTCTGGTTGGTCCGCTTCTCTTCGACCTCTTCGACCGACGGCACCTTCTCGCGGCGGATGCGGCCCTTCGTGAGGTGGATCATGTTCTCGAGCTTGCGAATCTCCCGGCCGGCGACAAACGTGATCGCCCGTCCGCTGCGGCCCGCCCGGCCGGTGCGGCCGATGCGATGCACGTAATCCTCGCCGTCGTGCGGCAGGTCGTAGTTGAAGACGACTTCGATATCCTCGACGTCGAGGCCCCGCGCCGCCACGTCGGTCGCGACGAGGAATTCCACCTTGCGATCGCGGAAGCGCTTCATCACGCGCTCGCGCATGGCCTGGGTGACGTCGCCATGCAGCTTGTCGGCGACGTAGCCGCGGGCGATGAGGTGCTCGGTGAGCTGGTCGCACATCATTTTCGTCGCGCAGAAAATGATCGCGCACTTCACGTTCTGCACGTCGATGATGCGGGAGAGCGCCTCGAGCTTCGATCGGCGATCCACCTCGTAATAGACCTGGTCGATGGCCGGCATCGTGAGCGTCTGCGACTCGATGCGCACGTTCTCGGGATTGCGGGTGTGCTTGCGAATGAGGTCCTGAATCCCGCGAGGCATCGTCGCGGAAAACAGCACGGTCTGCCGCCCAAGCGGGGCCTGCTCGAGCACCGACTCGATGTCGTCTCGGAAGCCCATGTCGAGCATGCGGTCGGCCTCGTCGAGGATGATCATTTTCAACGAGTCGAGCCGCAGCGTGCCGCGGTCGAGGTGATCGATCACGCGCCCGGGCGTGCCGATAATGATTTGCGCGCCATCCTTGAGTCCGCGAATCTGCCGGTCGTAGGACGCGCCGCCGTAGATCGGCAGCTCGCGCACGCCGCGCTTGAAGGTGGCCAGTTTGGCGACTTCCTCGGCGACCTGCACGGCGAGTTCGCGCGTGGGGCACAGGATGAGAACCTGCGGCGCGCGCAGCGAGGCATCGATTTTCTCGATGGCGGGGATGGCAAACGCGGCGGTCTTGCCGGAACCGGTCTGGGACTGGCCGACGACATCGGCGCCCGTGAGGAGCACCGGGATGGCCGCGGATTGAATCGGCGACGCCTCCTCGAAGCCCATTTTCTCGATGGCCTTCAGGATGTCCGGCGAGAGCCCAAGCTCCGCAAATGGTTTCTTCTGCATCGTCGGAACATAGCCGTGCCGGGAAAGGGCGGCGATGAATATCGCCACCTGGCAGGGATTGACATTCTCCATTCCGACGCGGCGTTCGCCACGATTGACCGCGGGTGCAGGACTACGGCTGAGGTGGTTCGGCTTTTTTCAGTGCCTCGGCGTTGCCGCCGGTGAGTTCCTTGCAGGTAAACTCCAAAGTCCGGCGGTCATCGGTCAGTTGGCCGGTGGCATGAAAGGCCACTCCCGGACGATTCGCGCCGGGCAGGTTGATCTCCATTTCGGCGACGTTATCGACGACTTTCCAGGTGATCACTCCGGGAAATAAGGTAGCCAGCGCACCGGAGCCATCCGCCCGGAGGGCAATGACCAGCATGTGATCGTTTTTTTCCCATGTGCCGATGAAGGGTGAGTCCGCCGGGATCGACGATGAAGCACTGGCCGAGCGGTGCGCGGGGTCGAGCAACTGGAGGGAGGCCATTTGCTTCGTGACCGCCGCGACATCGGCGGCGGATCGCCCGTCTTTGCCGCGCAGCGCCGGGTCGGCTCCCAAGGTGAGCATCTTTTTCACGAAAGAGGGTGGCGCAAAAGATTTTACCGCCAGAATGAGCGGGGTCTGGCTGGTGGCGGGATCAAGCGCGTTGATATCGATCCCCGCGCGGGACAATGCCTCCAACCTTTGGACGACAGGCGCAGAGATCTCGGAAGGCCCGCCCTGCGCCTCCCCAGCCATTCCACCCATGACGACGCGGTAGGCGAATGCGCTATCGGTGACCGTGGGCCGCGGCTTCGCCTTCAGGAATGTGTCCAGCACAGCGGGATCGGTGGACATCACGGCATAGGCCAGCGGCGCCGGTCGCGGCGGCTTGCTGCGATTAACATCCGCTCCAGCCTTGATCAGCAGATCGAGAATAGCGGCTTGATTGGATTCGCATGCGACGGCAGGCAGACTCACAACAGAATCGGCATTTGGATTCGCTCCCTTCGCCAATAAACGGGCGACTTCGTCCCGGTTGCCCGCCCGTATGGCAATACGCAAACGGTCCTGATCCGACTGCGGGAGCTCATGCCATGGTCCCGGTTTGCCCTTGGCATCGAGCAGGGCGTAGCGGATCGGGCTCATGCCCACCGTCTTGAAGCCGGAAACGTCGACCCGCGATTCCGTGGTCCAGCGGGCGAGATAGTCGTGCGAAGACTTTCGATCCGCGAGCGACGTGCTGATCATTTGCTGATTGTCCAGCTCGAGCAAATTCGGGCTCTTCCACCGGCAAGCCACCGTGCCATTCGAACCAAACATGAGCGCGGGAAATTTCGGATCGAGCGCGGCCAGCCTATCGCCGACTTCGCCGTTCAAGGTATCGGGATGGAGCTGCTTGGTCTCATCGAAATGGGGATAAGGATCATGTGAGCCTTCCGCGGTCGGACTGAATTGCCAGACTTCTCCATAGACCTGCAGGTAATTCATGTCGGTCTTGAAAACGCTCATGCGAAAAAATGTCTTCTCATCATCCGACCAAAAACCGGCCGTAACGGGACTGAGCGCCCAGAGCGTGGGGGCGCTGCCGAAACTTTCCAGCAAGTTGGCTGGCGGGGTCGTCCCCGAGTCGGCAATCTTTAGCGTGGACGAATCCTTCGCTTCGTCCACGACGCAGGTGGCCGTAAGACGTTTGCTGGGGGAAACCCATGAATAGGTGGCGGCTACCGCGCGTGCTCCAAACCCCAATAGAATCATGCCTGCGATCAGAGCGGTGGCCCATGTCGCGGCGTGGCCAGATGCGTTCGATCGCCTTATAAACGCGCACATCCGCCGAAAGCACGAAGCTAAAATACCGGAATAACTCATGTCGAAAGTATCAGCGAACTGCGGGCATTCCGGCAAGCAGGACGCCGGACTCAATGCTACGCGTCGCCGAAGCACGTCCTTATGCGGCTTTGTCGGCTGGAGCAGAGAAACGGGAAACGGAAGAAACGGAAACGGGGTCAGGCGACAAGAAACGGAAACGGAAACGGAAACGGGCGGAAACGGGGTCAGGCGACAAATCTTGACAGGAGGAGAGCGACTTCGGAAACGGAAACGGGGTCAGGCGACAAATCTTGACAGGAGGAGAGCGAATTCGTAAAGAGAGAGCATGGCGCGGAGCATTCGCATTGAGTATGCAGGAGCGTTTTATCATGTGATGGCGCGGGGCAATCGGCGGGAGGA
>JAQTOP010000134.1 GCA_028713285.1 Terrimicrobiaceae bacterium
GTCGCGGTCGTGGACAAGGTCGTGGACCGGCGCGGCACGCGCGACGTCGCCACGGAATACCTCAATTACCTCTACAGCGACGAGGGTCAGGAAATCGCCGGCAAAAACTTTTACCGGCCGGTAGGCGAGGCCGCGAAGAAGAAATACGCCGGCCAGTTCGCCGATACGGAACTGGTCACGGTCGATGGGGCATTCGGCGGCTGGTCCAAGGCCCAGGCCACCCATTTCGCGGATGGCGGCGTGTTCGATCAAATCTACAAACCCACCGGAAACTAACCATGGCCTACTACGAAAACGTCGTCGCGACCGTCGGCAGGACACCGCTCATCAAGCTCAACCGCATCGCGAATGGCGCCCCCGCCACCATCGCTGTGAAAGGCGAATTCTCGAACCCCCTCGGCAGCGTGAAGGATCGCATCGGTGCCGCGATGATCGAGGCCGCGGAAAAGGACGGCAGCCTCACGCCCGGCACGACGATCATTGAGCCCACCTCGGGCAACACCGGCATCGCCCTCGCCTTCGTGGCGGCCGCGAGAGGCTATCCGCTCATCCTCACGATGCCCGAGAGCATGAGCCTCGAACGCCGCACGCTGCTCGCGCTCCTCGGCGCGAAGCTTGTGCTCACGCCCGCCGCCGAGGGCATGAAGGGCGCCATTGCCCGCGCGGAGCAGCTCCACGCCGGGATCGACCATTCGTGGATCCCCCAGCAATTCAACAATCCCGCAAATCCCGAGGTGCATCGCCGCACGACCGCCGAGGAAATCTGGGCCGACACCGACGGCCGCGTGGACGTCCTGGTCTCCGCGGTCGGCACCGGCGGCACGATCACCGGCGTCACCGAGGTCCTGAAATCCCGCAAGCCCGGCTTCACGTCCATCGCCGTCGAGCCGAAGGACTCGCCGGTCATCACGCAGACACGCAACGGCGAGCCGCTCAAGCCCGGCCCGCACAAGATCCAGGGCACCGGCGCCGGCTTCGTGCCGAACAACCTGAACGTCGCGATTCTCGACGACGTGATCACCGTGAGCAACGAAGACGCCGTCGAAACGGCCCGCCGCCTCGCCCTCGAGGAGGGCATTCTCGCCGGCATCTCGACCGGCGCGAACGTCTGGGCCGCGCTCCAGGTCGCGCACCGGCCCGAGTTCGCCGGGAAATTGATCGTCACCATCGGCTGTAGCACGGGCGAGCGCTATCTCAGCACCGTCCTCGCCGAGAAGGCCCGCAACGACCTTCTCGCCGCCCAATCCGCATAAAAAAACGGACGGCCTGGCGAGCCGTCCCTACCGAACCCGGGGTAGGGACGCCTCGCCGGAGCGTCCGTCGATTTTCCATCGATGAAAATTCCCGCCACCATCCTGCTCGCCGTCGCCGCGACGCTGCATGCCGCACCCTCGTCGCTGCTGAACGTCTCCTACGACGTCACGCGCGAATTCTACCGCGACTACAACGAAGCATTCGTCCGCCACTGGCAGGCCGAAAAACACGCGCCGATCACCATCGACCAATCGCACGCCGGTTCGAGCAAGCAGGCGCGCGCCGTGCTCGACGGTCTCCAGGCCGACGTCGTGACGATGAATCAGGACACCGACATCCAGTTGCTCGCCGACGCGGGCCTCGTCGCCGCCGACTGGCGGACGCGGCTGCCCGATCACGCCGCGCCCTACACCTCGACGATCGTGTTTCTCGTCCGGAACGGCAATCCGAAGGGCATCAAGGACTGGCCCGATCTCGTGAAGCCCGGCGTGGAAGTGATCATCCCGAGCCCGAAGACCTCCGGCAATGGCCGCTACAGCTACCTCGCCGCGTGGGCCGCGGCGAAAACCGCCCCGGATGGCAGCGACGCGAAGGCCCGGGAATTCGTCGGCGCGCTTTTCAAGAACGCCCCGATCCTCCCGCCCGGCGGCCGCGATGCGACGAACGCCTTCGTCCAGCGCGGCCTCGGCGACGCGCTGCTCACGTTCGAGAGCGAGGCCCTGCAGATCGCGAAAGTCTTCAGCCCCGGCGCCTACGAGGTCGTCACCCCGGCATCGAGCATCCTCGCCGAAGCCCCGGTGAGCGTCGTCGATCGGGTCGTGGACAAGCGCGGCACGCGCGAGCCGGCGACCGCCTACTTGCAATACCTCTGGTCCGACGAGGGCCAGAAGCTCGCCGTGAAACATTTCTTCCGCCCCCGCGCCGCCGCCCTGCTCGCGGCGAATGCCGGCATCTTCCCGCCGCTCCAGCTCCGCACCGTGGACGAAATCTTTGGCGGCTGGAAGGAAGCGCAGAAGCATTTCCAGGACGGCGGCACGTTCGACGCCATCTACCAGCCCGCAAAACCCTGACCGCGCCATGATCGTGAAGCCCGACTCCTCCAGCTCCATCCACCTGGCCCGCCGCCTGCGCGAGCGCCGCAGCGTGCGCGAGAGCATCCGCCCCATCGAGGAACTCGCGCGCGGCTCGCAGCATCTTTTCACCGCTCATCTCGAGCTCACGGGTCACCTGGGCGAGCGCGTGACCGTGCCGCGCTTTCTTTTCGCCGGCCCCGGCTCGGCGGGCGCGAGCTTTCTGCGCCTCGGCATCTTCGGCGGCCTGCACGGCGACGAGGAGGCGAGCGTGCTCGGCGCCGTCGCCCTGCTCGAGCACCTGCACCGCGATCCCGAAATTGCGCGGGGCTACGAACTCGTCGTCTATCCCGTCTGCAATCCCACCGGCTACGCGGACGACACCCGCTGGTCGCGCAACGGCGTCGATCTCAACCGCCAGTTCTGGCGGGACTCCGCCGAGCCCGAAGTCATCCTCCTCGAGCGCCAGCTCGTGAACCTCGCCTTCGACGGCATCGTCGCGCTGCACTCCGACGACCACAGCGCGGGCCTGTATGGTTTCGTCAAAGGCCACGCGCTCACCCGCCACGTGCTCGAGCCCGCGCTCGCCCGCGCCGCCGCCGTGCTGCCGCGGAATTTCGACAAGAGCATCGACAACTTCCACGCGAACGAGGGCATCATCGAGGCCGGCTACCCCGGCGTGCTCACCGCGCCGCCGGCCCAATACCCGCGTCCGCTCGAGATCGTCTTCGAGACGCCGCAGCTCGCGCCCATCGCCCGGCAAATCGAGGCGCACCGGCTCGCGCTCGAGGAAATTCTGCTTCGCTTCCGCGCGACAATTTCCGAGGCTCAGTCGATCTAGCCGTTACGTGAAGCGCTTCACCCTGCCCGGATTCGGACTCACGCTCGGATACACCCTCGTGTATCTCACGCTCATCGTGCTCATCCCGCTGAGCGCGCTTTTTCTGAAGACCGAATCGGGCGGCTGGGGGCATTTCTGGCAGACGATCACGGATCCGCGCGTGGTCGCATCCTACCGCGTGAGTTTCGGCATTTCGCTCGTCGCCGCGCTCATCAACGGCCTCTTCGGCGTGCTGGCGGCCTGGGTGCTCGTGCGCTACCGCTTTCCCGGCCGCCGCCTGCTTGATGCCCTCGTCGACCTGCCCTTCGCCCTTCCCACCGCCGTCGCCGGCATCGCGCTCACCACGCTCTACGCGCCGAACGAATGGATCGGCCGGCTGTTCGCCTTCAACGAGCCGCTCGGCGCATGGTTCAGCCCGCACACGCCCTTCGGCGCCTGGCTCACGACGCAGGCCTGGGCGAAGAGCTACCTCGGCCCCGCCGGCCTGCGCATCGCCTTCACCCAGCTCGGCGTGCTCATCGCACTCACGTTCATCGGGCTGCCCTTCGTCGTGCGCACGGTCCAGCCCGTCATCCAGGATCTCTCGCTCGACGTCGAGGAGGCCGCCGCCTGCCTCGGCGCCACGCGGTTGCAGACCTTCACCCGCGTCGTGCTGCCCGGCCTGCTGCCCGCGATCTTCACGGGCGTCACGCTCGCCTATGGCCGCGCCGTGGGCGAATATGGCTCCATCGTTTTCATCTCGGGCAACCTGCCGTTCAAAACCGAGATCACGCCGCTCCTCATCATCTCGAAGCTGGAAAATTACGACTACACCGGCGCGGCCGGCCTCGGCTTCATCATGCTGCTGGCCTCGTTCGTGATTCTGCTCATCAGCAATGGCCTGCAAGCGTGGGACAATCGCCGGAAGGGAGTCGCCTGAATCGCCATGGCCGGAGCCATCGCCACTTTCCCCACCGCCCCCCGCGCCGCGCACCCCGACCGCGCCACCGCCGAGCCGTTGGTCGTCCGCGCCGTGCTCATCGGCATCGTTTTCGCATTCTTCGCGCTGTTCCTTTTCCTGCCGCTTCTCGTCGTCTTCATGGAGGCTCTTTCCAAGGGCGTCCCCGCGTTCTTCGCCGTTTTCGAAGACAGCGCGACCGCCCACGCGGTGAAGCTCACCTTCATCGCCGCGGGCATCGCCGTGCCGCTGAATACCCTGTTCGGCCTTGCCGCCGCATGGAGTCTCACGCGGTTCGATTTTCCCGGCCGCCCCGTGCTCATCACGCTCATCGACCTGCCGCTGTGGGTCTCGCCCGTGATCGGCGGCCTCATTTACGTGCTCATCTTCGGGGCGCAAGGCTGGTTCGGCCCGTGGTTCATCGACCACGACATCCGCATCATCTTCGCCCTGCCCGGCATCGTGCTCGCGACGATCTTCGTTACATTTCCCTTCGTCGCCCGCGGCCTCATCCCGCTCATGCAGGCGCAGGGCACCCAGGAGGAGGAGGCCGCCCTCAGCCTCGGCGCGAATGGCTGGCAGATTTTCTGGCGCGTCACCCTGCCGAAGATCAAGTGGGGCCTGCTCTACGGCATCATCCTCTGCAACGCCCGCGCGATGGGCGAGTTCGGCGCGGTCTCCGTCGTCTCCGGCCACATTCGCGGCAAGACGAACACGATGCCGCTCCACATCGAAATCCTCTACAACGAATACCAGTTCGCCGCCGCCTTCGCCGTCGCCTCCGTGCTTTGCATCCTTGCGCTGCTCACGCTCGTCATTAAAACGTATGCCGAGTGGCGCGCCGAACAACAGCTTGCCGAGGCCGCCCGCACCGCTGACCTTCCAATACACCGATGAGCATCGAAGTCCGCGAGATCACCAAAAAATACGCCCGCTTCCCCGCGCTCGACAATGTCAGCCTCAAGGTCGAGACGGGCGAGCTCATCGCGCTGCTCGGCCCCAGCGGCTCCGGCAAGACGACGCTCCTGCGCATCATCGCCGGCCTCGAGTTTCCCGAGAATGGCAACAGCCGCGTGCTCTTCGACGGCGCGGACGTCACCCAGCTCACCGCATACAAGCGCCACGCCGGCTTCGTCTTCCAGCATTACGCGCTCTTCAGCCACATGAGCGTGTTTGACAATGTTGCCTTCGGCCTGCGCGTGATGAAAAGCGCGAGGCGCCCGTCGAAGGCCGGGATTCACGACCGCGTTCTCAAGCTCCTCGACGCCGTGCAGCTCGCCGGCTACGAGAAGCGCCTGCCGAGCCAGCTCTCCGGCGGCCAGCGCCAGCGCGTCGCCTTCGCGCGCGCCCTCGCCATCGAGCCCCAGGTCCTCCTGCTCGACGAACCCTTCGGCGC
>JAQTOP010000049.1 GCA_028713285.1 Terrimicrobiaceae bacterium
CCCCGCGCGAACGCGAGATCGTGCAGCTCCTCGCCGAGGGACAGAGCAACAAGGAAGTCGCCTCCGTGCTCGGCATCAGCGTGAAGACGGCCGAGACCCACCGCGCCGTCATCATGCGCAAGCTGCGGTTCCAATCCTTCAGCGACCTCGTGCGCTACGCGATCCGCAACCACATCATCGAGGCGTAGGATTTCCCCGCCCGCATGGGTAGGGCCGTTCGCGCCGCGACGACCGCATTGGGTAGGGTCGTTCGCGCTGCGGCGACCGCATCGGGTAGGGTCGTTCGCGCTGCGGCGACCGCATCGGGTAGGGTCGCCGCGCTGCGGCGACCGGGCATCGCAGCGCGATGCCCCTACCTTTGGGCGCACTCGTTGTCCCGCCAGGCCCGTTCGCGCTGCGGCGACCGGGCATCGCAGCGCGATGCCCCTACCTCATATCCGGCTGGCGTTGGGTCCGCTTTCCGGGTATGCCGCGCCTCATGCCCGATTCGCCCCGCAGGCGGTCGCTGCCCCACGATGTCCCCTCGTGGATCGACTCGACCCGCGAGATCTATTTCCTCACGGTCTGCTGTCGCCGGCGCGGACAGGAAATCCTCACCCGTCCGGCGATCTCCGCCGGCCTATTGGAGACCGTCGCTACCCGCAACGCCCGTCACGTCTGGTATGCCCACCTGTTTCTGCTCATGCCCGACCACGTTCACGCGCTCGTCCGCTTCCCTGAAGCCGGGCAGACGATCCGCACCCGCGTCGCCAAATGGAAGGAATGGACGTCAAAATGCCACGGCATCGAGTGGCAGCGCGACTACTTCGAGCACCGGCTTCGTCGGGAAGAGTCGTTGCGCGACAAAGCCGACTACATTCTGAACAATCCCGTCCGCCGAGGCTTGGTGCAATCACCCGAACACTGGCCCCACGTCTTCTTCGGCGACAGGTAGGCGGCAGCGCGCTGCGGCTGCATTATCCTGGTAGGGTCGTCGCGCTGCGACGACCGGGCATCGCAGCGCGATGTCCCTACCTCTAAAAGCCTCGCGGCGCATCCGAAACAAACTTTTGCCCGGCAGCCGCCTACATAGTTTCCCCCCCATAATATACAAACTCCCCTTTCTTGCGGCTGCCGCGCGTCCTCCCCATGCTCCGGCTCGAAATCAGCCAACCAAATGACCACACAATCCAAACTCCGCAAGAGACTCGCCACGAGCGCACGCCAGGCTTTCAGCTTGGTCGAGCTTCTCGTCGTCATCGCCGTCATCGGCATCATCGCCGCCATTGCCATCCCGAATATCTCGGGAATCACCGCTTCGGCCCAAACCGCCCGCGACCAACGAAATGCGCAGAACATTGCTTCTGTAGCCTCAGCCGCACGAGCTGCGGGCTATTCGTTCTCCGGCGCTGCGACAGGCACCGCTGCTGTCACCGCCTTGATTGGCAGTGTCACAAGCAACGGCGCAACCTTCAAACTGGATATGGATCCGGCCGATTACACGGCAGCCGTAAAAGGGTTCCTAAACTACGCACCGGCCACCGGGTTCGCATACGTCAAGGCAGGCGGCGGGACGGCCGACTAAAAAGGCCTATTATCAACAGAATAAGGAGGAGTGCTCCGCCGAAAATACAGCAATCGACGAGGCACGCTCCAAATGCAGCAGACAGGCTCCGGTGACCCACTCATCGGAGCCTGTTTTTTCTCTTCCACGAGATTGAACCGCCAACCCAATCGGACAGCAGGTAGGGTCGTCGCGCTGCGGCGACCTGGGCATCGCAGCGCGATGCCCCTACCAACGGAGGTCGCCCAAATGGAGGCTGGGCCCCATCACCCCACCAGGCGACGCCCCTGCCCATCCGCTCCGCGCGCATTCACCCTCGTCGAGCTCCTCCTCGTGATCGCGATCATCGCGATCATGGCCTCGCTCGTCATCAGCGCCTTCTCGAATGCCGCCGCGGACTCGCGCGAGGTCCTCGTGCGCCAGCAGCAGGCGGTCGTGCAGGAGGCCATCAATAGCTGGCTCTCCCACAAAAGCGCCGCCCCAAGCTCCCTGTCCTCCGCAAAAAGCGCCTACGCCGTCCCCACGACCGGCAAGGCCCGGCTCGACCTGGTCGCAGGCTATCTCGACGACACCACCTACGCGCATCTCGTGGCGAACACTTCCAATGACAATCAGGTCCGTTCGGACGCCATGATCAAGACCGGCCAGTATCTTGAGATCAGCGCCTGGGACGACTCGCACCCGTACCCGAAGGTCAATCTCGTCACCCCATGAAGATTCGACATTTTGCCTTCTCTCTCGTCGAGGTGCTGGCCGCCGTCGCGCTCATCGGCATCATCACCTTCCTCGCCCTTCCGAACATCGTGCAGATCAAGCAGGACAGCGAGGACAGCCTGGCCATCGCCCGTGCCGAGGCCATCAACCTCTCGATGGCCTCCTACCTCCAGGCCCTCGGCCAGTCGGGCGCGACCGCGGATTGGGGGACCGCCGCGGACGACAGCGCCCGCTACACCAAGCTCGCCCCGTATCTCGCCTACGCCCCATCCGCATTCGCCGATTACATGCCCTCCGGCTACGGCGTCGCCCTCCCCCTGGAGATCCTGAACTCCACGACCCACCGGCTGGCGAAAGTCCCCCTCACCGGCCCGGGTGGCTCCGCCATTACCTATTGATGAACGACCGCATGAACCATCCAACCCGTGCCACGAACCGTCGCAAGCCGGGCGGATTTTCCCTTACCGAGCTGCTCGCCACGGTCGCCGTGGTCGGCGTCCTCTCCGGGATTTCGATCCAGAGCTACCACGGCCTGCGCGACAGTGCCCGCGAAAGCGCCGCCCGGGATACGCTCGCGCTCCTCAATCGGGCGCTCCTCCATTTCGACCAGGCGAATTGGGACGTCGTGCTCACGCCCGTGCCGGATGCCACGTCCGACGAACTCGCGATCCTCCGCACTCTGCAATATCGCAATGCGTCGATTCCCGGCTCGCCCTACCTCCCCTCGAATTTCGACAACGTCATGTCGTCCTCGGAGGATGACTACCGCATCCAGTGGGCCGGCCACACCTTCGAGCTGCTCGCGCCCGGCACACCCGGAGCCGGCATCAAAACGGGGAGCGACATCCCCTCCGCAGGGACCGTTTACACCTATCCACCCGATTACCAGCCGCTTACTCTCGGGCAGCATGAATGAGACGTCGTGGAGCGAACTCGCGGTGAACCTGGGCACGCGGGGTCTCGCCGCCCCCGGCGCCATGCCCGACACCGACCCGCAGGCTGCCATTGCGCGGTTCAACCAGCGCGACAGCGAATGCGCGCTCGAATGGCTGGCGGGCGAATTCGATCTCATCCCCCTGCGGCTCGCCCGCGCGGCCTGCACGACGCGCGCCGAGGAGATTTTCCGCCGCCTGGCGCGGACAAAAACTTCGGAGGAGCCGTGGGTTCCCTTCGGCGCCCTCGGTCCGCTGCTGCTCTGCGCGCACTACAACCCCGCCGCCCGGGATCTTTGGGAAATTCCGGAGCCGTTCGTGGTTCGCGCCCTTGTCTCCGAGTCGCAATACCTGGAACTCCGCGACGATCTCGCCGCCCGTCTGGCCTTCAACCCCCCGCTCGTTCCGTCGCCCGAGTTGCCGGGAGCGGAGCCGCCGCCGCGCGACGTCGGGCTCCTTACAATGCTCCAGTGGTTCCTGCGCGTCTATCCCGTTACCCCGGAGGAGCGCGAGGAACTCCTCGACAGCGAGCGGGCCTTCGCCGGCAACGACTACTGGCGCATTTCCGACTTCAAGCTCCTGCCAAAGAACTACGGCGTCGCCCTCACGCACATCGCGCGCGGCGAAGCGGTCTTCAACCCCGAATGCGCCCCGTCCCAAAGCCTCTTCCCCGACACGCTGCTCGAGAAACACGGCGTCTATCCGCTCTACTGTGGAACGAACCGCGTCTATCTGCTCACGTCCGAGCGGGACCACTTCGCCTTCGAGGATGAATGGCTTTCCACAGGCACCGACGAGATCCAATTCACGAAGATTCTCGCGGACCGGGAGAGCATCTTCGAGGCCATCGCGCGCAATCGCGGCCGGGGCGTCCAGTCCGCGGCGGAGGTCGTCACCGGCGAACTCGATTACTCCGACACCACGAACGTCGTCGAAATCGACGCCGCCGGGATGCAGCGATTGAACCCATCGAGCATTCACGTCACTCCCGAGCAGATCGTCCACTGGGTGCTCTACCGCGCCATTTCCAGCCGGGCCAGCGACCTGCACGTGGAGAAATATTTCAACATGGCCCGCTTCCGCGCCCGTATCGACGGCGAACTGCAGGTCATCCACTCCTGCCCCGAGGAATCGCTGCCCCGGTTCATCAGCCTCATCAAAAACTACTCGAACATGGGCCACCGCCGGCAGGATGCCCAGGATGCCCGCTTCGCCATGAGCATCGGCAAGCGGCGCATCGACTGCCGCGTCTCCGCCATTCCCTGCCGCCGCGACCTGCAAAAACTCACCGTCCGCTTCCTGGACAAGCAGGACGGCGTGCGCCGCCTCAGCGAGCTGAATCTCACCCAGCGCCAGTCCACGATCATCAACGAGACGATGAACCGCGACCAGGGGCTCGTCCTCGTCACCGGCCCCACCGGCAGCGGCAAGACGACCTCGCTCTACGCCTTCATCAACAGCATCAATCGCGAGGGCATCAACATCCACACGATCGAGGACCCCATCGAATACGAGATCGAAGGGATCAACCAGACGCAGACCGACCCGATCAACGGCATCGATTTCCCGCAGGGCCTCCGCCGCCTCCTCCGCGCCGACCCCGACGTCATCCTCATCGGCGAATCGCGCGACGAAGAGACCGCGAATGCCGCCGTGAATGCCGCCCTCACCGGCCACCTCGTGCTCACGACCCTGCACGCGAATGACAGCCTGCGCGCCCTCAGCCGCCTCATCTCGATGGGCCTGCCGCCGTATCTGCTGGCCGACGCGCTCGCCCTCAGCCAGGCCCAGCGCCTCGTCCGCCGGCTCTGCACCTACTGCAAGCGCCCGCTCGCAGTCTCGGACGACGTCCGCCGGATCTTCGAGAAGAACCGGGTGGAAATCCCGCCCACCGTCTCGACGCTCTACGGCAAAATCGGTTGCAGCGAGTGCAACCAGACCGGCTATTCCGGCCGCATCGCCCTCATGGAAATGTGCCCGATCACCCCCGATCTCGCGGACCTCATCGGCTCGAACGCTCCGCAAAGCCAGATGCGCGAAATCGCGTTCCGCCACGGCGTGCTCTCGCTCTACCAGGAAGGCCTCACCCAGGTCCTCGGCGGCCACACCTCGATGGAGGAGATCAGCCCGCTCAGCTACACCTCGGGGATGTAAGCGCCGCGCGCCGGCGAAGGAGCGCCAGACCGAACGCGGCCAACACGCCGAGCCAGATGACACCGGGCTCCGGCACAGCCACCGTAAAGATGGTGCCGTTGTTCGTCGATCCGCCTCCGCTGGTCGTTCCGTAGAGCAGGCCGTTCGACAGCACCAGCGAGCCCTGCGGACTCGCGCCATCCGAGATGCCGCCGCTGAAACTGTGCACGATCTCGAAACCGCTGCCGTCGAGATTCATCTGGAACACGGTGCCCAGACCGACGGTGCCGCCGGTCTGCGTCGTTCCGTAGAGCGTGGAGCCCACCAGCGCCAACGAGCCCGATGGCAGGCTGCCGTCGTCCACCCCGCCACCGAAATTGTGCAACACTTCAAAACCCATTCCATCGATTCCAACCCTGAACACGATGCCGGACCCGCCCGTGCCGCCGGAAGAGGTCATGCCGTAGAGCATCGAGTCCACGAGGATCAGCGAGCCCTGCGGATTGCCGCCCGAGAGGCTCTGCACCAGGCCGAAACCGGCGCCATCCTGGCCGACCTTGAAAACGGCGCCGCCGCCTGAAGCGCCGCCACTGGTGGTCATCCCGTAAAGAATCCCGCCGCCCAGCACGAGCGAGGCCACCGGGTTGCTCCCGTCCGTGGATCCGCCGACGAAGCTGTGCAGAGGCGCAAATTTCAAACCGCTGACGTCCATGCTGAACAGCAAACCTTTGGCAGCCGCACCGCCGGTCTGGGTCATGCCAAAAAGTGTCGAGCCCGAGAGAAGAAGCGATCCGAGGGGATTCCTTCCGTCGGCCGCACCGCCGGAAAAGCTAATCAGCGGGATGAAGCCGTTGCCGTCGGTCCCGATCTTGAAAACCGTGCCGAACCCGCTGCTCCCGCCGCCGTTGGTCATCCCGTAAAGCGTCGTGCCGTCGAGCGTGAGCGAGCCCGAGGGATTGCTGCCCGAAGCGAGATCTTTGAGCACCGAGAAGCTGCCGCCGACGGCGTCCATTCGGAAAATGGTGCCCGAGTCGTTCAAGCCGCCGGCGCTGGTCATCCCGTAAAGCGTCCCGTCGGAAATCGTCAGGTCACCCTGAGGAAAGGCTCCATCGGCCGTGCCGCCCGCGAAGAAACGCAGGATCGTGTCGGCCGCATGGGTCGTCCCGATCAAGGCAAGCAGCAAGCAGACGCCGACAGCTTTTTGCCCGAGCACGCGAAATGTCGAACCCACCGCGGCAGCGTCATTTTCCATCCTCCGCAAGTCAAGGCAGAAGGCGGCGCGCAGCCCGCGCTGAAAATGGGGAGCGCGGGCTTCCAGCCCGCCGTTGCCGGCTTCCAGCCGGAAACATCCATGGCACCCAGCGCAGCCGCTGCTTCCGCAACGAAGTTTGACGCAAGACGCGCGTGGCACCCGGCATCCGGCAGGATGCCGGATGCAGCGGGCTGGAAGCCCGCGCTCCCCCCCGTCACATCCGTGGGATCGTGATGCCCTGCTGCTTCATGTATTTCCCGCCGCGGTCGGCGTAGCTCGTCTCGCAGATTTCGTCGGCCATGAAGAATACGACCTGCGCGAGGCCTTCGTTCGCATAGATGCGGGCGGGCAGCGGCGTGGTGTTCGAGATTTCCAGGGTAACATGGCCCTCCCATTCGGGTTCGAAGGGCGTGACGTTCACGATGATGCCGCAGCGCGCGTAGGTGGACTTGCCGACGCAGATCGTAAGCACCTCGCGCGGGATGCGGAAGTATTCCACGCTGCGCGCGAGCGCGAAGGAATTCGGCGGCACGATGCAGACGTCGGTGCGCATGTCCACGAACGAACGGTCGTCGAAGGCCTTCGGATCGACGACGGTATTGAAAACATTCGTGAAGACCTTGAACTCATCGGACACGCGCAGATCGTAGCCGTAGCTCGACAGGCCGTAGCTGATGAGCCGGCCGCCGTCCGCGCCGGTGCGCACCTGGCCGTCGGAAAACGGCTCGATCATTCCCTTCTCGACCGCCATGCGGCGGATCCACTGGTCGGAGCAAACGGACATCCGGCCCGAATACACGATGCGCGCGCGCGCCGCCATCCGGGATTTTCGTTTGCGGGATGTGCGGGCGGCGGCGCATCGTAAGACCGGCATGCAACCCAAGCCCGGCTCCGCCCTCGTGATCGCAGGCCACGGCTCGACGCTGAACCCCGACTCGAGCGCGCCGATGCACGACCATGCCGACGCCATTCGCGCCCGCGGAATCTTTGGAGAGGTGGCCGTGTGCTTTTGGAAGGAGGAGCCGTCCCTGCGCGAAGTGCTGGGCATGGTCGAAAGCCGCGACGTGTATGTGGTGCCCGATTTCATCAGCGAGGGCTACTTCACGCGGACGGTGATCCCTCGCGAACTCGATCTCGCCGGGCCCGTGACCATGCAGGCGGGGCGCACCATCAAATACTGCGAACCCGTGGGCAGCCACCCGCGGATGACCGGCGTGCTGCTGCACCGCGCCGCGGAGACGGCGCCGGATGCGCCCGCGGAGGACACGTGCCTGATTATCGTCGGCCACGGCACGCCGCTCAACGACAACTCCGCCGCCGCCGCGAAGGAGCAGGTGCGCCGCATTGCCGCGCTCGGGAGCTACGCCGAGGTGCTCGCAGCCTACATGGAGGAACCGCCGCTCATTGCGGAATGGGACCGCCTCACGCGCTGCCCGAACGTCGTGGTGGTGCCCTTCTTCATCGCCGACGGGCTGCACAGTTTCCAGGACATCCCCGTGCTGCTCGGAATCGAGGAGGAGGGCCTGCCGGCGGCCAGCCAGCGCGACATTTTCCGGCGCAATCCCCATGCCGCGCGGGGGCGGCGACTGTATTATGCGAGCGCAGTCGGCACGGAGCCGTTGCTGGCCGATGTAATCCTCGACCAGGTCGCGGCGTTCGACGCGGCACACGCCTGAAACGGGATCGGCGCCGGCGCTAAAACGGGATCGGCGCTGGCGCTAAAACTGGATCGGCGCTGGCGCTAAAACTGGATCGGCGCTGGCGCTAAAACTGGATCGGCGCTGGCGCGTCGAGGGGGATGGCGTCGTTGTCGGAGGGCACGTCCATCGGTTTCACCGCCTCCGCCTTGCGCACCTCCTGGCTGCCCTTCGGCACGGGCCCTGCCACCGGGACGCCCTGCGCGGCCTGGCCCTCGGCGAGCGCGGCAGCGGCGACCTGCTGGTTGACGGCCTCGGCCTTCGCGACCGGGATCTCGTCCTCGCGCATGCGCAGGGCGGCGGGCTTCACCGAACGATACACGTCGTTGAGGCCCATCAGCGCAGGCGCGCCGACGGCAATGGGACGGATCGCGGCGAGGTCCACCGCCGAGGCGGCGCGGGGCCACTCGGACTCCGCCTGCTCCTTCGCGTAAAGCCGCAGGCCGGTGCCATGCACGTCGCAGGGAATCGTCGGCTTGCTCTTTGCGGTTGCGAACTCGATGTAGGCCGTCTTCTCGCGGCGCATCGCACCGGTCTGCGGATCTCTTACCTCGCGTTCGCACCGCGCCGTTTCGAGCAGGCCCGATGTGCGGCAGATGGAAACGGGAATGATCGAGGCGGGGCGGGCGATGGCCTGCGGCCTGAAATCCTGCGCGGAGGCATTCATCACCTGCGCCCAGATGGGCAGCGCGAGGTCGCTGCCAAACGCGCCGCGGAAGATTCTCGTGGGCCGGTCGAAACCCACCCACACGCCGCACGTCACGGCGCTGGTGTAGCCGATCGCGTAGGTGTCGGTGAAGTTGTAGGCCGTGCCGGTCTTCACGCCGGCGGGAAAGCTGTGCAGCCCATATCTAGCAACGGCCGCGGCGCCAGTGCCCGAGTGCAGCGCATCGTCGAGCGCGGCATGCACCTGGTAGGCGGTCGAGTCGGCGACCACCGGCACGCGCCCGATCGTCTGCTTGAAAATTTCGCTGCCGCTGCTGTCAACGATGCGGTCGATGACGTAGGGCTTCGCGGGGCGGATTCCGCCGCCGGGAATCATCGTGAACGCGAGGGTGAGTTCGTCGAGCGAGGCTTCGCTCGCGCCGAGGAAACTGTTCGACAGATTCCGAACCGGGGAACCGATGCCGGCTTTGCGCGCCAGGCTCTGAACGGCATCGAGGCCCGCCAGCCACCCGAGCCGCACGGTGGCGGCGTTCTTGCCCTTCGCGATGGCGTCGCGCGCCGGAATGCCGCCTTCATATTCATTTCCGGCGCGTTCGACCCCCCATTCGCCGAGGATGCCGGTGGTGCCGCCGATGCCGACGTAGCGATTGTCGAGCGCGGAATCCTGCACGAGCTCGCCGGGGAAAATCCCCTTCTCGCACGCGGCTGCGAGCACGAGCGGCGTGAAGGCGGTGCCCGCGGGCCGCTTCGATTGCGTGGCGCGGTTGTATTCGCTGTGCTTGAACTCGCGGCCTCCGACCAGCGCGAGGATGCCGCCGGTCCGGTTGTCATAGGCAATCGCGGCGCCCTGCACGTAATGCGGCGTGGGAGGCGCGGAACTGGGGAAGCCGCCCGTGCGAAGGACATCGTCGAAGGGCCGGAACTTCTCCACGAACTGCGCGTAGGTCTCGTGATCGTAACCCGGGCGGCGCTCGATTTCGTTGAGTTGCGCCCGGATCGCCGCCTCCGCGCTGCGCTGCATTCTCAGGTCGAGCGTGGAGTAGATTTTGAAGCCGCCATTCATCGCGCGGTCATACCCCAGGGCGGCGATGGCCTGCTGGCGGACGTAATCCACCGCGTAGGAAATCTTGGTCGGGTTCATGCGGCGGCTCGTGATCAGCAGCGCCTCCCGCTCGGCCTTCGCCTCGTCCGAGCTGATGAAGCCCATGTCCTGCATGCGACCGAGCACGAAGTCGCGCGACACGCGCGCGCCGTCGGGATTATTCCACGGCGAAAGGCGGTTCGGATTCTTCAGCAGGCTCGCGAGGGTGGCGCACTGGCCGACGGAGAGTTCCTTCGCCGGAACGCCAAAATAACCGCGCGCCGCGGCCTCGATGCCGTAGAGGCCCGAGCCGAAATAGACGCGGTTGAGGTAGAGCGTCATGATCTCCGCCTTCGAGAAGCTCTTCTCGATGCGGCTCGCCAGGAACATCTCGATGAACTTGCGCTTGTAGGTGCGCTCGTGCATGTCGAAGGAATTGCGCGCTAGCTGCTGCGTGACGGTGCTCGCCCCCTGCTTGATGCGGCCCGAGCGGTAGTTCTTGAGCGCCGCCCGGACGATGCCCCAGTAATCCACGCCGTCGTGATCGTAGAAACGGTTGTCCTCGGCGGCGATCACCGCCTTCGTCATCATCGGCGCGATTTGATCATCGGTGACCGGGATGCGGTTCTGCAGAAAAAATTTGCCGACGAGTTCGCCATTGCGGTCGAAGACGAGCGTCGCCGCTTCCATTCGCTCGATATCGGCGAGGTTGAATTCCTCGGCGCGGTGCTGGTAGGTGGATCGGAGAATCGAGAACGTGACGAATCCCGCGATCACCGCAAGCGCGAGGACGGCAAGCGGCCCCCAGAACCACCACCGGAAATAAATATACCGGCGACGGCGCCGGGGCTGCTCCTCCCAACTGTAATGCTTGTTTCTAATAAAAAGACGGATGAATCGTGACAGCCGGGCGCCCCCGAAGCGCCCATTCGCCTGCCAAACCGCACTATCTCACACGAACCCCGCCCTTGCGCAATTGAGAAAAGCGCGACGTTTGGTTGCAGCCCTGCCCTTGTTTTTTCCACAGGGCATGGGAACACTCCTGCCTGCCATGTCGCTCCGATTGCTGCTCGCACTGACCGCCACCCTCCTGTCGCCTGCGCGGGCTGCGGATGTGCCGGAAGCTCCGGCGGCGCGGCTCGCCCAACAAAGCCCGGACGACGCCGAGCGCAAGGAAATGGTGAAAGTGCAGATCTTCCTCGACCGCGCGAATTTCCGCCCCGGCAAGATCGACGGGCTCGGCGGCGAGTTCACGCAGAAGGCGGCGGACCGCTATTGCACGGCCCACGGCCTGGCCCCCGGCACACGGCTGGACCTCATCGGTATCGCCGAACCCTACCGCGAATACACGGTCACCCCGCGCGATCTCGCGTGGATCGGAACGACCGCGTCGAAGCCGCAGGAGCAGGAGAGGCTGAAGCGCCTGCCCTACGCCGACTCGTGGGAAGCGCTCGGCGAGAAATTCCACACCGACTACGACTTCATGCAGGAGTTGAATCCCACGCTGAAGGAAGCGCCCGTGGCCGGGTCGGTGATTCGCGTGCCCGACGTGGAGCCGTTCGACATGCAGGCGGTCGAGGATCTCGAAAAACAGCGCCTTGCCGAGGCGCGGGCGAAACGCGCGGCAGAGCAATCCGCCGCGCAGGCGCCCGCTGCAGGCGTGCTCGCATCGACGCCCGCATCGACGCCCGCATCGACGCCCCTCCCCGAGCCGACGCCCGTTCCCGAACCGAAGCGCAAGCTCGTGCTGCTGCGCGCGCCGCGTCTGATCGAGCTCTACGAGGATGGCAAACTCGCGGGTTGCTTCCCCTGCACGCCGGGCTCGCAGGAATTTCCCGTGCCCGCCGGCAATTTCAGAATTCTGTCGAACACGCTGCTGCCCACGTTCCGCTGGGACAAGTCCGTGCTCGAAACGGGCAAACGCAGCGACACCTCCTACGAGCTGCCGCCCGGACCGAACAATCCGGTGGGCATCGTGTGGCTCGCGCTGAATATCCCGAGCCGCGGCATGCACGGCACGCCGAGCCCCGACCAGATCGGCCGCAACGCCAGCCATGGCTGCATTCGGCTCGCGAACTGGGACGCCTGGGTGCTCGCCCAGCGCATCAAGGCCGGCACGCCTGTCGAGGTTCAATGATCCGCTCCGCTTCGGCGAGGTCCTCCGGCGTGTCGATTCCGATGCCGCGGTGCTTTGTGACAATAAGGCGAATGCGCGCTCCCGTTTCCAGCGCGCGCAATTGCTCGAGCTTCTCGGCCTGTTCGAGCGGCGTGGGCTTCCAGCGGACATACTCGAGCAGGAAGGCCCGGCGGTAACCGTAAATCCCGAGGTGGTGCAGGCGCGGCGCCGCGTGCGTGCCATCCCTTTCAAACGGGATGAGGCTGCGCGAAAAGTAGAGCGCATTGCCGAGGCGATCCGCGACGACCTTGACGTTGTTGGGATTTGCGGCGGCGGATTCGTCGGCGAAGGGCGTGGCTGCCGTGATCATCGCCGCGCGGGGATGGCGCTTCATTTCCGTAACGAGGCGGTCGATGAGACGCGGTTCAATGAACGGCTCGTCGCCCTGCACGTTGACGATGACGGAAATGCCGCGCAGGCGGGCGGCCACCTCGGCGAGCCGATCGGAGCCGGTCGGGTGCTTTGGCGAAGTGAGCGCGACCTCCGCGCCGAAGTCGAACGCAGCCCCGGCGATGCGCATGTCGTCGGTCGCGACGATCACGCGGGTGAGTTTCTTCGCGCGCAGGCAACGCTCCCAGACATGCTGAATCAGCGGCTTCCCGGCGAGGAGCGCGAGCGGTTTGCCTGGAAATCGCGTCGAACCCCAACGGGCGGGAATGATGGCGACTGCGGACATGGGCGGCTTGCCGGCAGGTTTCTCAACCATTCACCGCGGCGTCGATGATCCAATCGAGCGCCTCGACGACATCGCGCGCCTCGCGATCCGCGGCGCCGCCGGTGTGATGCCTGCCATGGCCTGTGCGCACGAGGAACGCGGGCATGCCGGCATTGCGTCCGCACTCGATATCGATGGTTTTGTCGCCGATGAAAACCGAGCGCCGGAGATCGAGGCCGAGCTCGCGGGCGGCCTCCTCGACCATGGCGGTGCCGGGCTTCCGGCGCGGGCTGATGTTTGGCGGCACATCCGGGCAGACGTATGTTCCGTCCACCTGGCCGTTCAACTGGCGGAGCAGTTCGGCCTGGACGGCGGCGTAATCCTCCATCGAGATGATGCCGCGGCCAATGCCGCTTTGATTCGTGATGATGACGATGGCCCAGCCGAGCTCGCGCAAGCGGGCGAGGCGTTTCGCCGCGCCGGGGATCGCACGGACGTCGGCGGGATCGCGGCAGAAATTCACTTCCTCCATGAGGGTGCCGTCGCGATCCAGAAAAACGGCCGGTCGCAGGGATTGCGGACTATCGAATGCGGATTGCGGATGAATGGACACCTCAGAAAACGGTTCGGCCGGATGCGCATTCCGAATTCCGCACTCCGAAATCACCAATAGCTGACATCGAGATCGGATCGGAAAAGACCCGCGCGCGGCTCGAAGAAATAGCGCACGTAGATCGAGGCAAAGCCTTCGTTGTAATCCGCCGTGATCGCGTAGGAGAGTTTCGTGCCGATCATCCAGTCCGGGGTGACGAGGATGCCGCCCTCGGCCTTCACGAGGAAGATGCCCGTCGAGGACGTGGTGCCGGGGAAATTGCGGCCATCTGGGTCGAGCGGAAAGTAGGGCGAGGAGTCCTGCTTGTTCTGTTGCGCGCCGCCGCCGATCGAGCCGGAGACCAGCCAGTTGAGCCCTTCGGTGGTGAGCGCCTGGGCCTCGATGATGCCCTGGATGATGTATTGCGGCGAGAAGTAGCCACCGTTGCCGTAGGTGAACTGGTTCTGGTTGTTGTTGAACTGCTCGTAGGAAACGGCGGGGCCGATGGTGATGTATTCGAAGCCTTCGAGCTTGAAGAGCTTCGAGACCGATCCGATGAGCGAGAGGTGGTCGTTCCACGCGGTGTTCGTGCCGGTGATCACTCCGTAGCTGACTTTGGCAAAGGCAGTGATGTCTTCACGAAGCCCCTGGAAAGCCTGGAGCGAGCCGCCCGTTTCCTGCACGCGACCCCAGGCGCGCCCGCTCACGTAGGGATCCTGCAGACCGACATAACTGAGCACCGATTCGCGAATCGGCTGCGAATAAAATTCACCCTGCACGTAGCCCTGGCTGTAGCGGTATTGCGCGCCGGCCTTGCCGATGAGGCGGGCGGAGAGGGCGGCGTTGAGCGGCGTGCCGCCCAGCTCGAGGTAGGGGGTGATCCAGTCCTGATACTCGATGCGCCCCTTGATCTCGTAGAGGTCGTTGTAGTTCGTCTGGATGTTTTGACTGAAGGGCTGGAATTCCTCGGGAGGGGTGCCAATGGGGGCGCCATCGGTGGGGGTGCCCGATCTCAAGATGAGGCGCGCGACCTCGAGGCTGATCGTCACGCGGTTGGCGGGGGAGAACTGGCCCTGGACGACCGGCGCGCGAGCGGTGGTGAGCTGCGACTCGCCCTGCTGGCCGGACTTCCGCGCATATTCAAAGCCGACGGCGGCGGAAGGCGAATCGATGTTCGCAAGGGCGGGATAGGCCTTCTGGTTCGAGTCGTAGGCGGCGAGATAGAGACCGGACTTGTAGTATTGTTCCGTGTCGTAAGTCATGTAGATGTGGTTAAGGGGCCCCGGCACTTCGCCGGCGATACGCTCGAGCCGCTTCCAATCCTTCAGGCGCGAGAGCGCGGCGTAGAGCCCCTCGGCGCTGGGCTTGTCGGGATGCGTGCGGTAGAGCCGCTCGAAAATGTTCGCGGCGCTCTGGTAATCGTGAAGGTAGTAATAGGACCAGCCTTGGATGACCCGCTCGTTGCGGCTGAGCGGACGGTAGTTCGAGGCCTTGTTCAGCGACTCGATGGTGCGGGCGTATTGTTTGGCCTCATAGTCCTCCATGCTCCGGCGAATGAGGATGTCGCCCATGAGGGTGCGCATCTTGGGATAGGAATTCGTGCGGTAGCCGGCGATGGCTTCCGCCTGCGAGGTGTCGCCGGTCGTGAACTTCGTAAGCGCAAGGCCGTAGTAGGCCTCGCCATGGTCGGTATCCCAGGAAATCGCCTGCTCGAACCACATCGATGCGGACTCGTAGTCCTTGCGCTGGAATTCCGCCCAGCCGACGGCCGTGGCCTGCCTCGCGTCGCGGTTCAGCCGCGCCCGGGTCATCATCTGCGAAAGCCGCTCTCCACTCAACGCCTCGGTCACCTCGGTGGTGCGGCGGCGGGGCTTCGGACTGGGCGCGACTCCCGTGCTCACCGGTTTGTAGGTGCGGGCCGCCGTGGCATTCGTCGATGGGGCGGCGGCCGGGGTCGCCTCCGGAATCGGGGTGGGGCTGGGCCCCAGAGTGACGGTCGGACGCGAATTCAGCAAATCCTGCGACGGGCTGCTCGTGGATTGATCGCTGGCGTCGATCGTATCGACCGTCTCGGGAGTGGATTGAATGGCGGGAGCCGGAATCTCCGAGGGGACAAAGGGCTTCGACTCGGGCGTGGGCGTCGCGTTGGGGGTCGCTCCCGGAACGATCGGAACGAACAGCGAATCGGGCTCGGGGTTGACCCCGGGGTGCGGCGCCGGCGGCGGAATGGCGCCCGGAGTTTCGGAGGTCGCAGTCAGTGGAGTCGGCGACGGATCGCTCCGCTTTTGCGAGAATGCCAGCGGGAGCGTCCCAATCAATCCGATTGCGATGCCGCCCAGGGCCAGGTTTTTAAAGGAAGCGCCGTGAAACAAGTTGCAGAGGAATCGGATTTTACGCACCGGGAAGTCAATTCCTTTTTGGCGCGAAGCGGTCGCGGATCGCGAGCTTGGTCAGCAATTTCAAGCTTGCGGAATAGTATTTCTCCTCTTTTTCCAGAGGGGGAATTTGCCGCACGGTGATCCTGGTTTTATTTGTGCAGGCAAGCGTCAATTGACGCACGGCGAGCATTCCCGGCAGGGACGGGTAGGGACCGAAAGTATTTGTCTGTAGATCGACCGATGCCGGAGTGGGTTTGCCGGTGGGCAGGCCCGCCCAGAATTTCGCGAAGGGCTCGAGCAGCGGCGAGGCGGGATTGTCCCACGCGATGTGCAGGGGCACGCGGATCGCGTTGTAGCCGAAGACGGGATCGTGGTCGGGGGCGAGGGCGACCCAGTTGGCGCCGACGAGCGCCCAATCCGGCGCGAGGCTCCATTTGCCGAACCGCGCGGTTCGGATGAAGGTCGCTCCGCCCCCGCGCAGGGCTTTCCATTTGTCCGAGGGCAAGGCTCCGCCCAGTTCGGTGAGCGCCGGGAAAACGTAGTAGGACGGATTGAGCACGACGCCGCTGGGGCTTTGGAATCCGACGACCCCGGGCAGCAACTGGAGGCCGAGGTAGGTTTCAACGGTTGTCTTCTCAAACAGGGACGTGGTGATCTGCGCCGCGGCCGTGCGGTATTTGTAATCCTTCCATTCGCGGAAGGCGCGAACGAGCGCCCAGGCGAGCAGCAGGTCGCCATCGGTGGCGTTGTTTGCATCGGCCACCCGGCCCCCGTCGGCGGGCGTCCATTCCCAACTGAAAAGGAAATCGTCCTTGCGCTTGAGATGCGTGAGCGTCCAGCTCCACATGCGGTCGAAGGCGGGCCGGTCGCGGAAGGCGACCGCGAGGAGCATGCCGTATCCCTGCCCCTCGGTGTGGCTGATGCCTCCATTCCCATCATCGACAATGCGCCCGTCGGCCGCGAGAAAGCGGTCTTTGAAGAGACGCCAGTCCGAGCGCGGCAACGCGTAGGGATCGCGCGGCCAGAGCAGCCACGCGAGCGCGGCGAGGATCGCCAGGCCGCCGACGGTCAGCAGTGCATGCCGCCGGCGCCGGGGCCGCGGGGCGGACGAAACGTCTGGGGCTCGGCTCGGGCGGCGTCTCCGTATCATCGAAGTCGGGAGAGGCGGAGTGGCGCTATTCCTCCTTGATCTCGCGCTTCCTCAGCAGATACCGCATGACGAAGGCGAGGAGCCCGATCGTGAGGAAGACGACGGCCACGAAAACGATCGGATTGCCATTGAAGCTGTTCTGCGTGCGCTTGATCGGATTATCGACCTTGTAAATGAACTCGGGGCCGAGCCGGGCCGTGGCGAGCGAGCGGGGCGTCGTATTCCACACGGCGAGGTTGCCGTTGAGGTTATCCCAATAGCGGCGGTCCTGAAGGTTTACGATGCCGTTGTAGAGCGTCGCCGTGTCCCTGGCCGTGATGACCATTGCGCCGCGAGCGCGCGCGAAGGGCGATTCGTAGGCGACGGCGACGGTATCGTCGAGCAGGTCGGCCGTGGTCGCCATTTCGACGGTTGCCGGCTGCTCGCGTTCGCTGCGTTCGCTTGGGACGCCGCGCAGCCGTTCGAGAACTTCCTGGACGGGGCCGATGGCCGTGGCCTCGGGCGAGGGGCTCACCTGCACGACGTAGCGCAGGCGGCCCAGTTGCTGGAGGTTTACGGGAGCCGTCGTCAGGACTTCCGGCGGAATACTGTCGAGCGGGCCGACGATGAGCAGATCCTTCTTGCTCTTGGGGACGGTGAAGTTGAGTTCCGCGCGGAAGAGCACGGATCCGCTGATTTGCGCCATCTTGGCGAGCAGCATCCAGGTGGCGCAGATTGTCGGATTGTCCTTGGCGGCGACAAAGACCGCGAGGCCCGTGCCGTCGGGCGCCGAGGTGAAGGGAAACGCCGTCTGCGAGAACAGGGTGAAGCTGGGCAGGCGCGCTTTCTTCTGGAGGCCCGGCACCACGAAATCGGAATCGCGATAGAGGGTGAACCAGAGGTTCTCGTTCTGAACCATTTCGCAATGGTTGGTGACGATGGGAACCATCGTCGGCGAAATCTCGACAAGGTTGCGACCGGGCTGGAAGGCCTTCACCGGCAGATAGACCTTGTAGCCATACGCGACCGCGCCGCGCAGATCGTCCATGCGAATCGCGTATTGGAATTCGCGATTTACGAACATGTTGAGGACGGAATCCTGCCGGAAGGCCGCGCCGTAGGCGAAGTGCAGGCGCAGCTCGATGTTGCTGGGATCATCCTGCGAGAGGTCGCCGGGCATGTAGGTCTGAAGCTGCACGCTGCCGGTATTCCAGCCATGAATGCTTGCATTTTTCTCCAGCCCCAATTGCCGGAAGCTGTAAACGCCGGGATCCTTGACGGGGGCGTTGCGCACCCAGAAATCCTTTTGCGGAAAATTGATGCGGTCCACCTGCGCGTATTGCGAGTCGGGCAGCGGAAAGTTGATGAGCGAGAATGCGTAGGCGGCCTGGCCGACCTCTTCTTCGCTGCGTCCGCTGATCACGAGCAGGAAATGCGTGGGATCGCCGGGCAGCGCCTTGATGGCGATGAAGCTGCCGTTGATCGCGCCAATCTCCGTGGCCGTGAGATACTGCGTAAGCTCGTTTTGCTGGCCGACCACGATGTTGTCCACGCCGGCAAGCAGCGCGCCGCCGGTGGTGACCGTGAGCGGACGATATTCGAGATTCAGCCCGACGCCCTGCGCGACGATCGAGCCCCAGGAGAGCTGGGTGGGGCTGATTCCGCCGCTCGCGCCATTCGGGAAGCAGACATGGTAGCGATAAGGCTCCCAGAGCTTCCGATCGATGAGGTCCTGGAGCAGGGAGAGCTTGGGATAAATCCTGTTCCAGGTGATGACCGCCTCGAAGTAGCTTTCGTCGGGTAGAATCTGGGTCCAGAGTTCGGGAGCGGCGGGATCTTCGCACTCGAGGGTGTAGTGCTGCGAGACGACGAACTGGAATTGATTCGGGCCGATCTCGAGATATTTGACCGGGATCTCGATATCGACGGTGTGGTCGGGCTCGTTGCGCGTGAGGAAAAACTGGGCGATGACCTTGTCGTTGAGCACGACGCGCAAGGTCGAGCGCTCGCTGAGCAGGGCGATCGAGTTCGTGAAATTCAGGTGCAGCTTGCAACTGCGAACGCCATAACGCGCGGAAAGCGGCATGAAGAGCGTGTAGGTGCTCTGGGCGTTCATCAAATAGATCGGCTCCTTCGGCCCGATGAGCTGGCGCAGCGGCAGGCGCACGGTGCTGGCGTTCACGAGCGAGCGATCCGCGGCGGCGGGGGCGGCGACTCCGGGAGCGGCGGGGGCGCCGGATGGTTGCTGCGCGATGGCCGGCAGCGGCGCAAGCGCGATTCCCAGTGCGAGCGCCGTTTCCCATCGGATGCGGCTTCTGTTTTGACCTCGATTCCTCATAAATTCACTTTTCACGGCTTGACGGGTGCGCCTGAGCCGAAGGTCCGGCTTTCGCGGTCGCGCCGGATCGTCCCAAGCAAGCCCACCCCGAGGTGCTCGATGGAAAAGCGGACGCCTGCGCCGAGCAGATAAACGAAGCTTCCCCACACGCCGATGGCCTTTTCCCGCTTGAACTGGAACTCCATCCAGCGCCTGCTGCTGCCGTTCACGAAGGTGATCTTGCGCTTCATTTCCTCCAGGCTCTGGTGCTTGAAACTGCAGCCGACCATAAGCGTGCGGTCGCGATAGCGCAGGTTCCGAATCTCGATGTGGAAAATACCCGGCTCGATGTCGAAGTCCTTGTCGGGTTCGAGCTGGATGAGTTGATCGGGAAGAAGCTGGCTCTCGTAGGCTTCGTCAATGGCGAGAGCGGCCCCGCCATTCGAGATGTCCATGATGTCCACGGGAATCTTGCGATCCCCCAGGATCAGACGGCCCGGAATTTTGGCGGCCATGCGGGCGGTGCTGCGCATTTGCCGGCGCTCGAGCAGCGCGCCGAGGCAGGCGAACAGGATAAAGATATTGAACAGCGCCCAGAACATCGTGATGCCGATGGCGAATTCATGCACCGGATCGAAGAGCGTGCGATAGGTGCCCGCGAAAATGCAGAGCAGGTTGACAACCAGCAGCACATAGAAAGGCTTCGCGAGCGGGCTGATGAAGTCGCGGTTGAGAATCTCGCCCTTGGCCGTGACGTTGAACGACGGCGCGCGCGGGTTCAGAAACACCTTCACGATGGCCGGGAAGGTATAGACGGACTGCATGAGCTCATAGAGCTCGGAGACGAACGACCATCGCACGCTCCCGAAGAGGTAGGCCTGCACCATGAACGCGGAGATCAGATGCGGCATCGCGAAGGCCAGGAAGTCGATGAAGTTCGAGTCGTAGATCTTCAACGAGAAGAACAGGAACGCCGCCGGCGCGAGCGAGAAAGTCAGGCGCGCAAAGGGAAAGAACCAGAAGAACGAACTGCTGAAGTAGCAGAGGCGCTGCGGGAACGAGAGGCCCCGCACGAGCATCGGATTCTTGAGCAGAAAAATCTGCACCATTCCCTGCGCCCAGCGGATGCGCTGCGTGATGAACCCGCCGAGCGTCTCGGGCGAGAGGCCGGACACCATCGGCCTGTCGATGTAGGCGCTATTGAAGCCGAGCGAATGGAGCGTGAGCGCGGTCTCGGCATCCTCGGTGATCGTCTCGCCGACGATCCCGCCGACCTTTTCCAGACAGGAGCGTCGCATCACGGCGGCCGATCCGCAAAAGAAGGCCGCATTCCAGAAATCGAGGCCCTTCTGGATGACCTTGTAGAACATCTCGTTTTCGCTGGGCATCTTCCGCCAGGTCTTGAGATTCTTTTCGATGGGATCGGGATTTGTAAAAAAGTGCGGCGTCTGGACAAGGAACATCTTCGGATCCTTGAGGAACCAGCCGACGGTGTTCCTGAGAAAATCGACGGTGGGGATGTGGTCCGCGTCGAGAATGAGGACGAGTTCGCCGGAGCTGTGCTCCATGCCGTTGTTGAGGTTGCCGGCCTTCGCGTGGATGTTGCGCGCGCGGGTGCAATAGTGGGCGCCCGCTTTTTCGCAGAGATCCTTCAGCGCCCGCCGGCGGTCGCGGGCCAGCGCGGCCTTGATCGGGTCGCTCGCGTTGCAGCGTTGGTCGGTGCCGCCGTCGTCGCAAAGATACACCTTGAGCTTCTCCTTCGGGTATTCGATGGCCAGCGCCGCGAGAAGCGTGATCTCGAGGATTTCCTTCTCCTCGTTGTAAGTCGGAATGAGCACGTCCACGGTCGGCCATTCCGCTTCGTCCGCGGGCAGCGGCGCCGGCTTGCGATCCAGCGGATCGATATTCACGAAAATGCTCAGCCCATAGATGATGAAGCCATACATCTCGGCCAGGTAGAGGAGGATCGCGCAGGTAAAGCTGACGAGATCGTAGTAGGTGAGCGTCGTGAACGTCCGCCAGAAGAGGTAGTCGAGCGAAAGAAACGCCCCGATGCTGAGAAAGACGACGCGCGTGTTTTCGTTCTTCTTGAAAAACTTCAGCACTATCAACGACGCGATGCCCACCACGCCGACGGCGAGCTGCGTGCTGGTCGTAATGTTCGCCGCGAAGAAAATCATCACGGCGACGATCAAGCCGATCGCCAGCGCGCGCAGGCCACCCTTCTGGTCCAGACTCTCGATGCGTTCCTGGAACGTCATTGTCAATCGAGAGGCATCGTGGTGCCGAAAGACCGTTTGGTTTTCAAATCGCTCTTATTGGATGCGGAACATCACGGCGGCCACCACCCCGAGGGCGAATGCGAAGATCAACAGGACGACGATTGCCATCCGCGAGACGGGTTTTATGGAATTCGCGACCCTGCCAAGTTGAACGACGAGCGCGTCGGCATCCTTCTTCACCGTGTCGAGCTTCTTCGTGCAGAGCTCGATGCCCTCGTGGTAGGTAACCACCTGCTGGGCAAGGGTGTCGATCGCCATCGACTCGACCTTTTGCTTGAGTTCCTGGGTCTGAAATCCCAGCCGTTCGATGGCCGGAAAGAGCTGGCTGCGAATCTGTTCGAGGACCGCCTCGTCAAGCCGGGCGACCGCTGGCGCCGCCGGCTCTCCCGGTGGCGCCGGCACCATGACCACCTGAGCCTCGTTGCCCCGGTAGCCGTAAATATTGAGCAGCTCGATGAGAGCCATTGCCGGATCGCCGTCCGCGATATTGTAACGGCGCTGCCACTCCAGGATCTTCGCCTGGATTTCCGGGTTATCGGTCATGATAATAATATGCGTGAAGTGGCGTCGAACTGGCTAAAAATCGCCCTTCGATAGTCAACAAGCCTTTGACGATCAATCAAAAAGAGCCGGTTGCTGTCGAGCGCGCGTTCGATTGTCATCGATTGCTGCTGCAAAAAGAAGACCTGTTCCGGGTTCATCTTGGGAAGCGTGATTTCCTTCGCCCCACAGCTCAGCAGCTCCTTTCGAGCCTTGCTGTGGTCGTAAATTCGCGAGCTGGGCATGGTTTTTTGGTTCCTGACGACGAGCCAATCGACCTGGTCGCCGATGCGGCTCACCGCCTCGCCGGCCTGATGCACGGTATCCTTGTCCTCCTCGACGATGAGGACGAGCGTCAGCTCCAGCCGCATCGCGTGGCGCAGCGTGAGGAGATTCGTTTCCTCGAGCCAATCGAGGAAGATTCGCTGCTGCGACCCCACGCCATCGACCAGGACCAGCGGATGTTCCTCCATCACCTCGATGATGCGATCCAGGTTTTCCGAATGCCGGATGTCGAGAAACTGCGACTCGGGCACGAAGCGGGTGAGCGTCGAATTGAGATAGTCGGGGTCAAACGCGAGGAACTCCCGCGATTGCGCGTGCAACCACTGGGAAAGCAGGATGGTGAAAAATGATTTTCCCACCCCGCCCTTGTCCATCGCGACGAGGATCAGGCGCTTCGGCACCTCGGAAAGTGTCACAATCGGCGATTCTCCGGACAGCATCACTCCTAGACCTCCGCGGGAGGCACGCGCGGTCGCGAGATGGACGCCTTCTTGAGGGACTTGGGCGGCTCTTCGGGTTCCGGTTCGGCTTCGGGCGGTGCCGGCGCGATCAGCGCCCCAGGGAGCAAATACTCCCGCGCGCTGGCAAACTCGTCGAACAACCGCTGCTGGTAGGAGCGCATCCTCTGCCGCTCGAGAAAGAAAATACTCTCGTCCTCGACCAACGCGCCGATGCTCTTGCTCGATTTCTGGATGATGCTGTTCAAATTCCACGGAAGCCGCTCGAGGGTGATTTCCTTCGCGCCCAGGTCGAGCAGGCTCTTGCGGGCATTGCTGTTGTCGTAGATTTCGGTGACGGGCGAGGTTTTGAGATTGCGGACGACGAGCCAATCCGCCCGGTCGCCCACGCGCTGCGCCGCCTGGCCGGCTTGAAAGACAGTCTCCTTGTCCTCCTCGATGATCAGGAGCATCGTGATGTCCAGGCTGAGCTGTTTGCGCAGATCGAACACCCGCGTCTCCTCGAGCCAGTCGATAAACTTCATCTGCAGCGAACCGACGCCGTCCGTAAGCACCAGATCCGTTCGTTCAAATGCGCGAATGACGTTGTCCAAATGCACCGCTTCGCTGATGTCGATAAACTCCGCCTCGGTGAAGAAACGCGTGAGCGTGGAATTGCACCAATCGGGATCAAAAGCGACGAACGGCACTTCGAGCGACCGGAACCATTCGCACAGGTTGATCGTGACGTAGGACTTGCCGACCCCGCCCTTGCTGGTCGCCGACACGACGAGCCGCTTCGTTCCGGAAGGTTGATAGGCGACCGACGGCTCGACGAAGACGGGCGGCTGCAGCTGGGGTTCCGGGGCTGCCTTCGCCTTGTTCAAAAATCGACTGTAAATGCTCGAAGACTCGTCCATAACACCGCGCCGCGCCCGTTCGGAAGCCATCTGCAGCCCCGGAAGGAGTGACACCTAAACCGGAAACCGCGCGGCACGCAAGCCCGCAACACACCGGGAACCGCGAACATCGCGCTTGTCAACGCGTCGTCGATTGTTAGCCTGCCGGGATTCTGCGCCCCACCCGCGCGACCAGACGAACATGATGTTGGCCAACCTTCTTTCCGCCGAGCAGATCATCCCGGAAATGCTAGCCGGCGAACGGTGGCAGGCCATCGAGGAAATCGTCAACGTCCTCGTCGAAGCCGGCCGCATCGCCGGCAAGGACAAACCCAGCATCCTGGCCGCGCTCCAGCAGCGGGAGGAGACGATGAGCACGGGCATCGGCTTCGGCATCGCCATTCCGCATGCGTCGTCGGATTGCGTCACCGAGGTGGTGGCCGGCTTCGGCCGCTCGAAGGGCGGCATCGAGTTCGACTCGCTCGACAATCAGCCCGTCCATTTCATCGTCCTCTTCATCGTTCCCCGCGACCAATTCCAGACCCACCTCCGCACCCTCGCGGCCATCGCGAAATTTCTGAACGACCGCACCGTCCGGGACGAGCTGGGCAGCGCCGGCAACGCACAGGAAATCCTCAAAGTCTTCACCAACCGCTCCCCGCGCGGGTGAGCCGTCCGATGTCCACTGCGCGCTCCCTGCTGGAGGAGCGTCTGCGCGCCGCGCTCGACGCCCTCGACCTCGACCCCGCCGCCGCGGAAGTGACCCCCGCCGCCGACCCGGGATTCGGAGACTATCAATCGAATGCCGCGATGGTCCTGGCAAAGCGGGATAAAAAAAATCCCCGCGATCTCGGCCGCGCCATCGCGGAGAAAATCGACGTCGCCGGCATCGCCGGGCCGCCCACGCTCGCCGGCGCGGGATTCATCAACTTTCGCCTTACGGACGAATTCCTCAGCGAAGCCGCCTCCGCAGCGCTCGCCGACGACCGCTGCGGGCTCGCGCCCGTCGCGCAACCCGAAACGATCGTCATCGACTTCAGCTCGCCGAATGTCGCGAAGCCGATGCACGTCGGCCACATCCGCTCGACCATCCTCGGCGATTGCCTGGCCCGCGTCGCGCGGTTCCTCGGCCATCGCGTCATCACCGACAACCACATTGGCGACTGGGGCACGCAGTTCGGCAAGGTCATCTACGGCTGGAAGCATCTCCTCAACCTCGCCGCGCTCGAGCGCGACCCCATTCCCGAGCTGCTCCGCCTCTACCGCGACGTCCACACCCTCGAGGAAACCGACAAGTCGGTCCGCCACGACGTGCGCGAGGAACTCGTCCACCTCCAGCGCGGCGACACCGAGAGCCTCGGCATCTGGCGGCACGTCGTCACCATCTCGTGGCGCGAATTCGAGAAAATCTACGCCCTGCTCGACGTCACCTTCGACGAGCGCCTCGGTGAGAGCTTTTACAACGACCGGCTCGCCCCGCTCTGCGATCGGCTCGAACGCGAGGGCCTCGCACGGATCAGCGACGGCGCGCTGTGCGTCTTTTTTCCCGACATTCCCGAGCTGGCGGAGAAGCCCTGCATCGTGCGCAAGAGCGACGGCGGCTACCTCTACGCCACCACCGACCTCGCCACCATCGCCTACCGGATCGAGCGCTGGAAGCCCGACGCGATCTGGTATGTCACCGGCGCCCCGCAGGCGCTGCACTTCCGGCAGGTCTTCGAGACCGCCCGCC
>JAQTOP010000135.1 GCA_028713285.1 Terrimicrobiaceae bacterium
ATCCCGTGAGCGACAGCGACGGGATGGTGCAATATCTCGGCGGCCCGCTCGGCCCCATGGATAAAGCGTCTGCGGTTGCCCTTGCCGTCATCGCGGCTCCGCTCACCGAGGAGTTTGTGTTTCGCGGCTATCTTTACGGCGTGCTCAAAAAGCATTTCGGTCCGCTGGCGGCCATGCTGGCGAGCGCGCTGCTTTTTGCGGCGGTGCATCAAAATCTCCCGGCGATTCCCGCGCTCGCCGCCCTGGCGATCGGCCTCACGCTCGCCTACGAACTGACCGGATCGCTGTGGGCGCCGGTGGTGATGCATGCCTTGTTCAACAGCATCTCGGTGGTCGTGATCCTGTTTTTCCCGCAATGGATTCCGAACGTCTGAGCGGGACGCTTGAGGATGAACTGGTGGCGCGGCTGGTGCGGCGTCTTCCCATCGGGCGCCGCGTGGTCGCGGGGGCGGGGGACGATTGCGCGGCGATGCGTGTGCCGGGCCGGAAGGATTTGCAATTGCTCAAGACCGATTGCCTCGTCGAGGACGTGCATTTTCGCCGCGAGCATCCCGCAAAGCAGGTCGGGTGGAAGGCGCTGTGCCGCGCGATCAGCGACATCGCGGCGTGCGGCGGCAAGCCGGATGCGGCGCTCGTGACCGTGGCCGCGCCGGGCGATCTCGGAGCGGCGTATCTCGACGGCATCTATCGCGGACTTGCCCGCGCGGCGCGACGTTACGGCGTCTCGATCGTGGGCGGCGAGACGGCGCGCTCCCCGGGAGGCCTGTTCCTGTCCATCGCGCTCACGGGCTGGGTGAAGCCCGGGCGGCTCGCGCTGCGGAGCGGGGGGCGCGCGGGTGACGCGCTGTTCGTGACCGGCCGGCTCGGCGGCTCGTTCGGCAAGGCCGGCCGGGGCAGCCACCTGAGTTTCACGCCGCGTGTCGCGGAGGGCCGCTGGCTCGCGAAGCGCGGCTGCCTCCACGCGATGATGGACCTTAGCGACGGGTTGGGGGCCGACCTGCCTCGCCTTGCCGATGCGAGCCGCACCGGCTACGCGGTCGATCTGGAGTCGATTCCCCGGCGCCGCGGCTGCACCGTCGAGCGGGCGGTCGCGGATGGCGAGGATTACGAGCTGCTCATCGCAGTCGCGGAAGGCGGCGCCGCCTCGCTCGCGAAAGCCTGGAGGCAAAAATTTCCGCTCCTGCCGCTCACCCGCATCGGCTCGCTGCTGGCGAACCGCCGCAGCCGCGCGCCGCTGGCGCGCGGCTACACGCATTTCGCCCGGTGACGGGATCGCCGGATTTTTCGGGTTGTCACCGCCGGAAGAAATCTGGCTCATAGGGCGCAGCAGGCGCGCATGATCCGATTGAATTACCACCTCCCGGGCACACCGCCGGCGACATTGCTGCCGCGCGTGGACGCCAGCACCGGGCCGCCTACGATCACGCTCATTCAATACGACGCCGGGTCGATTTTCGAAGGCGACTTCGATTCCTTCGACGAAATGATGGCGCGATTCGATCCGGCAAAGGTGAACTGGGTCAACATCGACGGGCTGAACGATCTCGACCTGCTGCGCCGGGCGGCCGGGCAGTTTCACATCCATCCGCTGGCCCTGGAGGACGTGCTCAACACGACGCAGCGGCCAAAGGTCGAGCCCTACGACGACAATATTTTCATCGTCAGCGAAATGGCCTATTTCGAAGAGTCGAGAGCGCTGGCGTTCGAGCAGGTGAGCATTTTTCTGGGAGAGGGGTTCCTGCTCACGTTTCAGGAGGAAAAAGGGCGCGACGCCTTCGAGAGCGTGCGCAAGCGGCTGCGCGCGGGCAGGGGCTTCGCCCGCCAGCGCCAGGCCGACTACCTCGCCTACGCCCTGCTCGACGCCATCGTGGACCAATTTTTTCCCATCCTCGAAGTGCTGGGTGACGGCATCGAGGAGATCGAGGAGGAGCTGCTCGACCGCCCGTCGAAGGCAACGCTGCGGCGCCTCTACGAGGCCAAGCGCCTGCTCGTGCAGATTCGCCGCGCCTCCTGGCCGCATCGCGAAATCGTCAACGCGCTCATGCGCGACGAGAGCGGACGCGTGACGGCGGAGACGACCGTCTTCCTGCGCGATTGCTACGACCACATCACGCAGATCATCGACATCGTCGAGAGCTACCGCGACATCAGCGCAGGGCTGATGGATGTGTATCTGTCGAGCCTCGGCTTCCGCACGAACGAGATCATGCGCGTGCTCACGGTCGTCTCGACGTTTTTCATCCCGCTCACATTTGTCGCGGGCGTGTATGGCATGAATTTCAATACCGGCAGCCCCTACAACATGCCCGAGCTGCATTGGCAATACGGCTACCTGTTTTTTTGGGGAATCTGCGCGAGCGTGGCGGGCGTCACGTTTTTCGTGGTGAAGCGCAACAAATGGCTGTGAGGCGCGTGCTCATCCTCACGGCCGGCTTCGGGGAGGGACACAACGCCGCGGCGCGCAATCTGCGCGATGCATTGGCCGTCGAGGATGCCGCGGCGGAAGTGGAAATGCGCGACGTGTTTCTCGAGGCCTACGGCTGGGCGAATCGTCTGGCGGTCCGCGGCTATTTGCTCCTCATCAATCGGCTGCCCGGCGTCTGGAATCTCGTGTTCCGATGGCTCGACCGCTCGAATGCGGTCTGCGAACGCATCGGCATTTTCGGACGGGCGGCGCGCCGGATGCGCGCTCTTTTGCACGAAATGGAACCCGGCGTCGTCGTGAGCACCTACCCCGGCTACAATCACCTGCTCGACCACCTCTACGCCCGTTCGTCCCGGCGTCCATTCCAGCAGGTGACGATCGTCACCGATTCGCTCACGATCAACCGGGTGTGGCACACGGGCCACAGCGATTGGTATCTCGCCGCCAACGAGGAGACCGCCGCCGTGATGCGCAGCCAGGGGGTGCCCGCGGAAAAATTGCGCGTCACCGGCTTCCCGGTTCCCGCTTTTTTTTCCGAGGTCCGCGCGTCGAAGGTCGCGCCGCCGCCGGGCGCGCCGTGGCGGGTGCTCTTCATGGTCAACGCCGGCAAGTGCATCGCCGTCGAGGCCGTGCGGCGATTGCTCTCCATCGAGGGGATTGATCTTACCGTGACCGTCGGTCGCGACATGGCGCTCGAACAGCGCATCCGCGCTTTGGGTGGCGGCGCGAAGGTGCATGGCTGGGCGGACGAACTCCCGCGCATGATGGCCGACGCCCACATCGTCGTGAGCAAGGCGGGCGGCGCGACGGTGCAGGAATGCCTCGCCGCCTGCACGCCGATGATCGTGAGCCAGGTGGTGCCGGGCCAGGAGGAAGGAAACGCGCGGCTCATCTCCGGATCCGGCGCGGGGGTGATCGCGGAGACTCCGGAGGCCATCGCGCAGGCGGTGCGCGACGCCTGCGCGGACGGCGGCGCGGTTTGGAAAGGCTGGTACGCCGCCGTGCAGCGGCTCAGCCGGCCCCATGCGGCACGGGACATCGCGCAGTGGATTTTGAAATTGAACCCATCATGATCGACGCAGTCATCTTCGACATCGGCAACGTGCTCTTGAAATTCGACTACCTGGTCGCCGCGCGGCGCCTGATGGCGCACAATGGCCTCGGCGAGCCGCCCGAGCGGCCGAGGGTGGTGGCGGCAAAGGAGGCGCTCGAGGGCGGCCGCATCGACCGCGCGGAATTTCTCCGGCTCGTGCGGCCCGAGTTTTCGCACACGGGCACGGACGCGGAGTTCGTCGCGATGTGGGAGGATATTTTCGAGGTGAACGAGCCGATGGTGCGCTTCGCCGCCAGCCTGGCGGCGCGCGGGATGCCGACGTATCTGCTGTCGAACATCTCGTGCATCCACCATGAATTCATCTTCCGCCGTTATCCGGTCTTCGCGACGTTTCGGGACGGGGTGTTTTCGTATCGGGCGGGCATGCTCAAGCCCGAGCCGGGCATCTACGAAATCGCCATTGCGCAATTTGGCGTGGAACCCGGGCGTGCGCTCTTCATCGACGATCTCGCGGTGAACGTCGCCGCCGCCGAGCGCGCGGGACTGCGCGGTCTGGTCTATGATCGCGCCGATCACGCGGCTGCCGAGCGAATCCTGCGCGCGCTCGGGCTGGAGTCGCCCCCGCGGGTGGCGCGGCAGGATGAAACGTGCTAGCGTCCGCCGCCTATGAAGCCTCTCTTCCGCCTGTTCGCGGGAATTGCCATCGTCGCGTGCGCATGCAGCCCGGCCGTCGGCGCGCCGAATGCCTACGCCGCATTGCCCGGCGCCTACAGCGGCACGTTCACGGCAGAGACCGCATCGAGCGCGACCGGCCCGGTGACGGTGACGATTGTGGCGCCGGCCAAAAAAAAACGCCGATTGGCGATCGAGATCGCCGGCACGATCTCTCCGTTAAACACGGTCGCGGGCACGGGCAACGCGACACCCGTGAGAGCGCGGATATACTTCCGCCGCAGCCGCGTCATGGCGGACAGCTTCCTGCTCGGCATAGGGGCCAAGCGGGCGCCGGCGCGCGTCAGCCGGCTGCGCGGCATCGGCGCGGCCTTTCGATTTACGCTCGACTCGGCGGCGGGGGAGGGGCGGATGCGCTGTTCGCTCAAGCTCGCGAAGGGCATTCTCACGATTTCCGGTGACGGATTTTTTCAGCCGACCGGCTCGGCGCGACAGCCGGTCCGCATCGTCATCGCGGCAACGAAAAGCTGAGGCTACATGCGCTCGGGGCAGCGGATGCCGAGCAGGCCGAGGCCCGCGCGCAGCGTGCGCGCGGTGAGTTCGCACAGGGCGAGCCGCGAGTCGCGAGCCGCGGTTTCCGCTTTCAGCACCGGGCACGCCTCGTAGAATGCGTGGAAGGTTGTCGCGAGTTCGTAGAGATAATTCGCGAGCAGGTTCGGTCGGAAGTCGGCGAGCACGAGCGGGACGGTCTCGGCGAACTGGATGAGCTTGAGCGCGAGCGCGCGCTCCGCCGGGTCCACGATGCGCAATGCGCCGGGCGAGGGCTCGAAGGCCTCGCCGGCTTTGCGGAAGATCGAGCGGATGCGGACGTAGGCGTTCTGCAAATACGGCGCGGTGTTGCCCTGGAAGCTGAGCATCCTGTCCCAGGAGAAGACGTAGTCCGTCATCCGGTGCTGCGAGAGTTCGGCGTATTTCACCGCGCCGATGCCGACCGCGCGGGCGATCTCCTCGCTTTCGGAGGCGGGGAGGTCAGGATTTTTTTCGGCGATGATTGCGCGGGCGCGGTCGATGGCCTCGCGGAGCACGTCGCCGAGCTGCACGTTTTCGCCCGAGCGCGTCTTCATGATTTTGCGGTCCTCGCCGAGGATGCTGCCGAAGGCGACGTGCTCCGCCTTCACCTCCACGCCCATTCGGCGGGCGGTCTCGAAGACCTGCCGGAAGTGCAGCGCCTGCGGGGCGCCGGTGACATACCAGATCGCGTCGGGCTTCCAGCGCTCGATCCGGTAGGCGATGGTGGCGAGGTCGGTGGTGGCGTAGAG
>JAQTOP010000050.1 GCA_028713285.1 Terrimicrobiaceae bacterium
CATCGCCTGGCTTCAGAACTACCGCCGCCTCTGTATCCGCTGGGAAAAGTCCCTTCCCGCCTTCCAAGGTTTCCTTCATCTCGCCTGCGCTCTTCTCCTTCTCAAAGGGGTTTTGGGATAGCTTCTACATTCAGCACGGATGTTAATGGACTGATCACGGCCAAACTCTACGGGGTGGCCGGTTCGGGCGCGATCGACACCACTGTCTCGACGAATGTATTAAGCTCTGTCACCTTCAACCTGAACACGGCCATCGGAACCACATCGTTTGGCTCCGCCCAATGGGACACCTTGGGTGGCACTGCCGCCGGCCTGGGCAGCTTCGATGTCAGCTACGACCGAGTGAGCATCTATTCCGGCACCGCTCCGACGACTTTTGCCTCAGCAGTGCCCGAGCCGGGCGCTTATGCCCTGGCCACTGCGGGATTGCTGGGCTTGATCCTGCTTCGCAGGCGCAGGCAAGCGGACCGTGAGCCGCAACTGCGGGTCTGACTCTCCGCCATCGGCCTAGGAGCCAATGCACCTCTCTTCTCATTCAAGGTGGCCGTTTTGGCAACTTTCCTTGAACCGACTTTCGATGAAGAATTAGCAAACCCGCAGAAACGCAAAACAATGACAGCATCCCCTGCACATTCCAATACCCGATGGATTTCGTCGGGGCTGGCGGCGGCAGCCGCTTCGCTCGTGCTCTGCGCGGGCGGCGCGAAGGCAGACGTCGTCTTCCAAGCCGATTTTAACGGTTCCGACGGCGGCACCGGCGGTCCAACCGATATTGTCACCATGGGCGGCACGGCTACCATCGCCGCAGTTGCTCCCGGCGGGGCGAGCAGCAATATCAACAATCCAGGCGTGAACGGCACCAACCAAATCACTTCATCGACCCCTTGGGGCGGAGGCAGTTATTTTAATTCCCAGGTGAACAATCCCGGCACGTTGAACACATTCCAGGAACCCGTCACTGTTACTTTCACGTCTGCCGCCAACTCCTTTGCAAGTCTGCAGAGTACCGATGTGAATGGCCACACTGCGTTAAACGGCGGATTTGATCTCTTCGTCCGGGCAAACTCGGTTCCAACAGTCGACTGCACCTGGTTCCGTCCGATCGACATTAGCAACCAGAGCGGCACAGCTGGGTTAAGGCTGATTCTCGGGAGCTCACCAAACGGCGACATCCAATTTGATTTGCATTCCGGTACCGGTGCATTGTCAAATTTCACTCTGATTTCAGGCACGGGTGGCGGTGGCGGGTTTGCCTATGGAAGCGGCCAGGGAGCACTGATATCAAGCGGCAATTTCCATCCGAATAGCTTCAGCACCGAGCATATCGCGTTCACCTTCAGGACGGATGCCAATGGTTTGATCACGGCCGAGCTTTTCGGCGTCGAAGGAACCGGTGCGATCGACGCGACTGCCACCCCGTTGATCTCGGAGACGTTCAATCTGGACGCGACTGTTGTCGGAAGCACGGTCTTTGGAAGCGGTGCTTGGGGGACTTTGGGTGGAACTGCCATACCCGGTTCAAGTTTCGATGCGAGTTACGACACGGTGCGCATCTATTCCGGCACGACTCCGACGAGTTTCGACGCGCTGGCAGCAGTCCCCGAGCAAAGCATCACCACCTATACTCTGGCCGCAGCGGGATTGCTTGGCTTGATCCAGCTTCGCAGACGCAGGCGGCATGTGATGTCTATGTCTGCAACATCTTAATTCACAATGGGTTGGTCCTGATGGAAAAGAAAAGTCCGTGAGAGCCTTCTATCTAGCTGAAAGCGGATGGGGGAAAACCTCATCCGCCTGAGGCCCATTAAATACTTTAAAAACAAAAACGAAAAAATAAAGAGACTGTCGGTATCGAGCCCTTTTCTCATTAGTGTTTCTCGATTCGCTGCGTGCACTTAACAAGCACGAATTTTAATCCCCCCAACAGAATCCCCCCCAAACAGAATTCGTCCCCCCCCGCAAAAAAAAACACGAAAGCACAACTCCAAGTTCGTGCATGCTGCCAATCTTGCCGGCCCATTGGAGCGGCTCGATGGTTTTACTTCCGTCCCGGCTCCTCGTCGTATCGCGAAGCGACACCACCAATAAATCAACTTCACTCCCAAAGCAGTAGAAACAAGAGCCTCCGCCAAAATGTAGTAGTCACCCAACAAATCCAAGTAGTTAAAAAATCACCCCCCCATGAAAAGACATTATTCCACACTACGCCGTGCGATTTTCGGAATGGTTTCCGGCATCGCAACTTTCCTGATGACCTCCAGCACTTGGGCGCAAAGCGTGAATATCGCGCCGATGACGTGGAACCAGCGTTCGGACTGGATCAACGTCAAGACGGATCCCAATATCAGTCCACATGCCACGGGTGACGGAGTGACGGATGACACGGCCGCCCTGCAATCCGCATTGAATCTGGCTTCCACTTCCTTGGTTTCCGACATCAGCGCCATTGGGAAGAGGACAGTTTATCTGCCGCCAGGAACCTACAAGATATCCAGCACGTTGACGTGGAATACGGGCAATTACGGCATTACGGGCCTGTCGCTGATCGGCAGCGGAAGCAATACGACGATCGCCTGGTCTGGGGCGGGGGGTGGAACCATATTCAAGTCCACGGGGGTTTCCCGGGCCCGTTACATCGGGATGAAATGGAACGGCAATAGCGTGGCGGCCTCAGCTATCTGGTTTGAACCCCATAATACCAGCAATGGGATAGCCGAAGCTCCCGTACGGATCGAGAACAATGCCTTCGTGGGCTTCACGGGCGCTGCCCTTAACTTCCAAAACCGCAGTGGAACTGAATGGACCGGGCAAGCCGATGTTTGGAATTGCCTGTTTTACCTGTGTCACATCGGCGCGCAGATCGACCCTCAGGGCAAGGGAAACAACTTTGAATATATGTTTGAACGCTGTGAGTTCGAGTATTGCGACACCGGAATCGACTCCTACGGCAATACCGCGCAAATGGTCTTCGATACCCATTTTGATCACTCGAGCATCGCGGACATGACCGCCAAGATGCAGGTGCGCGCGCGCCGCTGCACCTCGACCAATTCCAAAATGTTTTTTGCTTCTCCGTATTGGTCGGGATCGGCCGGCAATCTGCACGTTTTCCAGGACTGCTGGGTTGATTCCTGGAAGAATACCGGCGGGGGAGGCAACAGCGGGGCGATCCAGATTGGAGATCGCTGCCTAGGCATGATCTTTGACTGCAAGTTCACCGGTCCCCCGAATGGCAATCCACCCATCAATCTCACCAACCCCAACTGGAGTACGGAAACGGACTTTCTCGTTTCCAATAACTCCTGTCCCGGGTTCAGCAGCCAAACTGCGATGGTTCAGACGGGATCGAATGGCGGGGCCGCCAATGTGCTGCCCATCAATGTGGCTCCGGCCTACTCGAATTGGGGGATCACCAAGATTTTGGGTTCCCCGAATTTTGTCTTTCTGAATTCCGGGGCCTATGGCGATGGTCCCATCCTGGATGTCGTCACTCAATACGGCGCGGCGAATGACACCACCGTCGATGCCCGCAACGCGATTCAGGCGGCCATTGATCAGGCCCGGAACAACAACAACGGCTCAATCGTTTATATTCCGGCCGGCTATTACAAGATCGGCGCGTCACTCAATGTCAGCGGCGGCAACTACACCATCCAGGGCTGCGGGTTTTATAGCCAGCTCTGCTGGACCGGAGCCGACGGGGGTGCACTGATGTCGGTGGACACGCCCAACAACGTCAAGCTTTCGAGCTTTGTCGTCAAGGTCGCCAATACAACGCCCAGTGCGGTTGGGATCAAGGAAACCGCGGGCGGTCCAGGCAAGTTGACGGTGGATTGGGTCTACTTCTTTCAATACGGGCCCGGTCTTTACCCAGGAAATTCAAACCCGCTGAAGAACTTGAGTTCGTTGAACGGCGGGCAGGGATTGTTGCTCGACGGACTTCCCGCCGGTTCGCTGACCTCCATCGGATTGTGGGCGGGACCGATCCACATTCGTGATTGCGGCCGGGCGGAGATACTTGGCAACCATATCAATGGCGGGCAGTTGACGGTTGAGGGCGCGAATTACGCGCCAATTGGGTTTCTGGGCTTTCTCTACTCCAATATGGGCTTTGTGGCCCAGCAAACTTCTCTATATGATATCGTCATAAAGAACAATCAGGATTTTGTATCTGGCGATTTCTATAACGAACAGACGGTGAATAATTTGAGCTTGGAAGGCGGTTCATCGTGGAACGGACGGGTGGCGATCCAGGGATTCCGGCAACAAGGCATCAATTCCACGGCAATCAATGCAAACAACTACCGGGGACGACTGTTTTATGGCCCCCAGGGATTCGAGAATTACAATCCTTCGGGCAGCCCGTTAACCGTCAATATCACTCAGACCGGCGGCAGCCTCTTGGATATGGTGCTGGTGGCTGACGCTTTCCACCATTCCACGCCGAACATTACAAGGTCCGGCACGGTATGCCATCTGATCGAGGCCCTGGACGAATGGAGAACGGACAACTGGTCAACGCTTACACCCATGGCCCCTGTTCCCAATCCTTTGGCAAGCGGGGATTACGCCTCGATTGAGGCGGGCCTTGACCATCTCCGCCAGTTGGGACTGGAAGATTTGAAGGTGCTCAATGGTTGGAATCTCACGGTTCTGCCGCCGCCTCCGCTTTTGGCCAATCCTGGTTTCGAGTCCGACAGCGTCTGGGCCAGGCCCCCCTCCGGCTGGAGCAATTGGGGCCAGATTCCCAGCGATGCCGACGTGGCCTATTCCCAGAACGGCGGCTTGTCCCACAGCGGCAACATGCACCTGACGCACTGGCGGGGTGGGGCGACGGGATGGGGCAATGTCAAGACCGTGCAAATGTTCATCGGCATACCCAACGGCACCTACACCTTCCGCGCCTGGGGCAAAGCCACGTCAAGCAGCGTACACGGCGCCCTGGCGGCGGAGGCTTACCAAGCTGGTGGCGGCTGGACGACCGCTCCCATTCCGGTTTCCGGCACCTATCAACAGATCACCTTGACGATCCCGGTGTCCAACAATCAATGCCAGGTCAGTCTCTGGTCCTACGCTGACACCGGCAACGTCGAGGTTGACGCCGATGACTTTGAGTTCTTCAAGAACCCTTAGGGATTCTTACAAGAACGAGGCACGATGCAATATTTTGCAACGTGTGGCGGCGAGGGTTATGCGAGGCTTTTCCATCTGGGAGGGGGCGTCGTGAACCTCTTTCGGCGACGCCTGGCCGGCCTGCCTTGAGCGCGAATGGGGTAAACCGTGTCGGGACTGCCTGGCATGAATCTCATTGATTTTGCGACCCCAGTTACGATATGGACGGCGTGGAGACGACAAAGGGACAGTTCGCGGATTGAGCGCATCTGCTTTGGAGCGAAATCACGGGTGTCCGGTTGAGGGCCGGTTGAGATTTCCTTAGATGAAGAAGATGAGGAAGTTAGACGGAAAAGAAGGTGCCACGCATTTGAAATCCGGGATGTTGCCGGACAGCCTCGCGGGGCATGAATACCGGTCGATACGTTCTCTCTCAAATTCTGGACTGGGTGGATCGCAAGTCGCTCGCTCGACATGTCACCCGCTACGATGCGGAGGCCAAGGTCCGGCATTTCGGCTGCCGCCAACAATTGATCTGCATGGCATTTACGCAATTGACGTGGAGGGAGGGGTTGCGCGACATCGAAGCGTGTCTGAACGCGCGTCCCGAGGCGCTGTATCATCTGGGCTTTCGGGAGCCGGTGGCCCGCTCGACTCTGGCCGACGCCAACGAGGTGCGCGACTGGCGAGTGTGGGAGGATTTGGCCAAGGGTCTTATCCGCAAAGCTCGGGCGCTCTACGCGGCAGAGGACCTTGGCCTGGATTTGGAAAACACGGTTTACGCGCTGGACTCGACGACCATCGACCTGTCGTTGACGATCTTTGCGTGGGCGCATTTTCGTTGGACGAAGGCGGGCATCAAGATGCACACCCAGCTCGACCTGCGCGGCCCCATTCCCACCCGTATTCACGTCACCTCACCCGGCCTTACCGTCGCCCGGCTCTACCGCCTGCGCTGGCAGATCGAACTCTTCTTCCCTTGGATCAAAGGCCACCTGCGCATCAAGCACTACTGCGGCACGAGTCCCAACGCCGTCAAAACCCGGATCTGGATCGCCGTGTCGGTTTACCTGATCGTTGCCATAAGTGTTCATCCATTTTAGAAAACCACTCTCCATGAACTACTTACAGAGCACACTTTCATCTCTTTCACCCCACTGCAATCTAACAAATTGACTCTGTGGGACTTATAACCGGACGATCGAGAGCGAAATAGAAGTTTGTTATTATGAAGGGCACCACCAAAGCAGCAAATACCCAGCACAGGCCGCCCAGCTGGCTGGAGACCGCAAATTTTTACCAGATTTATCCGCAGAGCTTTTACGATACAAATGGCGACGGGATCGGCGATATTCCAGGGATCATTGCCAAGCTCGACTACATCCAATCTTTAGGGATCAGCGCGCTTTGGCTGAGCCCGGTATTCGAGTCGCCCTTCGGCGATGCGGGATACGACGTTTCCGACTTCTACAAGGTGGCGCCGCGCTATGGCTCCAATTCCGACCTCGAACGGCTCTTCGAAGAGGCCCATCGGCGCGGGATGCGTATCTGCCTGGATTTGGTCGCCGGGCACACTTCCAACCAGCACCCATGGTTCAAAGCCTCAGCGCAGGCGAAGAAAAACCGTTACACGAACTGGTATGTCTGGACCGACTCGGCTTGGACTGCCGACGAGCCGAATGCCGTGAGGGGTTTCTCCGACAGGGATGGCGGCTATTTGCCGAATTTCTTCTCGTTTCAGCCTGCGTTGAACTACGGCTATGCGAAGCCAGATCCTGCGAAAAAATGGCAGCTTCCGATATCTGACCCCGCCGTCCAGGCGGTGAGGCGGGAGCTTGGGAAGATCATGAAATTCTGGCTCGACCTGGGAGCGGATGGCTTTCGAGTCGATATGGCCGCCTCCCTGGTGCGCGGCGATGCCGATGGCCGGGGAATCCGCGAGCTATGGCGATCTTATCGGCAGTGGCTCGACAAGGATTACCCGGAAGCGGTGCTGATCGCGGAATGGTGCAATCCCCGCCGCACGATTGGCGCCGGGTTCGACATCGACTTCCTGATTCACTTTGGAGAGCCGGCATATAACGCGTTGTTGGGCACTCCCTGGGGCGCCAATGGGGAGCCCGCGCACCGGCCACCGGTATTTTTCGATCGGAAGGGGCGGGGCGACATCCGCCGCTTTCTCGACAACTACCTGCCGCATTATCGCGCTACGCGAGGCCGGGGCTATATTTCGCTGCCAACCGGGAACCACGATTTTCCACGTCATCGCCGGGGCCGCGAAGAGCGGGATCAACGGGTCATTTACGCGATGCTGTTCACGATGCCCGGGGTGCCCTTTCTCTATTATGGAGACGAGATCGGAATGCGTTATATCGAGAATCTTACGGCCCGGGAGGGAAGCTATGCGAATCGCACCGGCACCCGCACTCCAATGCAATGGCGCCGCGGACGCAACGCCGGATTCTCAACGGCGCCGTCCTCGCAGCTCTACTTGCCTGTCGATCCGGCTCCCGATGCCCCCAACGTCGAGCAGCAGGAGCGCGATCCCAAGTCCCTGCTTAACCTGACGCGCCGGTTTCTTGCATTGCGCCTGGATCATCCGGCCCTGGGCAATCTCGGAGGATTCCGTCCAATCCATGCAAAAGCGAAAAAATATCCGTTCGTCTATGAGCGGTTTCTTCGCGGGGAGCGCTTCTGGATCGCAATCAATCCAACGGAGCGGGCGATAAAGGTCGCGCTGCCGGCGATCGAGTCGGCGGAGACCGTGGAGGCGCTTGATGCCGAGCTGACCGCCGGCTCGCGCAAGTCGGATTTGCTAATGGAACCGGTTTCTTTTGGCATCTTCCGGATTCGGATCTTCGGAGGAAGGTGAATCGATTATGAGCAGAAAAATCGCATTGATCGGCCTGGGGCAAATCTCCGAGGCGCATTTGAAGGGCATCCGCCTTCTCAACCAGCATTATGGTTCCACAAAGCTGGAGTTGTCGGCCGTCGTTGACCCGCTTCCGAATCGGGCCGAAGAATGGTTAAGAACGAACTTCACAAAGGCCCAACCCCTCCCCGTCATTCTCGACGATTACCGCCTTCTTCTGGAGCCGTCCCGTCGCCCCGACATGGTCAGCATTCTTGTGCCGCACCATCTGCATTTGGAGATAGCGCGTCCTTTCCTACAAGCGGGGATTGGCGTGCAGATGCAGAAGCCGATTGGCCTGGCGATTCGCGACGGTTTGGAAATTATCGAACTTGCCCGGAATCATCGCGCTCCCCTCGTCGTGAGCGAGCCTTCGGTTTTGGGGCGCAGAAATCGGAGGGAGATCGATTGGATTGCGTCGGGAGTGGAGCTGGGCCGCCCAACACTGTTGCTGGATCAGGCGGTCATCGATCTTCACGGGGGATATTTTATGACGCCCTGGCGACATCTCAAAGGCATGGCTGGCGCAGGATGGTTTATCGACCATGGCGTGCATCGCACGCACTGGATGCTGGAAACCCTCGGGCCTTGCGAAACGGTCTGCGCTGAGACCCGGCAGATCGAAGGCTCCCGCGCCAACGACCGCTGGGGGCGGCTCGATGTGGACACGGAGGATCTGGCATCCGCAATCCTGCGTTTCCGATCCGGCGCCATCGCTCAATTTACCGTCATGAGCGGCGGGCGGGGCAAAAACCACGGGCTCGTTCAACTTTACGGCACCAAGGGAAGCTGGAATGGGAAATTTACAGCCACTGGACGGAATCGGGAGGAGGACCTCGCATTTGCCAATGAATTTTCCGATATTCCGGAAGATTCCTTTGCGCATAGCTATCAGGAACTATTGGAGCGGATCGAGCGCTGGGATGCGCCTGTCATTGGATCTCCCGAGCGGGCGCTGGAGGCTGAGGCGGTGATCTACGCCTGCCTCGAATCCGCTCACACGGGAGCGGTGGTCAAGGTCGAAGACATTCTCAACGGCGTTGCGAATCGCTATGAAGAGACTGTCTGGAACGCCCGCGAACGATTGATCGATTTGCCGTTGAACAGGCTTACTTAGTCGGGGCGATTTTCCGGGGTGGAAGCAGGACCATCCATCGATTTCACGAGAGTCCAGTCTTGAAGATGCTTGGGCATGGTGATTCACTGAACGTCCCATGATAAACCACGCATCCCTTCAGAGGCTCGGGGCGATCCTGCTCCCGTCCGTCATTTCACTAACGGCGCTTGCCCATGCCGGGAGTGCGGGCCGTTTGCAGCCAGGCGATCTCGTCGGAATCTGCGGCGATTCGATCACGGAACAGAAATTGTATTCGCTCTACATGGCGGACTACCTGCTCATGTGCCAGCCCGAGCCGAAGCTCAGCGCGATCCAGTTCGGCTGGAGCGGCGAGACGGCTCCCGGATTCCTTGCGCGCATGAAGAACGACGCTCTCGTTTTCAAACCGACCGTGGCAACGACCTGCTACGGGATGAACGACGGCGGCTATACCGCCACCACGCCGGAGCGGCTCGCTGCCTACCGCAAAGCGATGACGGGCATCGTGGACGCGCTCAAAGCAGGAGGCGTTCGCTTCATTGTCGTCGGGACCCCGGGCGCGGTGGATACGTATTTTTTCAAGAACAGGAGCGTCGGCCCCGACGTCTATAATCAGACGCTCGCCGACTTCGGTCAGGCCGCGAAAGAAGTGGCGGACCGGGCTGGCGTCGGATTTGCCGATGTGCATGGCGCCATGATCGAAGCGATGGCCAAAGCGAAGGCGCAGAATGGCGCGGATTTTCCGGTGGCGGGCGGCGATGGGGTCCACCCTCATCCGGACGGCCATTTGATCATGGCTTACGCCTTTCTCAAGGCATTGGGCTGCGATGGCAACATCGGAACCATCACGGTTGACCTGAAATCCAATCGCGCCGAGGCCACCGGGGGCACGAAGGTTCTGTCGGTCGCAAACGGCACCGTGACCCTTGAATCGACCCGCTATCCGTTTTGCTTCCCGGGTGCGAATGACAAGGATCCCATTTCGACTCGCAGCATCCTGCCATTCCTTCCCTTCAATCAGGATTTGAACCGATATATGCTCGTCGTCAGGAATGTTCCGTCCGACTCGTTGAAGGTGACGTGGGGCAGCCAGAGCAGGACGTTCCCTGCGGCGGATCTGGCCAAGGGCGTGAACCTTGCCGCCGAGTTTTTGGACAATCCCTTCAGCGTCCCATTCATGGCCGTGCAACAGAAGCTTGCCGCGCAACAGGCCTTCGAGACGCTGGGGAGCAAATGGCTCCTGCATTCGCTTCTGTCCTGGAGGGATCTGCCGGAGGCAAACGATGTCATGGGCCCGGTGATTCCGCGGCTGACCTCGACGATCCTTACGAAATGGCAGGGACTGCGCAATGCGAGCGCGGCCGCGTTGATGCCGGTGAAGCATTCGATCAAGATCGAACCGGCGGGCTGAATCCGGGCGCGGAGGCGCGGCGGGCGAGAACTTTCTTGGCGGCTTCACCGGCAGATGGTGGACTCTGTACCATTCGAGTCGCTCCATGGCGTAATCATGCAAAGGTATCGCACGTATCTAATTTTCGGGGCGCCCGGCAGCGGCAAGGGCACGCAAGGGAAATCGCTTGGCACGATTCCGCGATTTTTCCATTGCGCGTGCGGCGAGGTCTTTCGATCCATTGACACGCGCACTGCGCTGGGACGCAAGTTCGTCGAATACTCGAGTCGGGGCGAACTCGTGCCAGACGAGGTTACCGTCGAACTCTGGCGCGTGCGGATCGAGCATTGCGAGGAGGCCCACGCGTTCAAACCCGACATCGATCACCTCGTGCTCGACGGAATTCCGCGCAACCTCGCGCAGGCGAAAATCATGGACGACATCATCAACGTGCAGCGCGTGTTTCACCTTTCCTGCCCGGATCGTTCGAAGCTGATCGAGCGTCTGCGCAAGCGCGCGATCAAGGAAAACCGTCTCGACGACGCGAATGAAACCGTGATCCGCCACCGGCTCGAAGCCTACGAAAAGGAGTCGAAACCGATGCTGGATTTCTACCGGCCGGAAATCGTCTGCCACATCGACGCCTCACAGCCGCCGGTCGTCGTGTTCTCAAAGATCGTGGCGCTCGTGGCTCAGGACGCCGCCGCGGAGAGCGCCGTCGAACTCCCCGGATAATCCGCTGCGAGCGGTCGCGGGGGAATACAGGATGCGCATTGTTTACATAGGCACCGGCGGAATCGGGATGCCCGCGCTGCGCGCCTTGATCGCGCGCCCGGGGTGCGAGGTGGCGGCTGCGGTGACTCAGCCCGATCGGCCCGCCGGCCGCGGCAATCGGCCGCGCGCGTCCGGCGTGAAACTGCTGGCGGTCGAGCGGGGCATACCCGTTTTGCAACCGGAGAAGATGCGCGATCCCGCCGCCGTGGCGGGGATAGCGGCCTTTGCGCCCGACGTGATCGTGGTGATGGCCTATGGGCAGATTCTGCCCCGCGCGGTCCTCGATCTGCCGCGTCTCGCGTGCCTCAATCTCCACGCTTCGCTGCTGCCGCGCCATCGCGGAGCCTCGCCGATCCAGGCTGCCGTCGCGCAGGGAGATGGCGAGACCGGAATCACAGTCATGTATATGGCGGAGGGCCTGGATACCGGAGACATCCTCCTCGCGCGCCGGCTGTCCATTCGCGAGAATGAAACCGCCGGCACTCTTCACGACCGCCTTGCCGATCTCGCACCCGCGGCGCTTGCCGACGCGCTGGATCTCCTTGCCGCCGGCGCCGCGCCGCGCATCCCGCAGGACGACTCGTTCGCAACCTTTACCTCACGGCTCAATCGCGAAGACGGCCGTATCGATTGGTCGCGCCCCGCTTGCGAAATCGACCGGCATATCCGCGCGATGAATCCCTGGCCCGTGGCATCGGCAGAGTTGCCCCTTGCGGATGGCGGGAGGGCTCGGTTGAAGATTTTTTCCGCGGCGATCGAGCCTTGCGGTGCGGGATTGCCGGGCACTTTGCAGGCTGCGGATGATCGCGGCATCGTCATGGGAACTCCGGAGGGAGCGGTGCGACTGCTCGAGGTGCAGGGCGAGGGCGGCCGTCGAATGCCTGCGGGCGAGTGGCAGCGCGGACACGCCGTCGCGATCGGCGCGCGTTAGGGCGAGTCGGCGAACTCGGCGGCATTCGCCAGCCGTTTGCGCAAGGCATGGGAGTCGAGCAAATGTTCGATGTCCTCTCCGGCCTCGACGCGTATCGTGAAAAGCCAGCCGTCTCCAAAGGGGTCGCGGTTCACCAGGCTCGGGTCCGCGAACACGGCTGGGTTGATCTCGACGAGCGTTCCATTGACCGGTGCCCGCACCCGATGCGTGCGGCGTTCCGCGCGAAGTGGAAACACAGGCTGACCGGTCTGCAGGGCCGCTCCGACTTCCGGCGGGTCCGCGCCCTCGATCCGGCCGAGCGTTGCCTGCAGCCGGTCCGTGACTCCAACCCGCGCGATGTCGCCCTCGAGACGCAGCCATTCGCCATGGTCGCTGTATCGGATGTCGTCGGCAATTTGCACGGTCACTCCGCCTTCTTCGATGCCCGGTAGCCGCCGGCCAGCAGGGATTCGTGGATGGCGGCCGGGTTGGTAAATCTTGCATCATACACGATATGCACGAGCGCCTTCTGAAGCCTCGGAGCGACCCTTCGGATACCGGTCGCCCCGTCGAGCAGCGACTGGACTTTGCGCATGTGCCGCAAAGGGCGGATCCCCTGCACCGCCAGGTCGATTGTTTCCAGGATAGCCTTGTCGGAATTCCGGCGGCGGGTATCCGGTGGACGGGGCGCTCGCAACCGGGGCGATTTTTTTCGGGTTCCTCTCATAAGGTGGGATCGCAGCCGCGGGGCCCGATGGCTGGCAGCTCCTGCATTCGGGTGCGAAAGCTCCGGCGAAAGTCCCTTGGTGGGACGCCCTTCAGCTTCCGGAAGTGGCGATTGGAGTTCGAGAGATTGTTAAAGCCCGTTGAGGAGGCGATTTCGAAGATGGTCGAATCGCCATCCATCAGGCGGCGGCAGGCATGTCCCACGCGCACCTCGGCCACGTAGGCCTCAAACGTCTTGCCCATCCGCTTGTGAAAGAAGCGGCTGAAGGCGGCCGGGCTCAGGCCCGCCATGGATGCGGCTTTTTTTTGCTGAATGCCCTCTTCATAGAATCTATTCACATATTCGCACACGGCGGTCAGACGTTTTCCGTCACGTTCATCCAATTCCGAAGAAAAGCCTGCCGAGGCCAGAAGCCGTGGCCGCCGCTCGCCGGCCAGCCTGTTGAGAATGTCCAGCAGCAGGCGAAGGCGGGGCCATCCGTTCAGGGACGCGATGCGTCGCATATCGCTCGCCGTTTGTTTCGGCGTATCGCCTGAAAACACGAGCCCTCTGCGGGCCAGAGCAAGGAGACGCCGGATATTCGCCATTTCCGAAAGTGCGAAGAATTCCTCCCCGGCAAAGCTCTCCGTGAATTGACCGACCACCGAATGCGCGCGCCTGCGGTCGTCCGAATCCTTCCACCAATAGTGCGGCAGCCGGGAGCCAAGAAGGACAAGATCTCCGTCGTCAAATCGCTCGATGCTGTCTCCCACCTATCGCATCCCCCGCCCGCGGACGATCAAAGTCAGCTCGCATTCCGGATGAAAATGCCACGGGGTTTTGAATCAGAAATCGCTCAAGGAAGCGCAGGCCGACATCGATGAAATGCCGTTCGATCTGGGCGAGGTCAGCTTCCATTGCTTTGGTCCGGTGCTTGAGTCGCTCCCGGCCGGCGGGCGGACCGCGTTCCGGCAAGGCTACTTCAACTGCCGAAAGCGTCCGCCGGCGGAGTGCTTCGCCATCACGCGGCGCATTTCCTTTTCGTTCGCCGGCTTCATGCCGACACCGACGAAATGGATTTGCACCGGCGTCGGTGATGCCTTTTGGAGATCGCGGAGCGCGTCATCGAGTTCTGGAAAGGGAATCTGCGCTCCCGAGCTGCCTGAGCCGCGTTCGAAGGAAGCGTCGGAGATGACGAAGATGACGTCGGGATTCAGCTTGAATGCGGCGTGCAGCACTTCGATGAAGCCGGGACTCCCTCTCGCCATGTTCGGGGTGGATTGTTTCATCGCGCCATCTGTTGCGAACCACTCGTCGAACCACGCGTTCGCGCTTTGCCGGTTCGGATCGGACGCGGGCAGCATCTCCGGGCTGAAGAAGGCGTAGTTGCGGGCGAACTGCCCAAGGTCGAAGCGGGTGTTGACTCCCAGGCCCGCGAGCATCGTCTTCGTCTCGTCGCGAATTTTTTCCATGGAGTATCCGGCGCGGTTCGCGGCAGTCACCACGGATGCCGAGACATCGTAGAGGATCAGGATGCGCTTCGCCGTGGTCTGGATGCCGAGAAAGCTGAATCCCGTGCCGGTGCCACCCCCGCCGCTGCCGCCCTGGCCAATCCCGCTGCCGACGGCGGCGGCGCCGACCATGCTGGAGACTTGATCGGAGACGATGGCGCTCGGGTCGAGCGGGAGCATCTGATCCATCGGAATCTTTGGCAGCTCCGGCAGCGAGAAGGCGGTGGGCTTGAGGGCCTGGAGTTTGTCGTTGAAGCTCGGCTTCGGAGCGAGCGCATCGAACTCGGCCATGTTCATCCGATTCTCGCGTTCCTTCGCGGGCATGCGCAGATCCTTTGACGCCTGGAACGTGGCCTCGGGCTTCATGAAGTATCGCGCGACAACCAGCGCGCCGGCGACGAGACCGGCGCCCACGTGGAGCAGCACGACGAGGATAACGACCGTCCACGCCAGCTTCTTGAGTCGGGCGCTGCGGAGGGCCTTGCGATCCACGGGTTGCAGCATGGCAGCGGGGGTCATGGTTGGGAGTTGGCGCCAGCAGGCGGCTTCTTGAGCGTTTCGGGAAGCCCGTCGAGATACTGCTGCGCCAAGGCGGCATAGCGGGTGGAAGGATAGAGCGCGGTGAGATCGCGCGCTGCCTCGATGGCATTCGCATTGTCGCCGCCGAAACGGTAAATCCGCGTCGCGCCCCACAACCCGCGCGAGGCGGCCTCGGTCTCTGAGCCGAGGAAGAGGCTCGGGTAGAGATAGAGGTCGAGCGCCTCGTTGTAGAGGCGGTCGTGCTCGGGGCGCACCCGCGGGTCCTCGGTCCAGCGCGGATTGTCCGCGACGAGTTTGCGCAGGCTCGCCTGCGCGGCTTCCGCGAGAATGAATTTCGCTTCGACGAGGACCGTGGAATCCTCGGACGCCCTGGCCAGTTCGGTCGCCTCTGCGACGGCCTCGGCGGCGTGGCCGGTGGCGACCATCGCGCGCAGCCGGCCCTGCTTCGCGGCCTGCCGGTCGGCGTCGTTCCATGCGGCCTGCTCGACGCGCTTGAAAAGCTCGAGCGCGTCGGCGGCGCGCTTCGGATCGTTCGTGGAGAGCAGCGCGGCGCCGAAGGCGACGGCCACAGCGCCGGATGGAGACTTCGGGACGGCAAGGAACGGCTTCCATCGCAGCCACTCGACATTGAGGGCGATAAGATTCGCGGCGGTGGGGCTGGCCACGAGGCGGCCGCGATTTTCGTTTGGCGCGAATTCGATGCGGCTGATCTGCGCGCGTGGAACGGCGACGATCGCTTTTGCGCCGGGGGCGCCGCCGATCGCGAGCGGAACTTCCAGTTTCAAGGTCGCCGCGTCGATGCCCACGATGCGGCCTGCGCGGCGGGTGCCTGCGGCGTCGTTCATGAAGAGGGTGTCCACGATTTCCGGCGTCTGTGCCCGCGCGGGACCGTGGGTGAAAGCGCTGCTGGAGAGGAGCGCGGCGAGGAGGAGCGGACGGGCGATCATGATGAGGCGGGCGCTGCGAGCGCCTGCAGGCGCTCCCTTGCTTCGGCGGATTCGGGCAGCGATTGCAGCTCCTCGAGTTTGGTCATCTCCTCGTAGGTCCTGCGGGCGGCGGCTTTGTCGTGGAGTTCCTCGAAGGCCAGTCCGCTGCGCAGATACGCCTTCGCGACCCAGTCGTGCCAGCGGCCATGCATGATGTAGATGCGCTGGAAGTAGGGAACGGCCAGCGCGAATTTCTTCTGCTGCATGAAGATTTCTCCGATGCGATAGAGTGCTTCGGCCTTTTCGGGGCCGGTGGTGTAGTGGTCCGCCAGCAACGCCTCGAGCGCCTTGCGGGCGGCGTCCGGTTCGCCGCGCGCGGCGAGCAGATTAGCCTTCGCGAGCATCACCCTTCCGAAGAGGAGCGAGCCGATGGTTTCCTGCTCGAAGCGGTCGAAATAGGCGAGTGCCGCGGAATCGTTGCCCCGCGCGGACTCGATCATGCCGAGGGCGGCGAAGGCGTCGGCCTTCTGCGCGGCGCGCGGATTCCATTTCACCAGATCGCGCCACATGCGCCCGGCATCGTCTGCCCGGCCGGCCTGGTCGAGCGCGGCGGCGCAGTCCGCCATGATGAGCGGGTTCGTGGTCGGCGGATCGATGCGGGCCGCCGCGTCGAGCAGGAGTGTGCGGGAGCGGTCGGGGTCGGCTTTGCGATAGACGAGGGCCTGCGCCCAGAGCGCGCGCAGGGCGAGGGTCTTCATTTTTCCGGCGTCGGCTCCGGCGCCCAGATCGCGGAGGCGGGCGAGATATTTCGGCTGCTCCTCCGCGCCGGAGTAGAGCCTTTGCAGCGCGGGGAAAAGATCGTCCACCGAACGGATCGTCGCGTCGTTGCCATGGTCGGCGATGGCCTGCCAGTAAGCCTCGCGCGCCAGCTCGGGCCTGCCGGCCTGAAGGTGGGTCCATCCGATCCAGTAGATCGCCTCGGCGACGCGCGGGCTGCGCGGATGCTCCTTGGCGAATCGCTCGAAATGCGCGCGCAGCTTCTCCGGCTCTTCGAGCAGGCGGTAGGCTTTGCCGACCTTGAACCAGCCTTCCTCGAAGAATCGCGTGTCGGCGGGGGGGATGCGCTCGAAAGCCGCAATGCCGCCCGTCACGTCGCCCTGGTCCATGAGCGCGTCGCCGAGCAGCACGAGCGCCTCGGAGTTCGATTCGTGGCCCGGATAATTTTTCAGGTAGGCGCGCAGCTCGCGGATGCTGGTGTCGAAGTCGCGCAGCGACTGGGCGGCGTAGGCTTTGCGGAAAGCGGCGAGCCCGCGATAGCTGCCCTTCGCGCGGTGGTCGAGGTATTCGTCCATCACCTCGCGGGTGCGGAGGAATTGCTTGTCGAGCGAGCAGCCCATGCCGAGCCAGTAGGCGGCTGCGTCGGCGAGATCGTTCTTTGGATAGATCTTCTGAAATTCCTCGAAGGTCGCGATGGCCGGCTTGTTCTGCTCCGCGAGGAGCTGGCTGAAGCCTTTCATGAACAGGGCGCGCGGGGCAAAGTCGGATGCCGGGAAGCGCGTGCGGATCGCCTCGAAGGTCGCGACGGCGGCGGCCTGGTCGTTGAGTCGTTGCTGGGCGATGCCGGTCAAATAGAGCGCCATCGGGAGCTGCTTCGATTGCGGAAATTTCCGCTCAAACGCCTGGGCGGCGTCAATGGCCTTCAACCAGCGTTCGATGGCGGACCAGCATTGGATGAGGTCGAGCGAGGCGGATTCGACCACGGGGTCCGGCGGCAGCGTGGCCAGCATGTCCTCCATGATGAGCGCCGCCTCGCGGTAACGGCGCATGGCCTGGTAGGCGGTGGCGAGGCGCAGGCGCAGCGCGGAGTCGAAATTCGCAATCTTTTCGAGGCTCTCGATCTCGCGCCGGACCTTCGCGATCATCTGCTTGAGCTGGAACTTGCGATAGGGATCGCCCTTCGGCTGCGCCTCGGCGGCTGCGAGGGCGTCATTGAGTTCGGCGAGGCGTTGCTTTTGATATTTGACGAGGCGGTCGCGCGGCCAGACGCGCTGAAGTGCGGCGATGGCATTGCGATTCTCGCCCTTGTCGAGGAACTCGGTGCCGAGCTGGAGCGTGAGCGTCTGGAAGGTCGCGATTTGCAGCATCTGGCCCATGCGCGGGAATTCTTCGCGGACCAGCGCGAGGGCATCGTCGAGCTTCTGCTCCTGCAGGAGCGCGTAGAGTTGGAGGACGGTGGCGCGGCCGCGATTCACGGGGTCGAGGCGCGGCCGGATGGCGGCGAATTGCGCGGCGGCTTCGGCGTATTTATCGTCGAGCAGCCAGGTCGTGCCGTGGAGCAGCATCGCCTCGGAAGTCTGGCGCGAATTCGGAAACTCGCGCGCAAATCGCTCGAAGGTCTTGCGCGCCGCATCCTTCGAGTCGCCCTGCATCTCGCAGACTCCGCGATAGAAAAGCAGGTCCTCCTTTTGCGAGGCGATTGGAGGGGGAGCGGCCTGCAGGCAGGCTGATATGGCCTCGAGCGCGGCATCGAATTTCTGCAAATGCAGCAGGCTCATTGCCAGCGGATAGCGCATGCCCGCGACCATCGCCTGGCTTTGATCCGACTTTCCGAAGTCCCGCTCGAACTTTTGAAATCCCGCGACCGCCTCGGCGAATTTCCCGGAATTGTAGGCGGCGATGGACGCGTTGTAGAGTTCCTCGGCGGTCATCGCCTGCCCCGCCGCACCGCCGGCTGCCGGAGCCGAATGCCCCGGCGCGGCGGAGCCGAGAATGGCCACCCCGATGCGAATCCAGCGACCGATCCTCATTTCCGGAGACGTGTTAACGGATCGCCGCGCAAAACGTCTGTGACATTTTCGCCACAGACCGCATCCTTGGAACGATGAATTCCGACCGCATCGAGGCCCGCCTGCTCGATTGGATCGCAAACCCCGCGCGGGCGGCGTCCGGCGACATGCTGCTCGAAGTCCACGCTTTCCAGCGCGAGGCGAACCCCGCCTACGGACGGTATTGCGCGCAGTTTCCCTCGCCGTCCGCCTGGCGCGAGATTCCGGCGGTGCCGCAGCGGCTCTTCAAAGAGCACGCGATCCGCGCTTTCCCGTCCGGCGAAACCGCGCGCACGTTTCGCACGAGCGGAACGACGGGCGAGGGCTGCGGGGAACATCATTTTCGGTCTCTCCGGCTTTACGAGGCCGCGGCGACCCGCGGGTGGGAACTCGAGGGGCTGGGACATCGCCGGGTGCTGGCTCTGATGCCGCCGCCCGCCGAAGCGCCCCATTCCTCCTTGAGTCAAATGGCCTCGTGGTTATGCGAAGGAGAAAAAGCATTTTTCGTGCGCGATGGACAAGCTTGCTGGGAGGATCTCACGGGAATCGCCGCCGCCGCCCGCGAGCCGCTGGCGCTCTTCGGCCCGGCGCTGGCGTTTCTCGATTGGTTCGAGTGGCTCGGTGAGCGAACGCTCGCCCTGCCCGCCGGCAGCGTCGCCATCGAGACCGGCGGCTACAAGGGGACCCGGCGCGAGCTGTCGAAGCCGGAACTTTATGCGCGATTCGCAGCGCGGTTGGGACTCGATGCGGAATCCGTGCGCAATGAATACGGCATGACCGAGCTTTCCTCGCAGTTCTATGGCCGGGGAATCGGCGCTCCGCATGTCGGTCCGCTTTGGGCGCGCGCCCTCGTCGTCGATCCCGCCACGGGCCGTGAGGTCGAGGACGGCGGGATCGGTGTGCTGCGGCTCTTCGACGCTGCGAATCTTGGGTCGGTGTGCGCGGTGCAGACGCAGGATCTGGCGATTCGTCGCGGTGAAAATTTCGAACTCATCGGCCGCGACCCGGCGGCATTGCCGCGTGGCTGCTCGCGCGCCGCGGACGAAATGCTCGCTACTCGTATCGCAGCGCCTTGACCGGATCGAGGCGGGCCGCGAAATAGGCCGGGATCAACGCCGCCAGCGAACAGATGACGAATGCGCTGACGCAAATGATCGCGACGTCGGACGGCACGACCTTCGCCGGAATTTCGCTGAATTGATAGACCGATGCGGGGAAGACCTGGACATGCAGCACCGTCGCGAGGAAGTCGCGGGTCTCGTTGCGAAAGCGGATCAGCGTCATGCCGAGGCCGAGGCCGGTGAGGGTGCCGAAAAAACCGACCACCATGCCCTGCGCGAGAAAAATGCCGACGATCTGGCCGGTGCGCGCGCCCAGCGCCTTGAGGATGCCGATCTCGCGCGTCTTCTGCACGGTCACGGTGATGAGCGTGTTCATGATGCCGAACGCCGCCACGAGCACGATGAACATGAGCAGGAAAAACATCACGCCGCGCTCCATGCGAATCGCGTCGAAGAGTTCCTTGTTCTGATCCACCCACGTGAGCGCGAGATTCGGCGGACCGATGCGCTCCATGATCGCGTGCTTCGTGGCCTCGACGGTGAACGGATCGGTCGTCCGAACCGCGAGACCATGCACTTCGCCGCCGTCGAGTTCATACATCTCCTGGCCGACGTAGAGCGGCACGAGCACGAAATCGCTGTCGTAAAGGTAGCGTCCGCTTTCGAAAATTCCGGTCACGGTGAGCTCGGCCGGCAGGATCATCTGCTTGATGTTTTCAAACAATTGCGGGTCCTTGCTTCCCTCTTTCTGCGCGCGGTTGATCTGGTCGATGATCGCATCGACGTTCTTTGCGGAAGTGAGGTTCAACTTGCTGCCCACGCTCAGGCCAAGCTGCTCGGCCAGATTCAGGCCCACGACGCATTTGTCCCCGTCGAGGTCGAGTTCGCCGGCGACGATGTATTTCTTGATGTCGGTGATCTGTGATTCCTTTTCGGGATCGATGCCGCGCACAAGGGGCGCCAGCCGGTGGTGGTCAAATTCCGCCATCACCCGCCCGAGCGTGTAGGGCGCCACGGCGACCACGCCGGGAACGGACTGCACCGCCTTCGCGGTCTCCTTCCAGTTCTCGAGGAGGCCGCCATTGTTGACGATGATGTGCGCATCGAAGCCTATCACTTTTTGTTGCAGTTCGAGTTCGAAGCCGCTCATCACCGAGATCACGAGGATGAGCACCGTGATGCCGAGCGTGACGCCGAGGATCGAGATGATCGTGATGAGTGAGACGAAGGTGCGCTTCGGCTTGAGGTAGCGCAGGGCGAGAAACAGGCTGAAGGACTTCTTCACGGATGGAGTCCGCAGAAGATGCCGCGCCCGGCACGCGCGGGAAAGGGCAATCTCCGCGACTCAGCGCTTCGAGCGGATCGCGGCAAGGCGCTCACGCACGATTCCCTGGCAAAAGCTTTCGCAAGCCCTCGGTGGCTGCAACGCGATCCAACTCGCTTGCAGCGATGGCCAGAGTGAGAGCCTCCCATTCCCGACCGTCGGCCTTTGGCTCGATCCCGTTCAGCCGCAGAAAAACGAGGCATGCGCCGAGTGCCGCGCGTTTGTTGCCATCGATGAAGGGATGATTCCGGCAAAGGTAGAAAAGATAAGCCGCCGCGACCTCGGTGAGATCGGAAAACGGCGACTGGCCGCCGAAGCTCGCTTGGGGCGCAGACACCGCCGACTCCAGCAGCGCGACTTCGCGGACGCCCTCCGAACCGCCGAATTTCGAGATCGCTGCGGCATGGATCTCCAGCACGATTTCGGTCGTGAGATGAAAGCAATCGCCGGGCGTGGCGCTCATGCCAGCTTCTTCATCGTCCCCGCGTAATCCTTCATCGTCTTCGTGATGACACGCGATACTTCCTCGCGCGACGGACGCGGGCGAAGCGGCGTGAGCGTGATCGTGCCGCCCGCATGCACCTCGACATTCAGATCGTCTCCCGGCTTGAGATGGGCCAGTTCCATCAGCGCCGCGTCGAGGATAATCCCCTGCGAATTGCCGACTTTCGTGATGCGCTTGATCATGATGTAAAACTATGTTTAACGCCGCGTCGGGGCAAGCGCTTCCTTGCCGGTCGAGGTTCGCCCATACGACGCAGCGTCGTTCAGAGCCTGGCACAAGGAGTGAGCTGTTGTAACACGGAAGAAAGCCCTGTTACAGGGTTGACCGGATGCGATGATCATGTTCTCAATCGTGCGCAGGGCTCGCTCCTCAACCACGTTTCCCCGCAAGTGGACATCCGGTAAGACTACCGTTATTCGCGTGCCAGAGCGCATCGCTGACGACCTCCTCGACATTGCACGACGCTTGGATGAATCGGCAGGGTTTCGGATTCGTGAAGAGGCGGCCGGGCTTTTCCTGGAAGTTCTTTCGACACGCCGTGTCCGCTACAAAGCCGATCGGCCCGTTAATGTTGCCAGCGTTCCGCAGAGGAGTCCATTCCGGTACCCAGGCGGCAAGACCTGGTTCATTCCGTATCTTCGGGATTGGCTGCGTAGCAAATCAAAACTCCCGACTCGCTTTATAGAGCCATTCGCCGGCGGCGGCATCGTGAGTCTTACCGTTGGTTTCGAGCGACTCGCGAAGCACGTGATCTTTGCTGAACTCGACCCTGCGGTTGCGGCCGTGTGGCGCGTCGTGTTGAACGGTCAGGCGAAGTGGTTGGCGAAAGAAATTCTCAATTTCGAGCTTACGTTGGAAAACGTTCGGAAAGTCCTTGATTCCTCCGCCGAGACGGTGCCAGAGAGGGCATTCCAGACGATTCTTCGAAACCGAGTCCAGCGCGGTGGAATCATGGCGGCGGGAGCCGGACTCGTTAAGGCCGGCGAGAACGGCCGGGGGCTGCTGTCGCGCTGGTATCCCGAAACTCTGGCCCGTCGAATTCGTGAAATCAATCAGGGCAAAGATAGACTCACCTTCGTAGAGGGTGATGGCTTTGCGCTCCTGGAGGAACAGAAGGCCGACAAGGATGCGGTCTTCTTTATTGACCCGCCTTACACCCTCGCGGCGCGGCGCCTCTACACCAAGTGGCAGATCGACCATCGTCGCCTGTTTAAAGCGATGAAGGCTTGCAGGGGGGACTTCCTCATGACCTACGACAATACGCCGGAGATTGTGGCGCTCGCCGCAGAGTTTGGGTTTCAGGCTCAGCCCGTTGCCATGAAGAACACTCACCACGCGAAGATGACGGAGCTGCTAATTGGCCATGACTTGGGTTGGTTGAAGGTCACCCGAGGCGGCTGAGGCAAGTTTCGCAAGGATCTGCCGCTCGAAGACTTCCTGCGGTAGCGGCGTTCCGCCGGTCAGCGCTTTCACGGTGCTGCTTTGGCGGTAGCTTTTCTTTCTTTCGTGTAGGTGGTTTAGGCACGAGGGCGTCTCGTATCGTCGTAACCGGACCACTGACGTTCGCACATCAAAAACCGACCTCAGCGTTTCACGACACGAGACAAATCCTGGCGAGGCGGACGGCGTCTGGAAGGAAGGCCTGCCGCGATCAGGAAGATGAGGCGGTGGCGCGGGAATTCCGCTAGAGGTTTCCGGCATGATTGTTGGAATCGACCTCGGGACCACGAATTCGCTCATCGGCGCAATGGACGCCGGGTTTCCCGTGCTCATTGCCGATGCGGCGGGTCGGCGGCTCACGCCTTCGGTCGTCGCGTTCCCCGAAGGCGGGGATCCTGTGGTCGGATGGGCGGCGCGCGAGCTGCCCGGCGCGGACGTCGTGACGTCGATCAAGCGGCGGATGGGCTCGGGAGAACGGTTGACCGCGGGCGGACGGAAGTGGTTGCCGGAGGAAATCTCCGCGTTGATTCTTGCGGAGTTGAAGCGCGGCGCGGAGCGGGCGCTGGGCGTCGAGGTGCGCGAGGCGGTGATCACGGTGCCTGCGTATTTCAACGACGCGCAGCGGGCGGCGACCAAGCGGGCGGGGGAGCTGGCGGGCCTCGAGGTGCGGCGCATCCTCAGCGAGCCGACGGCGGCCGCGCTGGCCTACGGGCTCGACAAGCTCGGCGAGCGCTCGAAGGTCGCGGTGTATGATCTGGGCGGCGGGACGTTCGATATTTCCGTGCTGGAGCTGGCGGGCGAGGTCTTCCAGGTGCTCGCGACCCATGGCGATACGCAGCTTGGCGGGGACGATTTCGACGCGGCGGTGGCGGAGCGATTCGGGATTTCTCCGCAGCTCGCAAGGGAGGCGCGGGAGCAACTCACGACGCAGGACGAGGCGTCGGATGTCGCGTTGCGTCTGCCGGAATTGGAATCCATTTGCCGGCCGATTCTGGAGCGGACGCGGGGGCATTGCCTGCGGGCCCTGGCGGATGCCGGGCTGGCGGCGGGCGATCTGGACGAGGTGGTGCTGGTCGGCGGGGCGACGCGCATGCCGATGGTGCGGCGGCTGGTGGCGGAGGTCTTCGGACGCGAGCCGAATGTGACCCAGCATCCGGATGAGGCCGTGGCGCTGGGCGCGGTGCTCCAGGCAGGCATTCTCGAGGGTTCGGTGCGGAACGTCACGCTGCTCGATGTCACGCCGCTTTCACTCGGGATCGAGACGTTTGGCGGATTGATGAACGTGCTGATCCCGCGCAACACGACGATTCCAATCAAGAAAGGCGAGATGTTCACGAACGCCGTCGCGGGGCAGGCGGCGATGCGGATCGCGGTGCTGCAGGGCGAGCGCGAGCTGGCGCGGGACAACTGGCGGCTCGGCGAGTTCGACGTGGACTTCACGCCGGCGCCGAAGGGTCAGGCCCGCGTCGGCGTGCAATTCGAAATCGACGCAAACGGCATTCTCCACGTGCTCACCCGGGACGTGGCGACCGGGCGCGACACCACAATCGAAATTCGCAGCGCGGTGAACGTGGCGGACGATGCGGTCGAGGAGATGATCGGCGCGTCGGTCGAGCACGCATTCGAGGACATGGCGGACCGGCAATTCGCCGAGGCAAAGCTCAAGGCGGAGGAGATGCTGCCCGCGATCGACGTGGCGTTTGAGAAACTGGAACTTGCGGCGGAGGATCGCAGGCGGATCGAGGCGCTGGTGGCGGAGGTGCGCGAGGCGATTGCGGACCCGAATTTGCAGCGGCTCAAGAAAAAGCTCGGCGAGCTGGATGACGCGACGCAGGAGCTGGCGGCGTTGCTGATCGAGAGTTTGATGCGAGAGTGAGGGCATGAGGCGGTTGGGACTTGCGCTTTGCCTGGCGGCGCTTGGCGGCTGTGTGACGGTTTCCAAATCGAAGCAGGCGCAGGTGCAGACGGCATTCAACCAGCAGACGGCTCATATCCATTACAACGCCATCCAGCGGGCGGCGGCCGCGTCGCGATAATGGCGGAGCAACCGGGATTGCCGCGCGCGGGAGAGTGTGAGAATTTGCGGGCATGAAACTCCCGGTATGGATGTTGATCCTGGCG
>JAQTOP010000051.1 GCA_028713285.1 Terrimicrobiaceae bacterium
GGAAATCCCGCCAACGCCAGCGCCACTGAAGTCATCAGCGGGGCGCAAATTCCGGCGCCGCCGCTGCCGTTCGCCGGCGTCATCAAGCAAAACGCGACGAAGTCGAAGACCTGGTGGCCGCCTCGCATCGTGCCGCCGAAGGGCGCGCCGAACGTGCTGCTCATCATGACCGACGACCAGGGCTACGGCGTTCCCGGGACCTTCGGCGGAGTCATCCCGACTCCGGCGCTGGACCGCATCGCAAAGGCGGGGCTGCGCTACACGCAGTTCAACTCCACCGCGCTGTGCTCGCCCACGCGGGCCGCGCTCATCACGGGCCGCAACCATCACTCCGGGGGCTTCGGCGTGATTACGGAACTTTCCACCGGCTATCCCGGCTACGATTCGATCATCGGCACGGACAACGCGACGATTGGCACGATCCTCAAGGGCAATGGCTATGCCACATCGTGGTTCGGGAAGAATCACAACACGCCGGGCTTCCAATACAGCGCGGCGGGTCCTTTCGACCAATGGCCGTCGGGCATGGGATTCGATTACTTCTACGGTTTCATGGGCGGCGAGACGGACCAGTGGACGCCTTATCTCTTCAAGGATCACACGCAGGTTTTCCCGTGGATCGGCAAGCCCGGCTACAACCTCACGACCGACATGGCGGACAATGCGATTGAATACTTAAAACAAATCAACGCCGCAGCGCCGAACACGCCCTTCTTCCTCTACTACGCGCCCGGTGGAAGCCACTCTCCGCACCAGCCGACCCGGGAATGGATCGACAAATTCAAGGGCAGGTTCGACATGGGCTGGAACGAACTGCGCGAGCAGATCTTTGCCAACCAGAAACGGCTCGGGATCATTCCCGCGGATGCGAAACTCACCGAGTGGCCCGACAGCCTGCCGAAGTGGGACACGCTCTCGGCCGATGAGAAAAAACTCTTCGCCCGGCAGGCCGAAGTGTATGCGGCCTACACGGCATATACCGACCACGAGATTGGCCGCGTGATCCAGCAGGTCGAGGACATGGGCAAGCTCGATAACACGCTCATCATCTACATCGACGGTGACAACGGCACGAGTCCCGAGGGCACCCTGGTCGGCACTCCCAACCAGTGGAGAGCCTACAACGGCATCCTGGAGACCCCGATCGCCGAGCAGATGAAGTTCTACGATGTCTGGGGTTCCGCGGCGACCTACCCGCACATGGCGGTCGCGTGGTCGTGGGCGTTTGATACGCCGTTCAAGTGGACGAAGCAGATCGCGTCGCACTTCGGCGGCACCCGGCAGGGCCTGGCGATTTCGTGGCCCGGCCACATCACGGATCTCGGCGGCATCCGCACGCAGTTCCACCACATCATCGACATCGTGCCGACGATCCTCGAGGCCACGGGCATCAAGGCTCCGATCACGGTCGATGGCATCCAGCAGAAGCCCATCGAAGGCGTGAGCATGGCCTACACGTTCCCCAAGGCGAACGCCGGCGCGCCATCCACGCGAACCACCCAATATTTCGAGATGATCGCCAACCGCGGCATCTATCACGACGGCTGGTATGCCTGCACGACCCCGCCGCATGGACCGTGGATATTGAACGCTCCGCTGCCCGCGCCGAAAGATTACAAGTGGGAGCTGTATGATCTCACGAAGGACTACTCGCAGGCCGACGACCTCGCGGCGAAGATGCCCGACAAGCTGAAGGAAATGCAGGCCGTGTTCGAGCAGGAGGCGAAGAAATATCAGGTCTATCCGCTCAACAACGACACCTTCGCGCGGGCGCTCGCCCCGCGTCCGAGCGCCACGGCGGGAATATCGGACTTCACCTTCTCGGGGATGGTCCCCGGCATCCCCACGGCGAACGCGCCGAGCTACATCGGCCGCTCCTACACGATCACGGCCGACGTCGATGTGCCCGAAGGCGGCGGCGACGGAATGCTCGTCACCCTCGGCGGAAAGTTCGGCGGATACGGCCTGTATCTGCTCAAGGGCAGGCCTGTCTTCGATTACAACATGCTCACCCTCGCGCAATACCGCTGGGAGGGTAAGGATGCCCTCACTCCGGGCAAGCACACCATCGTCTATGACTTCACCTACGACGGCCCCGGCGTCGCCAAGGGCGGCACGGGTGTGTTGAGCGTGGACGGCAAGGTCGTGGACAAACACGCGCAGCCCAATTCGGTCGCTTTCCTGGAGGTGGCGGACGAGACCTTCGACGTCGGCGTGGATCTCCGCACCGGAGTCAACGACGATGACTACCAGACGCCGTTCGCCTTCAATGGCAGGATCGACAAGCTCGCCGTCAAGGTGGGACCCTTGCAGATGCTGCCGGCGGAGGCGCCCGCTGCGAAAGCCGCGGACGCGAAAGCCAACGACTAGTCCCGCGTGAAAGCTCTCCAGACCACGACCGCCGTCCTCGAAGCAGGCGCGGGTCTGGCGCTGCTGGCCGTTCCTTCCGCGACCGCCGTGCTCCTGCTCGGCCCGCCGTTGGAAAGCCCCGCTGCCTTGACCGTGGCGCGTGTCGCGGGTGCGGGGTTGCTCGCACTTGGCGTCGCCTGCTGGCTTGCCCGCGGTGACGGACAAAGCCGCGCCGCGCGAGGATTGGTCGCGGCGATGTGGGTTTACAACGTCACCGCCGCGGCCGTCCTGGCCTTTGCCGGAATCGGGCTTGGACTGCACGGCGCTTTGCTCTGGCCGGCGGTGGCCGTCCACGCGGGGATGGCCGTCTGGTGCGGCGCATGCCTTGCGAGCAAGCCGGCGAAAATCGTCGGAGTCCTCGGCATGTGGGCGTGGGGCGCGTGCTCGCTTTCTTCCGCAGCCGATCCCGCGGCTTCCGCATTTGCCCCGACCGTCGTAAATTCCGCGAAGCCGCCCGGCCCCGCGCCGGCGGGCATGGTCTGGATTCCCGGCGGCCAATTCTCGATGGGCAGCGAGGGGAAGAGCAACGGGGTCTCGTGCTGCTCGCCTGCGACGGTGGCCGACGCGTTCCCGATCCATCGGGTCGTTGTCGATGGCTTTTGGATGGATGCGACGGATGTGACGAATGCGGAGTTCGAGAAATTCGTAAAAGCGACCGGCTATCGCACGATCGCCGAGATCGCGCCGACGCAGGAGGAGTTCCCGACGGCGCCGCCGGAGAATCTCGTGGCCGGGGCCGTCGTGTTCACGCCGACCCCCGGGCCGGTGCCGCTGAACGACCATTTCCAATGGTGGAACTACGTGCCTGGCGCGAACTGGCGGCATCCCCAGGGACCGAAGAGCAGCATCGAAGGCCGCGGGAACTATCCCGTCGTGCAGATCGCCTATCCCGACGCCGAGGCCTATGCGAAATGGGCGGGCAAGCGCCTGCCGACCGAGGCCGAATGGGAATTTGCCAGCCGGGGCGGATTGTCGGGCAAGCTCTACGCGTGGGGCGATGAATTCAGGCCGGGAGGGAAATGGATGGCCAACACGTATCAGGGGAAATTCCCGGTCAGGGACACCGGCGAGGACGGCTTCGCGGGCGTCGCGCCGGTGAAATCGTTTCCTCCGAACGGCTACGGCCTCTACGACATGGCGGGCAATGTCTGGCAATGGTGCGGCGACTGGTATCGCCCGGATTATTTCCAACAGCTCGCCCGCGCGGCCGGCGTCGCGCGCAACCCGCAGGGCCCGGATTCGTCGTTCGATCCCTCCGAACCCGGCACAAAAAAACGCGTGCAGAGAGGCGGCTCGTTCCTTTGCACCGATCAATACTGCACCCGCTATCTCGCCGGCACGCGGGGCAAGGGCGAACCCGACACCGGCACGAACCACCTCGGCTTCCGCTGCGTCAAAGCCTCGATTAAATGAAACGAATCCATTGGATCCATTTCGCCGCGCTCCTCGCGGCTGTCACCGGAATCTCGCCGCTCGCCGCCGCTCCCGCGGAGCAGATTTCCACGCCGCCTTCGACCACCGAAAAGCAGGGAGGTCCGGGCAAGACCTTCGCGCCCATGGACGAACTGAAAGCTCCATTCGAAACCCCGCCGAATCAATTTGTGATCATTCCCGGCAAGGATCCCACGGGCTGGTCGTTCATGGTCGAACCGTATCTTTGGGCGTTGGGAATCGACGGCGACGTGGGAGTAAAGGGCTTCCCGTCCGTTCTGGCGGACTACAACGCGAGAACCATCCTCCAGAATCTCAAGTGGGGAGTCATGGCCAAAGGCGAGGCGCGCTATGGCAAATGGGGCCTGCTGGCCGACGGGCTTTTTGCCGAGCTCTCCGCCACCACGGGCACTCCCGGCCCGCTTTACAAAAGCGCAACCGCCACGCTCGATCAGGGTCTGGCTCAGCTCGCGCTGGCCTATCGCGTATGGGAGGACCGCCGCGGCTTCGTCGATCTTTATGTCGGCGCGCGCTACAACTATTTCTCGCTCTCGATCAGCGCGGATCAGGATCCCGGCGGCATTCAGCAGATCGGCGACGACGCGAGCCAGCGCATCTCCGAGCGGCTCGACATGGCCACGCAGGCCGCCGTTTCGCGGCACGTCGCCGCTTTTGCCCGGCAGCTCGATCAAAGCCTGCAGAGCCTCTCCGCCTCGGATCGCGCGAAGATTGCCGGCTTGCAGCAGCAGATTGCGAGCGACCTCCGCGCGGGCGAGGCGGGAGCCATCCAGCGGCTCGACGCCCTGCAAGACCAGCTCGCCGCCAGGCTCAAGGCCGGCGTGGATGCGGGCCTCGAGCAGGTCGATGCATTGAAGAGCCAGGTGGGAAAACAGGTGCGCGAGGGTGTCACGACTGCCGTCGTCGAGCGGTGGGTCGATGTGCCGAAGGAAATCCGCCGGCTCGAGGATCGTTCCGCGTTGCGCAAGGCCTTCAATCCGGTCCATCGGGACTTCGTCAGTCTCGTCACGGCCCAGGTGCGGCAGCAGCTCGGCGCGGCACGGGTGCAGCTCCGGCAGCAGTTGGACGACCAGCTCATCGCCGCCGCCCGGCGGCGCGTCGCCTCCGCGGAAAAGGTGCTCGCCCAGGCCGTCGAAAACAAGGTGGCGGCCGGCAAGGCCGCCGCGCGCCGGCTGGTGGCCTCGGCGCGCGGCGATCTCTCCGCGGCCCAGGCCCGGCGGGCTGGCGATTCCGGAAATGCGAAGGCCGGCGAGCTGGCGGCAGCCGTCAGCAAGGCGCAAAAGAGGCTCGCGAAATCCATTGCCAATAAGCTCGAGGATACGCTGCCCGCGGGCGGGGAGGGGAACCGCTGGTGGGTCGATCCCATCGTCGGTGTGCGCGCGCAGGTGGACCTCACACGCTGGCTCTTCCTTGCCACGCAGTGCGACGCCGGCGGTTTCTACGCGGGTTCGCGAATCGCCTGGAACCTCAACGCCACCATCGGCGTGAACTTTACGCGGAATCTCTTCGGCGAGCTGGGCTACCGCTATTTCTACATGGACTACGCGAATGGCGGCTTCCTCTACAAAGCCGCCGAGTCGGGCGTCTTCGTGGGCGGCGGCGTGAAATTTTAGCGTCGAAATTCTTCTCTCGTCTCCGCAGTCTCCCCGCTTCGCCGCATGTTCCAGATTCCTTCCGCCATCAAACTTCTCGCCGTTCTCGCCGCCACGGCGGCCATTTCCGGCTGCGCCCTCAACCCGCTCGGCCCTCCCGGCAAGGGCCCGCAGCCGCGTCCCGCGAAGTCCGCGCCGCATCCCGCCGACAAATTTGCCTGGGGCATCTCGACGGCCGCCTATCAATACGAAGATCCGGCGGTGAATCCCGGGGACAAGGACTATTTTTATTCGGACTGGGACATCCTTGTTTCCGAAGGCAAGGCCCCGCCAAAAGGGAACGCGCTCTACAGTTGGACCCAGTTCGACAAGGACCTCGCGGCGCTCAAGAAGATCGGCGTCACGCACTATCGGTTCAGCCTTTCCTGGGCGCGCATCGAACCGCAGCCGGGCGTCTATAACGAAGCCGCCATCCGGCGCTACGTCGGGATGGCGCGGCGGCTCAAGGCGGCCGGCATCGAGCCGGTGATCTGCCTGTGGCATTTCACTTTTCCGTCCTGGCTCTACGACAAAAGGAATCCCGGCAAATCGAACTGGCTGCATCCGCTCACCCGCTCGCATTGGAACGCCTTCGTGGATCGCATGGTGCGCGCGACCGCTCCCTACACGAACTACTACGCGCCGCAGAACGAGCCGAATGGCCAGATCACGACGGCCTACATCGTCGGCGTGTGGCCGCCCTGCATGGACCTTGCCTTCGGGCATTACTGGAAGGCCATCGATGCGAGCACCGCGATGTTCCGCGATGCCGCCGCGCGCATCAAGGCGATCAAGCCCACCGCGAAGGTGGTGAGCGTCGAGGCGCTGCCCTGGTGGGAACGCGCGCCGTTGGACCCGGGTGGCCTCATTTACAACACGATGATTCACCAGAACATCGACCACCTCGACCGCATCTACGACGTCTGCGACATCCTCGGCATCAACTACTACTATTCGCAGTCGCCGGGCCCGATCTCGCTGCTCGCCGAGCCCTACCGCCACGGGCCGAACTTCACGACGATGGGCTGGAGAATCAATCCGGACGGCCTCTACAAGGAAATCCATCGCGTCGCCGCCCGCTACGGCAAGCCGATGATGATCACCGAAAATGGCATTGCCGCCCGCAACGACGCGAAGCGCGTATGGTATATGCAGAACCACCTCGCCGCCATCGGACGCGCCATCCGCGACGGCTGCGATGTGCGGGGTTACTTCGCCTGGTCGCTCGCGGATAACTACGAATGGCACTACGGCTACAAGTCCCTCTTCGGCCTCTCGCACATGGATCCGAAAACCCACGACCGCGTGTTCAAACCCTCTGCCTACAAGTTCTCGGAGACCATCCGCGCGACACCCACCGTCGCATCGGTGACAACGATCCAGCCGCAGGCGACCTACCAGCGGGACCGGTAGCGGCGGATCAATTCGCGAACGGCGTTTCCGGCAATCCGGCGACGCCCGGCGCGCAATGGAAAAGGCTGCCGGCGATGGGTTGGGCGGCAATTTGCTCCGCGGTGAGGCATTCTCGCGCCGTGGTGATGTAAAGATCGCCGTAGCCGGGGCCGCCGAATGTGCAGCAGGTACCGCGCGTGGCGGGGAAGGTGACAACGCGCTCCAGGCGGCCATGGGGATCGAATCGCAGGATGCGCCCGTAGTTCACGAGCGCGCTCCAGACATGGCCCTCCGCATCGACGGTGAGGCCGTCGGGTAGGCCATTGGCGGCGGGATCGACCTCGTAAAAAACGCGCCGATTTTCGATGCCGCCCGTGACGGGATCGAAGTCGTAGGCGAACACCGCGTAGCGCAGCGTGTCGGTGTAATACATGGTTCGTCCGTCCGGGCTCCAGCCCGTGCCGTTGGAAATCGTCACGTCGGGGATCATTTTCGTCACGCGCCCCGCGCCGTCGAAGCGATACAGCCCGGCGTCGGGGCGTCCGACGTGGACCTCGTTCATCGTGCCGGCCCAGTAGCGGCCCTGGCGGTCGCACTTGCCGTCGTTGAAGCGATTCTCGGGAAGGTCCGCTTCCACCGCGTCGAGAATTTCGCTGCGGCCCGTGGCGGGATCGAACGTCGCGAAATTCTTGCGCAGCGTGGCGACGAGGCCTCCGGATAGCCGCCGGGCGATCGAGGTGACCTTGCCCCCGAGCGGGAACATTTTGTCGCCGCCGGTGGCGGGATCGAAGCGATGGATTTCCCCGCGATCGATATCGACCCAATAGAGCACCTGCTCGCGTTCCTCCCACAGCGGCGACTCGCCGAGAATCGAATCGTGCGGGAAGGCGGGTTCCGCGACGAGCGTGGGAACGGCGGGAAGCTGGCGGGGATCGAGTTTCATGCGACTGCGGGAGTTGGCTGGGTTTTTGGCGGAGGAGGCCCGTGGCCGGTGGAGAGCGCGTGGCCATGGCCTTCGGGATGACCGGCGCGAATGCTGAGGATGCCGCCGGCGCAAATGAGCGCGGTGCCGAGCACGGAAATCCAGTCGGGCACGTTGCCGAAAAGAATCCAGCCAAGCAGGCCGGAGAAGATGACGACCGTGTAGTTGAACGGCGAGATGCTGGCCGCGCTCGCCTGGCGGTAGGCGAGGATGATGAGGTATTGCGTAACCGCCATCGAGAGGCCCACGCCGACAAGCAGGAGCCACTGACGGCCGGTCGGCGGCTGCCACGCGAAGGCGCAGAGCGGCGTGAGCAGAAGCGTCGAGATGCCGAAGTTGTAAACGAGAATGCGCGTCGGCGGCTCGGTGGCCGAGAGCTTGTTCGTGGCGACGAGCGCGAGCGCGGAAAAGACGGCGGCGCTGAGCGCGATGAGCGCGGCGGGATCGCGGAACATCGTGGCGCTTGGCTTGATGATGAGCACGATGCCCGCGAGCCCGATGAGCAGGCTCAGCCAGACGAGCGGTTGCACGGTTTTGCGAAACCAGACATAGACCACGAGCGGAATGAAGAGCGGCGCGGCGTTCGAGAGCAGCACGGCATCCATCAGCGGGATCGACTTGACCGAGATGAAAAACAGGAGCTGGCAGACCGAGCCGGTGACGCTGCGGAAAACGTGCAGCCCGAGATGCGAGGTGCGCAGCGAGCCGATTCCCTCCCGCGCGACGACCGGCAGGAAGACGAGGAAGCTGATGCCGTATTGCAAAAAGAGAAGCTGCAGCGCGGGCACGCCCGACGCCGCCTTCCCAAAGGCGCTCATCACCGCCGCGCAGAAAAATGCCGCCGTGATGAGCGCGATGCCCAGCGGCGCGTTTTCGTCTTTGTCCTCTCCCCCGGCTGCCATGCGGCCTTGTTCGCCGCCGCCGCCGCGCATGGCAAGCGCCGAAACGCCGCGCAACGCGTTCGTCACACGAGCAGGCGTGCATTCCGCCGCGCCGCCGCCTACATTCGCCGGTCTATGAAACTCGAAGGCAAGGTGGCGCTGGTGACGGGCAGTGGACAGGGCATCGGGCAGGCGATCGCGATTCGCCTGGCGCAGGACGGGGCGGACGTGATCGTCGATGATCGCAAGGTCGGCGAGAGCGCGCAGGAAACGGCGGATGCGATTCGCAAGCTCGGCAGGCGCGTCCACTTTTTCCAGGGCGACCTCGCCAACAACGACGACAACCGCCGCATGATCGCCGAGGGCGTGCAGGCGCTCGGGAAGATCGACATTCTCGTAAACAACGCCGGCGTCGAGAAGCGCGCGGATTTTTGGGACATCACCGAGGCGGATTACGATTTCGTGCTCAACATCAATCTCAAGGGCACCTTCTTCGCGACGCAGGATTTCGTGCGCCACCTGCTCGACACGAAGCGCCCGGGCAGGATCATCAACATCAGCTCCGTCCACGAGGAGCTGCCCTTCCCGCACTTCGCGACGTATTGCGCGAGCAAGGGCGCGCTGAAGATGCTCTGCCGCGATCTCGCAGTGGAACTCGGGCCCTACGGCATCACGGTCAACAACATCGCACCGGGCGCGATCCAGACGCCGATCAACACGAAGCTGCTCAACGATCCCGCGCTGCTCAAGGCGCTCGTCACGCAGATTCCCCTCGGCCGCCTCGGCGCGCCGAACGACGTGAGCGGCCTCGCGGCGTTCCTCGCCTCGGATGAGGCCGCCTACATGACGGGCTCGACGTTCTTCGTCGATGGCGGCCTGCTCTGGAATTATCACGAGCAGTAGAATTCCGAATCCTTCACCGGCGCCCCTGGAAATTTCCCATGCCCGAGACCAATCAACTTCCGGCGGAAATCGTCCGCCTGCTCGAGGACTCCCGCCGCGAGCGGTTCTGGAAATTGTGGGGACCGTATCTCTCGGAGCGGCAATGGGGGACCGTGCGCGAGGATTACTCCGCCGACGGGGACGTGTGGAGTTCCTTTCCGCATGACGCCGCGCGCAGCCGCGCCTATCGCTGGGGCGAGGACGGCCTGCTGGGATTTTGCGACCGATTCGGACGGCTCGGGTTCGCGCTCGCGTTGTGGAATGGCAGGGACGCGATCCTCAAGGAGCGGCTTTTCGGCCTCACCGGGCCGCAGGGGAATCACGGCGAGGACGTGAAGGAACTCTACTATTACCTGGATTCCACACCGACCCATTCCTACGCGAAGGCGCTCTACAAGTATCCGCAGGCGGCGTTTCCCTACGAGCGCCTTATCGAGGAAAACGCCCGCCGCAGCCGCAATGAGCGGGAATACGAGCTGCTCGACACCGGCGTCTTCGACGAGAACCGCTACTTCGATGTCTTCGTCGAATACGCGAAGGCGGGCATCGAGGACATCCTCGTTCGCATCACGGTCGCCAATCGCGGCCCCGAGGAGGCGGCGATCCACGTGCTGCCGACGCTCTGGTATCGCAACACGTGGGCCTGGGGGGACATCCGTGAGGAATGCACCGAGCGGCCGGAAATCCGCCTCGACGGCGCGGGCCGCCTCTCCGCCCGGCACGCCGTGATGGGCGCCTACGTGCTCGACGTGGAGCCGGGACCGGATGGCGCCGCGCCCGCTTTTCTCTTCACCGAAAACGAAACGAACACCGAGCGGCTTTTCCATGTGCCGAACGCGCATCCGTTCGTGAAGGACGCCTTTCACGACGCGGTGGTCGGCGGTCGCGCCGAGGCCGTGAACCCCGCGCAGACCGGCACGAAGGCGGCGGCGCATTACGCCCTGCGCGTGCCGGCTGGCGGCGAGGTCGTGCTGCGGTTGCGGCTGCGCGCCGAGGCGGCGGCGGACAAGGAGGCGCCGCCGTTCGACGCCAGCTTCGACGACATTTTTGCCGTGCGCATCGCGGAGGCCGACGAATTCTACGCCGGGCGGATCGAGGGCGATCCCGACGACGAATCGCGCCGCGTGGCGCGGCAGGCCTACGCCGGGCTGATGTGGTCGAAGCAATTCTACGATCTCGTGCAGATCGAGTGGACCGACGGCGATTCGACGCAGCCGGCTCCTCCGCCGGGCCACGCGGCGCGGAATGCGGATTGGGTGAACCTGTTCAACCGCGACGTCATCTCGATGCCGGACAAGTGGGAGTATCCCTACTATTGCTCGTGGGATCTCGCCTTTCACACGGTCTCGCTCATGCGGATCGATCCCTTCCTCGCCAAGGGGCAGCTCAGCCTGTTTCTGCGCGAGTGGTATATGCATCCGAACGGCCAGATTCCCGCCTACGAGTGGAATTTCTCCGACGTGAATCCACCCGTGCATGCGTGGGCCGCCTGGCGTGCGTATCGGTTGCCGTGGGTCGAGCAGGAGGAGAGCTCGCGCTTCCTCGAAGGCGTCTTCCAGAAGCTATTGCTCAACTTCACCTGGTGGGTGAATCGCAAGGATCTCGACGGGAACAACCTCTTCGCCGGCGGCTTCCTCGGGCTCGACAACATCGGCGTCTTTGACCGCTCGAAGCCGCTGCCCACCGGCGGCACGCTCAAGCAGGCCGACGGCACGGCATGGATGGCATTCTATTGCGTGCAGATGCTCTCCATCGCGCTCGAACTCGCGCAAAAGGACGACGTCTATGAGGACATGGCCTCGAAGTTTTTCGAGCATTTCGTCCGCATCGTGCATGCGATCAACGAACTCGGCGGCACCGGCCTGTGGGACGAGGACGATGGATTTTACTACGACATGCTCGAGGTGGACGGACGCCACGAGCCGCTGCGCATCCGCTCCATCGTGGGCTTCATGCCGCTGCTGGCCGTCACGATCATCCCGAACAGCTACTCGCAGCGGCTGCCGGATTTCGCCGAGCGCGTGCAGTGGTTCGTAAAAGACCACCAGGTGCTCACGCATCACCTCATCGAGAACAACGCCGGCTCGAAGAGCGGCATGAAACTGCTGGCCATCCCGACGCGCGCGCACCTCGAGCGCATCCTCCGCTACATGTTCGACGAGCAGGAATTTCTTTCGCCCTTCGGCATCCGCTCCGTGTCGAAGCATCACGAAAGGGAACCCTACGTCTATTGGGCGGGCAGCGTGCCTTACTCGGTCGATTACGAGCCGGGCGAAGGCACGTCGGGAATGTTCGGCGGGAATTCGAACTGGCGCGGCCCGATCTGGTTCCCGGTCAATTACCTGCTCATCGAGGCGCTGCGCACCTACCACCGGTTCTACGGCGACACGCTCACCGTCGAGTTTCCCACCGGCTCCGGCCACCGCGTGACGCTCGGCGAGGCGGCCCGGCTGCTCGCGCAGCGGTTGATCTCCGTGTTCCTGCCGGATGCGCAGGGCGCGCGCCCCTGCCACGGCGGCGAGGCGCGCTACGCCACCGATCCGCATTGGAAGGACCTGCTGCAGTTCAACGAATACTTCCACGCCGAGACCGGCCGCGGCTGCGGCGCGAGCCACCAGACCGGCTGGACGGCGCTCGTCACGGACTTGCTGAACCTGCGCGCGCACTGGGACATCGCCGAGGGGCCGGAAGTCGAGCGCGATGATGTCCCGGTGAAGACGTAACCGCGGGCAGGGGAGCCGAGCCGGTGAGGCAGGCGATTTCGACTGCCCATAACGGCGTTATCAGACTAGAGTGGCGGCATGGATACCGTCCCGAAAATCGACAAGGAAGCGATGCGCCGCTGGGTCGAAACGTGGAAGGTTGCGGGCGAGGAACTCGACCGCATGAAGTGGGACGAGTTGCGGGCGATGACGGAGGATGACGCGGCGCGGATGCTCGATCTTCAGCATTGGCCGGCCGATGAGCTTTGGCGCTCGCCCGCGCGCGAATCGGCGGAGGGCATGATCGAGCAGCAGCGGATTTTTTTGAGGGCGCATGAGCTTTCCACGCATCGTTGAGGCGGCGCTGGAACTACAGGCCGCCATCCGTGAAATTGGTCTGGGCTTCTGCTTCATCGGAGGCCTGGCGATTCAGCGCTGGAGCGAACCTCGCTTCACACAGGACGCGGATGCCTCGGTGCTGACGCGGATCGTGGATGACGAGCGGCTGGTCGATGGGCTGCTGAAAACCTTCGAGGGACGGCGGAGTGATGCGCGCCCCTTTGCGTTGAAGAATCGGGTGCTGCTGCTCAAGGCTTCCAATGGCGTGAATCTCGATGTCTCGATGGGCGTATTCGATTTTGAAGCGCGTTGCATCGAGCGGGCGACCGATTGGAAAATTGGAGGTGGCGCGGTCGTGCGGACCTGCACGGTCGAGGATCTCGTGGTTCACAAGGCATTCGCCGCCCGCGATCTGGATTGGATCGACGTGGAAAATATGATGATGCGTCACGGGCGGAATCTCAACGTGCGGCAGATTTTTGAGGAACTTCGTCCGCTCGTGGAACTCAAGGAGGATGCGTCGATCCTGCCGCGACTGGAAGGGCTCATGCGCAAGCGCGACGTGATCGATTGAGCGCGGCGTTGGCAACTCGGGCTCGCGCCGCTACGTTTAGCGGATTCTATGGGCAGTTTCCTCGGACAGGTTTTCCGCATCGCGACGTGGGGTGAGTCCCACGGCGGGGGCGTCGGCGTGGTGATCGAAGGGTGTCCGCCCCGGCTGCCGCTCTCGGAAGCCGACGTCCAACCTGCGCTCGACCGGCGGCGGCCCGGCCAGAGCGACATCGTCACGCCGCGCAAGGAGAGCGACACCTGTCGCATCCTCAGCGGCGTCGCCGATGGTCGCACGCTGGGAACCGCGATCTCCATTTTCGTGCCGAATGAGGATCAGCGCTCCGAGGCCTACAGCGAGATGGAGACGATGTATCGGCCGTCGCACGCCGATTACACCTACGAGGCGAAGTATGGCATTCGCGCGGTCGCCGGGGGAGGCCGCGCCTCCGCGCGCGAGACCATCGGCCGCGTGGCGGCGGGTGCCGTGGCGGCGAAGGTTTTGACGACGCTCTTTCCGCAACTTGAAATCGTGGCCTACGTCGCGGCGATTCACGACATCGAGGCGACCGTCGATTCTGCAGTCGTGACGCTCGCCGCCGTCGAGGTGAATTCGGTGCGCTGCCCCGACGCCGCCGCGGCGGAGCGGATGATCGAGCGGATCAAGCAGGTGCGCGGCGAGGGGGACTCGATCGGCGGCGTGATCGAGTGCGCGATTCGCAATGCGCCGGCGGGCCTGGGCGATCCGGTCTTTGACAAGCTGGAGGCCGACCTTGCCAAGGCGATGCTGAGCCTTCCCGCGACGAAGGGCTTCGAGATCGGTTCGGGCTTTGCGGGCGCGCGGTTGCGCGGGTCCGAGCACAACGATGCCTTCGTGATGCGCGAGGGCCGCGTGGCGACCGAGACGAACCGTTCCGGCGGCGTGCAGGGCGGCATCAGCAACGGCGAGTCGATTGTTTTTCGCATCGCGTTCAAGCCGACCGCGACGATTGCGCGCGCGCAGCAAACGGTGACCATCACTGGCGAGGCCGCCGAACTCAAGGCCCGCGGGCGCCACGATCCCTGCGTGCTGCCGCGCGCGGTGCCCATGGTCGAGGCGATGGCCGCGCTCGTGCTGTGCGATCACGCTTTGCGCCAGCGCGCCCAGGACTGCATCGCCCGATAAATGATCACCGAGGCATCGCCATTCTGGCAGAACGCTTTTCTGGTCGGCGTCCTCGTCGCCATCGGATGGTGCGTCTGGAACGGATGGAGGATCGGCGTCGTGCGGGCCGCCTTTTCCATGGCGGGTTTGTGCGCCGCTTTGATCGTGGGCGTGGGCTTTGGAGCCGCGGTGGGAGCGGTCGCCGGCGCGATCATGCCGGATATCGGTGGAATTTTCGGAGTGCTGGCCGGCGTGGTGGGCGGGCTGGTTGTTTACGCGATCGTGCTGTTTCTGAGCGGACTTTTATTCAAACGCACCGCGCAGCAGGGCACCTCGCTTGTCCGTCTGGCCTACGGGGCGGGCGGCGCGCTGGTCGGCGCCTTTGTCGGGGTGTCTGTCCTGTGGGGCGCGCTGCTTTTCGTGCGCGCGCTTGGGGGCTTCTGCGAAGCCTCGGTCGAGGGACGCGGCAAATTCTATGCCCTGCCGTTTCCGAAGCCGGTGGCGGGCGCGCTGGTGAAATTGAAGAAGTCGGTCGTGGCCGGCGAGACCGGGAAGGTTCTCGAATCGATCGATCCGATGCCGCCCGAGTTTTATCGCGTCTTCGACAAGCTGGGCAGGGTGGTCGCGAACCCCGAAGCCGTGCGACGCTTCGTGACCAATCCGGCCATTCAGGACGTCCTCGCCGATACGCGATTCAATGAACTGACGCGGGATCCCGAGGTGCAGGACCTCGCGCATTCCCAGGATGCGACGGCTCTGTTTCGCAATCCGCGGATGCTCGAAGCGGTGAAAGATCCCCGCTTGATCGCGAAACTGCAAAAGATTGATATCGAAAAGGCGCTCGACTACGCGCTGGCTGCGCCCACGCCGGCTCCCAGGAAATCCCCGTAACCCATGCCCAACGACTACATCGCCACCATCGGACTCGAGGTCCACGTTCAGCTCAAGACGCGCAGCAAGATGTTCTGCGCCTGCGCGGTCGAATTTGGCTCGGAACCCAATACGAACGTGTGTCCGGTCTGCCTCGGCCTGCCCGGCGCGCTGCCCGTGATGAACGAGGAGGCGCTGCGGCTCACGGCGCTGGCCGGCCTCATGCTCGGCGGCGAGATCGCGCCGCGCTGCAAGTTCGACCGGAAGAATTATTTCTACCCGGACATGCCGAAGAACTACCAGATCTCGCAATACGACCTGCCGCTCTGCCTGAACGGCGCGGTGCCGCTGCACGATCTCGCGTATCCGAAGGACGTGCAGAAGACCATCGCGACGCCCGATAAAAAGGTCCGCCTCACGCGCATTCATCTCGAGGAGGACGTCGCGAAGAGCTTCCACCTCGAAGGCGGCACGGGCATTGATTTCAACCGCGCCGGCACGCCGCTCATGGAGATCGTCTCCGAGCCCGACATCGCATCGCCAGAGGAGGCTTTCGCCTACCTCACCGTCCTCCAGCAGGTGATGATCTATGGCGGCGTGAGCGACGCCGACATGGAAAAAGGGCAGCTTCGGTGCGACGTGAACGTTTCCGTGCGCCGCGCCGGCTCCACCGAATGGGGCACGAAGATCGAGCTGAAAAATCTGAATTCGATCAGCGGGGTGCGGCGCGCGTTGATCTTCGAAATTCCCCGGCAGATCGATGTGCTCGAGGCGGGCGGGATCCTCGCGCAGGAAACGCGACGCTGGGACGACGTGCGCGGCGAGACCGTGCTCATGCGCGTGAAGGAATCCGCGCACGACTACCGCTACTTTCCGGATCCCGATCTGCTGCCGGTGCGCACTGCGCCGCTCGTCGCCGTCGCGCGCGAGCGCCTGCCCGAGCTGCCTTGGGACAAACGCGCGCGCTTTGTGGCCGATTACGGAGTGAGCGTGTATGACGCCGGCGTCCTGGCGAACGACCTCGGTCTCGCCGCCTATTTTGAAACCGCCGCGAAGGGCGCGAAAAGGCCGAAGAATGTGGCGAATTGGATCCTCAACGATCTGCAAAGTTCCCTTTCGGCGCAGGGGCTGGCAATTGCCGACTGCCCGATTCCACCCGCTGCGCTCGACGAACTCGTGAACCTCATCGACTCCGGCGCGATCAACGGAAAGCAGGGCAAGGAGGTCTTCGCTGAAATGTTCGCGACGAGCAAGGCCGCGAAAGCAATCGTCGAGGAAAAGGGGCTCGCGCAGGTGAGCGACACGGGCGCCATCGAGGCGTTCTGCGACGAAGCCATCGCCGCCAACCCTGGGCCGGCGGCGGATTTTCGCGCCGGGAAGGAGGCCGCATTGAACTTCCTCAAGGGCCAGGTGATGAAGCTCTCGAAGGGCAAGGCGAATCCCGCGCTCGCGGGTGAAATCCTTGCCAGGAAACTGACCGGGTAGGGCGAACCCTCCGGGTGAGCCGGCTCTTCGCGCCTGTTCGAACGCCGCGGCTCGGCAGGGACGCCTCGCCCTACCGGGGTGTCGCCATGATTGAACGCCGCGCGGAGATCGCGGTCTGACGCACAGAGTCTTTCCCTTGTGAATTCGCATGATTTTGTTTTCCGCGATCCGTCGGGCCGCCGCTGGCCGCGCCTGCGCCTTGCGGGCAGGGTGGCTGCGTTCCTTGCGATCGCGGGCGTGGCGATCTTCATCTACACGCTGATTGCCGACCCGCCGCTGCCCGGAAGGTTGAAGGATCTCAAACAGCGGATCCGATCGGAGCAGCACGCGAATCCGGTGGCGCAGTTCAATGCGCCGCAGAGCAGCTGGATGAAATACTACGCGGCGAACCGCGCGAAGCTCGACCAGCTTGCCGCCGCCCAGCGGAAAACCCGCCATGCGCTCGACAAGAACGGCCAGGAAATCCGCGCGGGATTTTTTGTCGGATGGGACGAGGAAAGCTTCCGTTCGCTCAGCCGCCATGCCGGTCAGCTCACGCACGTCTGCCCGGAGTCGATGCGGCTCGTCGGAGTCGAGGGCAGGCTCGATGCCGAGCCGAACGAACGGCTCGAGCGCTTCGCGAACATCAGCGGACTCAAGCTCGTTCCCGTGCTGACGAATCTCAGCGACTTCGGCTGGGAGCCGGAGGCCGTCGAGTATCTGGCCTTCGGTCCCGCGGCGCACCGCGCGCAATTCGTTCAGACCTTGCGCGGGAAGCTCGCGCAGATGGCCGCCGCCGGAGTGCTGATCGATTGGGAGCAGCTGGATCCCTCCTACAAGCCGCAGCTCACGCATCTCTTCGCCGAGATCTCGAACGGGCTGCACGCCGACGGCCGCGAGCTGTGGATCGCCGTGCCGCTTGGCGACGAGCTGAATCAATACGACCTCGATGCGCTCAGCGACGTGGCGGACCATTTTGTCGCGCAGCTTCATGATGAAACCGGCGACGACGACGAGCCGGGGCCGATCGCGTCGCAGGATTGGTTCGACGGCTGGTTGAATCTGGTGTCGTCCTACGGCGATCCGTCGCAATGGATCATCGACATCGGGAACTACGGCTATGACTGGGCCGCGGGGCATTCGAAGGCGCAGACGATATCGTTCGCGGATGCGATGAGCCGCGCGCGTTATGCGGGGCCGGAGGATGTCGCGGTCGAGCCGCCGGCGTTCAATCCGACCTTCGCCTACACGGATTCCGGCATCGAACACACGGTCTGGTTCCTCGACGCGGCGACGTTCCTGAATCAACTCCGCGCCGCGCAGAATTACAACGTCGGCGGCTTCATGCTCAACCGCCTGGGCTCCGAAGATCCGCAGGTCTGGGACGCAATGCGGCTTGCATCCGCGAAACCGCCCGCGCCGGCAAATCTCGCGCCGCTCGCGACGATGCCATCGGGCCCGATCGTGAGCAATCTCGGGAGCGGCGACGTGGTTTCCATCGAAAACGAGCAGCAGCGCGGCAAGCGGGAATTCGCCGTTCTGCCGAACGGTCGCATCTCCGAGCACTACGACGACTTTCCCGTCTATCCGACGCTCTATCACAAGGGCGCGGGGGGAGGACATCGCTTCGCGCTCACGTTCGACGATGGGCCCGATCCCTACTGGACGCCCAGGATTCTCGACATCCTCAAGCGCCGCGGCGTTCACGCCACGTTTTTCCTGATCGGCGAGAACGCGGAACGGAATCCAGCCCTCGTGCGCCGCATCCTCGCCGAAGGTCACGAAATCGGCAGCCACACCTATACGCATCCGAACCTCGGCCTCGCGTCGCCGCAGCAGGTCAAGCTCGAGCTGAACGCCACGCAGCGCCTCATCGAGTCGATCACCGGGCGTTCGACGACCCTCTTCCGTCCGCCCTACGACGCGGATTCCGAGCCCACCGACGTGAACGAACTCGCGCCGCTCGAGATCGCGGACCGCATGAATTACATCACGGTGCTCGAGTCGATCGATCCGGAGGATTGGGACCGCCCAGGCGAGAGGGAAATCGTCCGTCGCGTGAAGAGCCAGCTCGATAGCGGGACGAACATCCTGCTGCACGACGGCGGCGGGGATCGCGAGCAAACCGTGAAGGCGCTGCCGAGGATCCTCGACTATATCGAGGCCCGCGGCGACCGGATCGTATCGCTCCACGATCTGCTCGGCACGACGGCGGAAGAACTCATGCCGTCGCTGCCCGGGTCGCGTTTCTCCTTCGAGCGGCTCGCCAGCACGCTGGGTTTTGGCACACTCTACCTCCTCCAGCAGGGCTTCTGGGCGTTCGTGATGGTCGCGATGGCGCTGGTCGCCGCGCGGACCGGCATCGTCCTCGTCCTTTCGATCGGCCACCATCGCCGCTCGCGCAATGCGGTCGCCCCCTCGTTCGCGCCGCCGATCAGCGTCCTCATCCCCGCTTACAACGAGGGAAGGGTGATCGCCAGCACCCTGCGCTCGGTGCTTTCAACGAACTACCCGAGCCCGGTTGAGGTCGTGGTGGTGGACGACGGATCGACGGACGACACGTTCGACGCGGCGCAGGCCGTCGCGCAACACGATCCGCGCGTGCGCGTCATCCGCCAGCCCAATGGAGGCAAGGCCACGGCGCTGCATCGGGCGCTCGCCGAGGCCTCGCATGAAGTCGTCGTCTTCATCGACGCCGACACCCGCATCGTACGCGACGCGTTTGCCCGGCTCGTGCCGCCGCTCGGCGATGCCAGGGTGGGCGCGGTCTCCGGCCACGCGCGCGTCGGGAACCGGCGCAGCTTCATCGCGCGCTGCCAGGATCTGGAATACATCTGCGGGTTCAATCTCGACCGGCGGGCCTATGCCGTGTGGAATTGCATCACCGTCGCGCCGGGCGCGATCAGCGCGTTTCGGAAATCGGCGATTCAAGCGGCAGGGGGCTTCAGCCGCGACACGCTCGCGGAGGATACGGACCTCACGCTGTCGGTCCATCAGGCGGGCTATCGCGTGGACTACGTGCCTGCGGCCGTCGCGTGGACCGAGGCGCCGGAGACGGTGCGCACGCTGGCGCGGCAGCGATTCCGCTGGGCGTTCGGCACGCTGCAAAGCATCTGGAAACATCGCCGCCTCACCTTTTCGCGGCGCGTGCCGGCGCTTGGATGGTTCAGCCTGCCGAGCGTGTGGTTTTTCCAGCTCGTGCTGGTGGCGGTGGCGCCCGTGATCGACGTGTTGTTTTTGTATTCGTTGATCGTGGAGCGGCAGACCGCGGTGCTGCCGTATTTCCTGGCATTCATCGGCTGCGATCTCCTGCTGGCGCTCGCGGCATGCTGGATGGAGCGCGAGCCGCTGCGCACGGCGCTGCGCATCGTGCCGATGCGATTCATTTACCGGCCGCTGCTGAGCTTCGTGGTGTGGAAGGCGATCCTCCGCGCGCTCAAGGGCGCGGTCGTCGAATGGGGCAAGCTCGACCGCACGGCGAGCGTCGTGGAGGTGGCGCGATGAAAATCCTCCTACGTTTCTGCGCCGCGCTGGCGCTGTCCGCGGTCGCGCGGAGCGCCGCTCCCGCCGATGCCCGGCTTGCCGTGCCGGGGCACGGAGCCTACCTCGGAGCATTCGTCGATTTCGGCGATACGGAGGATTCCGTGACGCTTCCGGCCATCGAGCATTTCGAGCGTTTGATCGAGAAGCGCGTGGCGATCATCGCTTCGTCCAGCTACTGGGGCGAGCAGTCCTTTCCGGCGGCGAATCTCGAATTGATCGCGCGGCACCGAGCTGTTCCGCTCATTTTCTGGTCGCCGTGGGACAAGCCGTATGAGCAGCTCAAGGGGCCGGATCGATTCAGCCTCACGAGCATTCTCGCGGGCAAATGGGACGCCTACATCGACCGGTGGGCGGCGGGCGCCAAGGCATTCGGCCGGCCATTTCTCGTCTCGCTGTGCAACGAGATGAACGGGGACTGGTTTCCGTGGTCGGGCTGCTACTACGGCGGCGCGAAGCCGCTGCCCGGAGGGGAATTTGAAGGTCCCGCGGAGTTCAAGCGCGCGTGGCGATACATCGTGGACCGCGTGCGCGCGCAGGGCGGAACGAATGTGCTGTGGGTCTTCCAGGTGAACAACTACTCGGACCCGATTGTGAAATGGAATGCGCCCGCACAATATTATCCCGGCTCGAAATACGTGGACTGGCTCGGGCTGAGCATCTACGGCAAGCAGGAGCGGTTTCAGGACCACTGGATGGACTTCGACGAGGATCTGCTCGAGGAGCCGTATGTGGAATTGAACGCCGTCGATCCGTCAAAGCCGATCATGGTCGCGGAGTTTGGCGTCGGCGAATTTCCGGACATCGGCGACAAGGCGAAGTGGATCGCGCATGCCTTCGCTTCGATGTCGTCGCCGCAATATCCGCAGATCAAGGCCGCGATCTACTGGCACGAGCGCTGGCAGAATCTGGACGGGACCTACAGCAACCTGCGTGTGAATTCCTCGCTCGAGACGCTTAATGCATTTCGCAACGGCGTGAAGAGCCCCTTCTGGCTTGCCGCGCCGGTCTGGCAGTCTCCGACGGAAGGCGCATTGCGGGTGTCCGCCAATCCGCTTTAGGCAGACGCCCGCGGAGACGATCCCGCGGAGGAACATCGAACGAAATCACGCGAAGGCGCGAAGCGGAGATTTGAGGGAAGGGCGGGGTCGGGAGTCGCCGTGTGTGACGGCGCAGATTGGGATGTCGCACGGGGCGAGCGATCACGGCGTCTTTTCTTTCAGCGTTTTTCCGTGACGCTGCGGGTGGCATTGAAGGACACTTCCCCGTGGCCTCACCAAATTACCAGGGCGAAAAACGCCGGAAGGACCTCGCAAAACAGGCGAAGAAGAAGGAAAAGCTGGCGCGGAAGCTCGAAAAGACGCGCGCATCGAACCTCGCGCCGGCGGACGGGACGGAGAGCCCGGAGGCTGGAGATAAGGAGCAGGGAAGTTAAGCTCCCGCAGGACGGGCTATCCTCCGCGTCGGCCCCAAGTTTTCCGATTGGTCCGTGAGCAGTGCTCGCGGGCGGATGTCGTCAGCCCACTGTCGCGCCGCCGTTGCTTGATCCAGGGCAAGCGATTTGCGGATTGCCTTTGCCAGTTTATTGGGAGGGAGCCCTTGTAGTTGATTCCCAATGAAACTGCTTTTGGTTTATCCCCGCGGGCCCGACACGTTCTGGAGCTTCAAGCATGTAATGCATTTTCTCGGGAAGAAGGCGGCATTTCCTCCACTCGGACTGCTCACGGTCGCCGCGATGCTTCCGCCCGAGTGGGAGCTGCGGGTCGTGGATCTAAATGTCCGCAAGCTGAGTAACTGTGACCTTCGCTGGGCGGACTATGTGATGATCAGCGCGATGATCATCCATCGCGAATCGGTCCGGGAGATTGCGGCGCGATGCCGGGCCGCCGGGCGCACAGTCATCGCGGGCGGACCGCTTTTCACGACGGGCAGCCACGAGTTTCCCGAGATCGGGCATTTCGTTTTGGGCGAGGCGGAGCATGTGATGCCGGAGCTTGTCCGCGACCTGCGCCGCGGCGCATTGCAGGCCGCCTATCGCAGCGAGGAACGCCCGGACCTCTCGCTCGCGCCGATCCCGCGCTGGGATCTCATCGACCTCCGGCACTACGTCACCATGTCGGTGCAATTCTCTCGCGGGTGCCCGTTCAACTGCGAGTTTTGCGACATCATCATCATGAATGGCCGCGTGCCGCGGACGAAACCCGCGTCGCAACTGATTGCCGAGCTGGATGCGCTGCGCCGGCGGGGGTGGCACGACATGGTCTTCATCGTGGACGACAATTTCATCGGCAACAAACGCCGCACGCGCGAGCTGCTGCGCGAGATCATCGCATGGCGGAAGGCGACGGGCTCCCGCATGGGATTTCTCACCGAGGCGTCGGTGAATCTCGCGGAGGACGCCGAGCTTTGCGCGCTAATGGTGGAGGCGGGATTCAAGAAGGTGTTTCTGGGATTGGAAACTCCATCGGCCGCGAGCCTGCAGGAGTGCCAGAAGGTGCAGAATACGAAGCGGGATCTCACCGAGTCGGTGCAGATCATCCAGCGCAGCGGCATGGAGGTGCTGGGAGGATTCATCGTGGGCTTCGACAGCGACACGCCGGATATTTTCCGGCAGCAGTTCCAGTTTGTGCAGCGCTCGGGCGTGGTCGTGGCGATGGTGGGCCTGCTCAGCGCCCTTCCGGGCACGCAACTCCACCAGCGCCTGCTGAAAGAAGGCCGCATGGAAAGCGGCAGCTCCGGCAACAATACCCAGGCTGAATTGAACTTTACGCCGCGGCTCGACCGGGACTTCCTGCTCTCCGGCTACCGGCGGCTGATGCATTCGCTCTACGAGCCGGGGAACTATTATGCGCGCGTCCGCACGTTTCTCGACAGCTACCGGCCCCGTCGTCCGTTTCCCCGCCTTACCGCGAGCGATGTGCGCGCGTTTCTAAAGTGCATGTGGCTGGTCGGCGTCTGCCGGCCCGGGCGCCGGAGCTTCTGGCGACTCTTCTGGGGGACGCTGCTCACCCGGCCAAGCGTCTTTGCCCGTGCGATGGAACTCTCGGTGATGGGCTACCATTTCCGCAAGGTCGCGCGGGAGCTGTAGCCGGAATGCCCGCGGCTGCGCGGTTACGCCGGACAGCTCGGAAAAATCAATGTGCCTCCGCCGGGGGGGCGCGAAGGCCCTCAGCGGACGATGCCGCGCTTGCTCGACTCGATGAAGGCGAGGAGCGTGTCGAGCTGGGGATTCGGCGGAAGCTGCCCGCGGATCGCCTCGAGCGCCTGCTTGGTGTTCAAATCCGCGCGATAAATGATGCGGTAGGCCTCGCGCAGGCTGCGTATGATCTCCGGCTCGAAGCCCCGCCGCTCCATGCCGACCTGGTTGATGCCGCGGATTTCGGCGGGGTTGCCGTCGGCGATCATGAACGGCGGAACGTCCTGCACGATCTTCGTGCAGCCTCCGGTGATGGCGTGCCGGCCGATGCGGCAGAATTGGTGGACGCCGCTGAGTCCGCCGATAACGGCGTGGTCCTCGACGACGACGTGGCCGGCCAGCGTGCCGTTGTTCGAGAAAATGACGTGGTCGCCGACGAGGCAGTCGTGGGCGACGTGCGAGTAGGAGAGGAAGTTGCCGTGCGAGCCGATCACGGTCTTCGAGCCGGGGGCGGTGCCGCGATTGATCGTGCAGAATTCCCGGAAGCTGTTGCCGTCGCCGATTTCGAGATGCGTGGGCTCGCCGGCGTATTTGAGATCCTGCGAGCGCTGGCCGATGGAGCAGTAGGGGAAGATCGTGTTCCGGTTGCCGATGCGCGTCGGCCCGGCGATGCTGACGTGGTTGTGGATGACGCAATCCGCGCCGATCATGACATCCGCGCCGATCACGCTGTAGGCGCCGATGGCCGTGCCTGCGCCGATCTGGGAGGAGGGATCGACGAGAGCGGTCGGGTGAATCATGGAATCGGGAGCGGGAAAGTGCCGGAGGTTACTTGTCCACGATGCCGAAGAGCAGGATGCCTTCGCTGACGACTTCGCCGTTCACGAGGCATTTGCAGTTGGCTTTGCCGAGCCGCTTTTTGGCGCTGATCATTTCCACGTGAATGAAGAGCGTGTCGCCCGGCACGACAGGCTTGCGGAATTTGATTTCGTCGGCGCTCATGAAGTAGCCGATCTTGCCCTCGTTCTCGGTGCGCCGCATCATCACGATGCTCGCGACCTGCGCCATCGCTTCGACCTGGAGGACGCCGGGCATCACCGGATGGCCCGGAAAGTGACCCTGGAAAAACGGCTCGTTGATCGTGACGGACTTCGTGCCGATGCAATGCAGTTCGCCGAGTTCCACGATGCGATCCACGAGGAGGAACGGATAGCGATGCGGGAGGATCGCCATGATCTGATGGATGTCGAGCGCGGCGGCCCCGGCGGTCGCGGGGCGCGGCGCCATGGCGGAGACTTCGTTGATGCGCTTGACCATCGCGCGGGAGAGATCGGCATTCGGGCCGTGGCCGGGCTTCACGGCGATGATGTGGCCGCGCAGGCGGCGGCCGGCGAGCGCGAGGTCGCCGACGATGTCGAGGATCTTGTGGCGCACGAATTCATCCGGGAAGCGCAGCGGCTCCTTGCTGAGCACGGATTCGCCGCGCGCGACGATGGCGTTCTCCAGGCTGCCGCCGCGGATGAGGCCCTTGTCCATGAGCGGCTTCACATCCTCGTAGAAAACGAACGTGCGGGCCGGGGCGATCTGCGTCTCGTAAAACTCCGGCGTGATCTCCGCGCTCAGAAATTGCGTGAAGCGGCCTTCCGGACCGACCTGCGTGCAGGAGATGCGGAATTTTTCGTCGGGAATGACGGTGAGCAGGGAGC
>JAQTOP010000052.1 GCA_028713285.1 Terrimicrobiaceae bacterium
CTACCAGTCGAATCAGGACTCGACGGACCACATCCTGAGCGCCGGTTTTACAACCACGTTCAGCCCCCGCCTCAAATGGGTCCTGCAGGGCGGCGCCGAGGCGAGAATCCTCAACAACACCACCACGGAAGGCGCCGCCTCGCATTATCTCGGCCCGTTCCTCGAGACGGACGTGCAATACGCATTCAAGCCGGGTTCCGCGCTGGTCGGCAGCATTCGCTACGGGACGGAGCCCTCGGGAGTGTCGGGCATTTCGATTCGCCAGACGCTTCGCGGCAGCCTCGCGTTGCAGTATTCCTTCGCCGGCCGACTCGGCACGGACCTTGGGATTTCCTACGAGCACGACCATTACGATCAACCCGGCAGCGCGAATGATTTCTCGCAGGAGTTTTACACCGCGTCCGTCGGGTTGCGTTATCAGTTCAATCCCGCCTTCGCCCTGACCGCGCGCTACGAATACTCCGCCGTCAAATCCGAAGTCGAAACGGACGAATACACCCGCGGCGTGAGCACGCTCGGGCTGGAGGTTATTTTTTGAAGGCACCCGTTCCAGCACGATCCGGACAATTCATACATCATCCAACAAATGAAAAAGCCCGACAAACGACCCCAGCCGCTCTTTCCGTTCAACCATCCGCATGTTCTCCAGGCCGCGCTGCCGCTCGGCGGGATCGGCGCCGGGAGCATTTGCGTCAACGGCCACGGCGGCCTGCAGGATTTTTCAATTCGCAATCGTCCTGCGACCACGGCGCTGCCGGACAGTTTCGGCGCGGATCATGCGGCCTTTGCGCTCCTGCATGTCGGGGGGGACAAACCGGTGACGCGCCTCGTGGAGGGTCCGTTTCCGCCCGGCAAGATTTACGACCAGGGCCTGCAGGGGCAGGGCTACCGGCACGGCGGGTATGAAGGGCTGCCGCGTTTTCGCAAGAGCCGTTTGAAAAGCGGCTATCCATTCGGGCGGCTGGAGTTGTCCGATGCCGCCATGCCGCTGACGGTCGCGATCACGGCTTGGAATCCGTTCATTCCGCTCGATGACGTCAATTCCGGCATCCCTTGCGCGATCCTGGAATACACCTTGCGAAATCCTTCGCGTCATGAGGTGGAGTTTCAGTTTTCCTACCATCTCTCCCACCTGGCCGTGGGCGCGGATACCAAGGAGGAAGGCACGCGGAATGCGGTGATTCCCGGCAAGGGCGTCTTCTTTTTCAATGCCGAAGCCCCCGACTCGGAGACGCACGGCAGCGCCAGCCTGAGCGTCATTGGGACTCGCCCGAAGATCAAGGCGATGTGGCTGCGCGGCGGCTGGTTCGACGCGGTCTCGGCGCTGTGGCGCGAGTGCGGGCAGGGGAAGTTTACCGCGAACAACGGCGCGGCGGAGGGCGGGCTCGCCGGGCGCAATGGCGGTTCGCTGCTCGTTCACGGCGTCCTGCCGCCGGGCGGCGAAACCACGATCCCGGTGCTGATCACCTGGTATTTCCCCAATAGCAATCTCACCGCCGGGGAGGCGACGACGGAATGTTGCGGGGATGCCCAGGACTGCTGCAAGCCGCGCTGGCGGACGTTTTACGCCTCGAAATGGGAGGATGCGCGCGCCGTGGCGCTTCACGTGCATCGGAACTACGCGCGGCTCCGGGAGCGCACGGTGGCTTTCCAACGGGCGCTGTTCGCTTCGACCCTGCCGGCCGCAGTGCTCGATGCGGTGTCGGCGAACCTTGCGATCCTGAAATCGCCCACCGTTCTGCGCCAGGAAAACGGGAACGTATGGGGCTGGGAGGGATGCTTCACGCAGGAAGGCTGCTGCTCGGGCAGTTGCACGCACGTGTGGAATTACGCCCAATCGCTTCCGCACCTTTTCCCGCCGCTGGAGCGCACGCTGCGCGAACAGGAACTCGAGCGCTCGATGAACGGGCAGGGGCACGTGAATTTCCGCGCCACGCTGCCGGATGGCGAGCCGCAACATACGTATCACGCCGCCGCCGACGGCCAGCTTGGCGGAATCATGAAGCTCTACCGCGACTGGCAGATTTCCGGCGACACGCCGTGGCTGCGCAGGCTCTATCCGCTGGCGAAGCGCAGTCTGGAGTATTGCATCGGCGCGTGGGATCCGGACCGCAAAGGCGCGCTGGTCGAGCCGCACCACAATACATACGACATCGAGTTCTGGGGAGCGGATGGGATGTGCTGCTCGGTCTATGCCGGCGCGCTCAGCGCGATGAGCCGCCTCGCGGAGAAGCTCGGGGAAAAGGAGGATGCGGAAACCTACGACGAACTCGCCGGGCGGGCGGCGCGGTTCATGGCGGATGAACTTTTCAACGGCGACTACTTCGAGCAGCGGGTGCAGTTCCGCGATTTGCGCGACACGTCCTTTCTGGATGTCGTCGAGGGCTCCAAAAGGACCGGGACGAGCGGCGAACTCCTGGGGCTCTTGAAAGCCGAAGGGCCGAAATATCAATACGGCACGGGCTGCCTCTCCGACGGCGTGATCGGCGCGTGGATGGCGCGGATTTATGGCATTGAGACGCCGCTGGACAACGCAAAGGTGCGCAAGAATCTGAGGGCGATCCACCGGCACAACTTCCGCACGAATCTCGGCGATCACGCCAACTGCCAGCGCCCGGGATACGCGATGGGCGAGGAGCCGGGACTGCTCCTTTGCTCCTGGCCTCGGGGCGGCAAGCCGACGCTGCCCTTTCCCTACAGCGACGAGGTGTGGACCGGCATCGAATACCAGGTCGCGTCCCACCTGATCGTCGAAGGGTTCGTGCGCGAGGGCGTGCAAATCGTCAAGGCCGTGCGCAGCCGATACGACGGCGCCGTGCGCAACCCGTGGAACGAATATGAATGCGGCAGCTACTATGCGCGGGCGATGGCCAGCTACGCACTGCTGGCGTCGTTGTCCGGCTTCCGTTATTCGGCGGTTGAAAAGACACTCTGTTTTGGGCCGAAATTGGGCAGGCGGCCCTTCACCGTCTTCTTCTCCACCGCGCAGGGTTTCGGCACGATTTCCCTCGCAGCCCGCTCGCTGACCGTGACGGTGGTCGAAGGCCGACTGACCGTCGATCGGCTCGTCCTCGTTCTTGCGAAGAAAACCCTCGATCTGGCCGTGAACAAAATTGCCCTGCCCGGCCGGCCCGCCGTCGTATCCATCAAAAGGTCATGAGGGATTCCGCCCGAAAACAAAAAGCGGAGTCTGCGGGATCTCCGACGATCACATCGGCTCGAAACTTAATACGATAAGCTAAGTAAAAGTGGCCGCTTAGCCTGTCTGGCGAACTTTCCGCCGCGTTTGTTCTCGTGTCGTGGGCGTCATGAGCTACGAATCACCCATCCAGCGAGAAGAGGGCATTCGATGGCATTGAGGCAACCTTTGACCTATCAAATCTCGAAATGTTGAAGTCGCTTGGCCGGGAGACCCTGGGCATTCTTTTCGGGCTTGGCGATTTTGCCTTGTTCATTGCGCAGTCGCTCCGGTCCGCGTTGAAAGCCCGGAGGCTGGGCCGCCGGGTCGTCCGGGCGGTTTACGAGCAGGGGGCGCGATGTTTGCCGGTGATCCTGATCGTCGGCGCGTTTACGGGATTGGTGCTCGGATTGCAGGGCTACTACGTCCTCAATCGCTTTGGTTCGCAGAGTCTGCTCGGCGCGTTGATTTCGCTCAGTCTGATCCGGGAAATGGCTCCGGTGCTGGCGGCGCTGATGCTGGTGGGGCAGGCGGGGTCCGCCCTGGCGGCCGAACTCGGCATCCAGCGCAACTCGGAGCAAATCGTCGCATTGGAAACGATGGGCGTGAGCAGCCATGGCTATCTCGTCGCCCCGCGGTTGATTGCGGCGTTGCTGGTCTTCCCGTTGCAGACGGCGCTCTTCGTGGCGATCGGCCTGTGGGGAGGCAGCCTCTCCGGATCGTTGCTGCTCGGCGTGGAGTCGGGAGTTTATTGGTCGTCCGTGGAACGGGCGGTGGAATCGGCGGATGTGCGGGAGTGCTTCATGAAAGCGGCCGTTTTTGGGCTGTTGACGATCAGCATTTGCGCCTACCAGGGCTTCCACGCGGATCGCTGCAAGTCGGCCACCGGCGCCGCGGCGGTAAGCGCGGCCACCACGCGCGCGGTCGTGCAATCGAGCATCGCCGTCCTCGTAGCCGACTACGTCATCACGTCCTTCCTCGTCTGATCATGAGCGCCGACCCACGAGATCTGCTGCTTCAGGTCGAAGGCCTGCACAAGCGCTTCGGCGACCACGTCGTATTGGCCGGCGTCGGGCTCGCGGTGCGCCGGGCGAGCGTATGCACCGTGCTCGGGCCGAGCGGCGCGGGGAAGTCGGTGTTCCTCAAATGCCTGGCGGAGGTCTTGAGGCCGGATGCCGGAGAGATTCGCTTCGACGGACGATTGCTGAGCGCCGCCGGTCCCGCCGCTCGCGCGGAGTTTCGCCGGCGCTGCAGTTTTCTCTTTCAAGGCAATGCCCTGTTCGATTCGTTGACGGCCCTGGAGAATGTGGCGCTCCCGCTCGAACAGACCACCGATCTGACCGATGCTAAAATCCGTGAGCGCAGCCTCGAGGCGCTGCGGCAACTGGAAATCGACGACTGCCGCGGCCGCTACCCCAGCCAGCTTTCCGGCGGCATGCAAAAGCGCCTCGCGCTGGCGCGGGCTCTCGTCACGCGGCCGGAACTCGTCTTTTTCGACGAACCGACCGCCGGCCTCGATCCGCTGCGCCGCAATGCCGTGTTCGCCATGATCGCCAAATACCAGCGTCAATTCGGATTCACGGCGCTCGTCGTGACGCATGATGTGGTCGAGGCGCTGCTCGCGAGCGATAGGGTCGCGCTTTTGGATCGGGGGCGAATCTGCTTCGAAGGCACCCCGACGGAATTTTCCGCTTCGACGCATCCGGTGGTTTGCGGTTTCCGCGACAGCGCCGGGGCACTTGGCAGTTCTCTTGCTGCAATTCGCCGCGGGGAGAGTATTCAATCCAACGAGCATGAAACAACTTGAGCTTACCGTGGGAATTTTCGTGCTGCTGGGGCTCGCCGCGGTGGCCTACCTCACGCTCAAACTCGGCTCGGGATCGCTGGTCGGCGGCGACACCTATCTCGTGGAGGCCCGCTTTACCAATGCCGGCGGCCTGCACAGCGGAAGTAACGTGCTCCTGGCGGGCGTGACCGTCGGACGCGTGGAAGCGGTGCGAATGGACCCCGCGGATTACAGCGCCATCGCGACGCTTCGCATCGCGAAAGTTCTGCGGCTTCCGACGGATTCCATGGCATCCGTCAAAACCGCCGGCCTGATCGGCGACAAATATGTCGCCCTTTCTCCGGGCGCGGATGAGGCGTTTCTCGATCCAGGTTCACGAATCACGATGACGGAATCGGCTGTCGATCTCGAATCCTTGATCGGCAAGATGGCCTTCGGCAGCATCGACAAGGATAAAGACCCAAAACCCGCGCCATGAATCTCCGTCCCTTCCTCCTCCTCGTCTCGATGATCCTGTTCCACGGAACGGCCGCCGCATCGACGGCGGAAGCGGAAAGCCGTCTGCACAGCGCGGTGGACGAGGTCGTGAAGACTGCCGATCGTGCCTCCAATGTCGGCGCGCTGGCGGAGAGCTTGCGTCCGATTTTGCAGAAATATCTCAGCTTCGATGCCATGACCCGCCGTGCGATCGGACCGGGCTGGCGTCAGTTTTCGAAGGAACAGCAGGACCAGGCCGTCCAGCTCTTCACCACGTTGATCATCCGAACCTACAGCAGCAAATATACACCCGGCGAGCATGCGGTCATTACCTTCAAAGCGGCCTCAACGCCTGCACCCGGGAGGGTCGAGGTGCCGACCACCCTGCTTTACGAGGGGATCCAACGCGCCGTGACCTATCGCCTGGAGGCTGCGGAAGGCTGGCGCATCACCGATGTCGTGGCCGAGGGCGTGAGCCTCGTGGCGAACTACCGGGCTCAATTCGGCGCTTCCTTCCAGAAGGGCGGGGCGACCGCCGTCATCAACTCGCTAAACCAGGCCGTGACCCATCCCAAATGAAATCTCTCCTGCCCATCCTGCTTGCGATTTTTGCCACATTCCTGACGAGCTGCTCTTCCACCCCGCGCAAGCCGCCCTCCCAGGTGTCCGCGCCGGCAGGGAAACACGCATCCGATGGCAAGTCCGTCGCATCGCAGAGCGACGACCTCGACGAATATGATGTCGCATCCGTTTCCGACCCCATCGAGCCAATCAACCGGGTGACGTTCGTACTCAACCACGGCATTTACACGATCATTTTGCGGCCCATTTCCAAGGGCTACGAGTTTGTGATCCCCAAGCCGGTGCGCCGGGGAATCTACAACGCTTACGAAAACGTGAAGTTTCCGGTTCGCGTGATCAACGACCTGTTGCAGTGGAACCTCAAACGCGCCGGTCTGGAGACCGGAAAATTTTTCGTCAATAGCACTATCGGCGTGGGAGGGATCGGGCGTCCCTCCGACCACATCCCGGCATTGGCCGATGTCCCGGCCGCGGATACCGGTCAGACTTTCGCGAAATGGGGCATCGGCAACGGTCCCTACATCGTGCTGCCCTTGCTGGGACCGAGCACCCTGCGCGACGCCGTGGGTCTGGCCGGAGACTATGCCTTGAACCCGATCACGTGGGTAAGCTTCGTCTATGGCCACTACGGCTGGATCATCGCGATCCCCACGGCAAATACCATGCGCGCTCTGCCCGGCCAGCTTGCGCTTTACGACACGATCACCAAAGGTGCGTTGGATCGGTATCTCGCCGCTCGCAGCGCCTATATCCAGTATCGTCGCGAGGCGGCTTTGAAGTAGTCTTCGCGGGTCCCGTTTCCGAAAAAGAGAACCGGAGTCTACGGGGCTCGAACCCGCAACCTCCGCCGTGACAGGGCGGCGCTCTAACCGATTGAGCTAAGACTCCTTGGGAGGGCGGAATATGGTGGCTCTCCGCTGGGTGTGCAATCTTTTTTGCCGTCGAAATGTGAAACCGTAATTTGCCATGCGCGCGCAAGACGGGTATCAACGTCCCGATGGTTCAGGAATGTGATGTCGCCATCCTCGGCGGGGCGTTCTCCGGCGCTTCGCTGGCGATTCTGTTGCGCCGGGAGGTCCCGAAGTTGCGCGTGCTCGTGGTCGAGCGCAGCGAAAAATTTGACCGCAAGGTGGGCGAGGCGACCACGGAGATCAGCGGGGATTTTCTCAGCAAGCGGCTTGGGCAGATGACCTACCTTGCCCACCACCAGCTCTCGAAGCAGGGGCTTCGGATGTGGTTCGCGCAGGATGAGACGACGCCCTTTGAAGAGTGTGCGGAAATCGGCGCGAATTACCAGGTGCGGATGCCGGCCTTCCAGCTCGACCGCGAGGCGCTCGACACGCATCTGCTCGAAACAGCCGTTCGCGCGGGCGCGGAGCTGTGGCGGCCCGCGAAGGTCGTCGATATGGATGCGACGGCGGGACGGCTGACCGTGCAACGCGGCGGGGAAACGCTGGAGGTGCGCGCCCGATGGATCGTCGATGCCTCGGGCCGCGCCGCGACGCTCGCGCGTAAATTCGGGACTTGGCGGCCGCTCGACGAGCATCCCACAAACGCGATCTGGGCGCGTTTTCGCGGCGTGCGCGACTGGGACGGCCACGAGCTCCGCGCGAAGCACCCGAAATTCGGCGCGTCGTGCATTGCCAGCCGCGCGGCGGCCACGAATCATCTCACCGGCTACGGCTGGTGGTGCTGGATCATTCCGCTCAAGGGCGGCGATTTCAGCGCCGGGCTTGTCTATGATTCCCGGCTCTTCACGCCGCCGGAGAGCGGGGGACTCGGCCATCGGCTGAAGGCGCATTTGATGGCGCATCCGGTCGGTCGCGAGATTTTCGCCGACGCCGAGGCGATTGAAAACGACGTCAAGGCCTACTCGAAGCTCCCTTATTTCAGCACCGAAGTCGCCGGCCCGGGCTGGCAGATGATCGGCGACGCGGCGGGATTCCTCGATCCGCTCTACAGCCCCGGGCTCGACTATTGCGCATGGAGCGTGCGGCTCGCGCTCGGCCGCATCAAGGCGGAGGCCGCGGGCGGCGCGGTCGATCTCGGGCGGATCAACCGGCGCTTTCGCCAATCCTACGACACGTGGTTCCGCGCGCTTTACAAGGACAAGTATTACTATCTCGGCGACGCGGAGCTGATGTCCGCCGCTTACTGGATGGACATCTCGCTGTTCTATCTCGGGCCGGTGCGCGAGATCACCAACGCGCGCGGGCCCGATCTGGATTGCCTGCCCTTCAATGGACCGGTCGATGGCGCGGTCGGGCGGTTCATGGCTTTTTACAACCGCCGCCTGGCCGTGATCGCGCGCAAGCGCCGCGAGGCGGGCTGTTACGGCCGGCGGAATACCGGCTGGCGCGAACTCGGCGACGGCTTCGTGCCCGACCCGCGTGCGCTGGGGTCGTTCTTCCGGGGTTTCAAACGCTGGATCGGCGCGGAAGTCCACGCTCTCTCGCTGCGCAGCCGACCGGCACTCGCACCCCCGGCGGTGACCGCGCGGCCCGTTCCGATTTCCTGAAATGGCGCACGCATCCTATCGGGCCTTCGTCGAGCAGCTCGACCGCGAAGGCGAATTGCGCCGCATCAGCGAGCCCGTCGCGACCGAGCTGGAAATCACCGAAATCGCCGACCGGGAAATGAAATCACCGGGCGGCGGCAAGGCGCTGCTGTTTGAAAAGCCCACGGTCAATGGCGCGGTGTCCCCGTTCCCCGTCGCCATCAACACCATGGGGTCGTGGAAACGCATGGCGATGAGCATGGGCGCGAATTCCGTGGACGAAGTCGCCGCCGAGCTCGGCTCGCTCATGAAGGCGAAGCCCCCGATGAGCTTCGGCGAGACGATCAAGCTGCTGGGCACCGCCGTCGATCTGCGGCACGCGAAACCGAAGCGCGTGAAGGATGGCCCGTGCAAGGAGGTCATCCAAAAATTCGACGCGCCGCCGCCGCGCACCGAGCCGTGGCCTGCCGCGCCGGATGTGAGTGACCTCGCGACGTTCGATCCCCGGCCGCCTTCACTCCTCGATCTGCCCATCCTCAAATGCTGGCCGCTGGACGGCGGACGCTTCATCACGCTGCCCTGCGTCGTCACGCAGGATCCCGACACCGGCGAGCGGAACGTCGGCATGTATCGCATTCAGATTTATGACGACCGCACGACGGGCATGCACTGGCAGCTCCAGAAAGTCGGCGCGCGCCATGGCCGCCGCTACTACGAAACGGGCGCCCGCATGCCGGTCGCGATCTTTCTCGGCGGCGACCCCGTGTTTCCCTTTGCCGCAACCGCGCCCTTGCCCGACGGTCTCGACGAATTCCTGCTCGCCGGCTACCTGCGGAAAAAATCGATCGAACTCGTGAAGTGCGAGACGAGCGATCTCGAAGTGCCCGCGAATGCGGATTTCGTGATCGAGGGCTATGTCGATCCGACCGAGCCTCTGCGATCCGAGGGTCCCTTCGGCGACCACACCGGCTACTACACGCTTCCCGAGCCGTATCCCGCTTTTCACGTCACCGCGATCACGCACCGCAAGGACGCCATCTATCCCGCGACCATTGTGGGCATCCCGCCGATGGAGGATTTCTACATCGGCGCCGCGTCGGTGAAGCTCTTCCTGCCGATCTTCAAAATGAATTTCCCGGAGATCGTGGATATCGCCCTGCCGGCGGAAGGCGTTTTCCATAATGCCGTGTTCGTGAGCATCCGGAAGACCTACCCGATGCAGGCCTACAAAATCATGCACGGCCTGTGGGGCATGGGGCAAATGATGTTCACGAAATACCTGGTCGTCGTGGACGACGATGTGGATGTGCACAATACCAGCGACGTGCTCTTCCGCCTGTGCGCGAATACCGATCCGCAGCGCGACAGCCTGTTTACACGCGGACCTTCGGACGTGCTCGACCACGCGACCAGCGAGATCGCGATGGGCACGAAGCTCGGCATCGACGCGACCCGCAAGCTGGCCGGCGAGGGGTTCAAGCGCCCGTGGCCGCCGCTCATCAGGATGGATGCGGCGGTGCGAAGGAAAATTGACGGGCTATTCGGAAAAACCGTTTGATATGGGTGTCCATCCGTTCGGATATGGGAAGCCATAGAATGAAGACAACGATTGAAATTGCCGACGATCTTTTTGAACGCGTCCAACGTGTCGCGCGAAAGGAGAAGACGACTTTCCGCTCCCTGACCGAACAGGGATTGCGACTGGTGTTGCAGGAAAAGCAGAGCAAGCCCAGGAAGCTTCCGCCGCTGGTCACGGTTCGCGGCCGAGGATTGACGGATGAGTTCAAGAATGCGTCGTGGGACAGAATTCGTGCGGAAAGCTACCGGGGGCGCGGCGCTTGATAGCGGTCGATTCCAACCTGCTGATTTATTCGCATCGCGAGGAGAGTGAATCCCACGCGACATCGAAAGAGTTGATCGATTCCCTGCGTCATCAATCCATGCCATGGGCGATTCCATGGCCATGCGTTCATGAATTCATCGTCATCGTCACTCACCGCAATATCTACAAGCCGGCAACTTCGCTGGACTGGGCATTGACGGCGGTGGATGCGTGGATGGCTGGCGGCAATCTGCATCTGCTTTCGGAAGGCACGGGTTATTTCGACAAGCTGCGGGACCTGGCGCAGGCCGCAAAACTGTCCGACCCCGCGCATTCACGACGCGCGAATTGCCGCACTGTGCCTCCATCACGGTGTGCGCGAACTCTGGACCGCCGACCGCGACTTCTCGATGTTTCCCAAGCTGAAAACCCGCAAACCACTGATTCGTTAGTGCTCGCGACTTCGAGCAGCCGCGCGCATCACTTTTCCAGGACCTTGCGGATGGCCTCGATCGTGTTCCAGTTGCGCGTGGTGGCGGAAACACCAAGGTGCTTCTCGACGACGGAATTGGAATACGTCTGGCCGAGCCGCCGGAGGCTCAATGCAAATCTGCCGGTGAGGGCGACGACCCGGACTTCCCACTTGTCGCCTGGCGGCTGCGCGATCGGAAGCTGCGGTTTCGCGCGCGGCGCTTTCTGCAACATGCTCACGAAACGTCCCACATCCTTGCCGAAGGATTCATCGCCAAACGCATTTCCACGGGCCAGCGCGAGCACGTCGCGCGCGGGGCAGATCATCAGCTCGGGTTTGAAGGGCAGCCGTTGGAGAATTTCGTCGCGCAGCGCCGCCTCGTTGACGCTTCCGCGCACCACCAGCGTTCCCGCCGCGCCGATGTTGACGACGTCAAACTTCGCAAGATCTTTGGCCAGTGTGCCGGGTTGAAATTTCTGGTGCCCGCCGACGTTGACGGCTCGGAAGAAAACGACCGAGGACATGAAGGTCAGTGTGCCGGTGAAGTCCCGGATGCGCAATGGCGTGAGAGCGGGGATCTCGTCGATTTTTGCTGAAAGACCGGTCTTGCGATTTGATTGAACCGGGTCGGCGGAGTGCTGTATCGTCCAGCCAAGGAATCGCTATGGCACAGGCAATCATGGATCCCGAGGAGGTTCGCCGGTTTGCAACGGAATTGAAGCGATTCAACGAGGACATCCAGGTGCGGGCGGCTTCGTTGCAGGCCCGGTTTGCGGCGCTCGGCGGCAGTTGGCAGGACCAGGAGCACGAGAAGTTCTCCGAGGAATTCGTCGCGACCATGAAGGCCCTCAAGAAATTCGTCGATGTGTCGGAGATGCACGCGCCCTACCTTTTGCGAAAGGCTCAACGGATCGAGCAATACCTGGATCAGCATTGATGCGTCATGACCGAGTCCGCCCATGTGACTTCGATCAGTGCGCTGGGTGACTTTCGCGCCCGCTTGATCGTTTTCCGGGACGACGCGACGCGCTCGCTGGACGAAGTCTCCGCGGCGGTGCGGCGCATGCGGCAGTGGATCCGAAATGATCAACGCTCCCACTGGGAGAGCGAGGTGCGCCGGCGGCGGAAGAAGCTGGACGAGGTGCTCCAGGAGCTGATGGGGGCGCGGCTGGCGAGCCTGCGCGATGCAACCGCCGCGCAGGAAACGGCTGTGACGAAAACACGGCGGGCGCTGCGCGAGGCGGAGGAGAAGCTGCGGCGGGTGAAATATTGGGATCGGAATTTCGACATCGAGGTCGATCCGATCGTCAAGCGCATGGGCGGCCTGCGCACGACGCTAGATCACGAAATGCCCGCGGCAATTGCTTTTCTGGCGAACGCCCAGCGGGCTCTCGATGTCTATTCCGGCAGGATGTCCACCGGTGAACCTATACCCGTCGAAGAAACGCCGGTGGAGGACTCGGAGCCGTCATGAAAAGGGACCGGAGCGGGATGAACCCATGAGCGTGAACGGATGTGCGTCCACGCTCGCGCAGGCTGGCAAGAGCCTGTCGATCGAATGGCAGGAGACGAAAATCCAGTGGCGCGACGCAAAGGCGCAGGAATTCGAGCGGCAGTATCTCGATGCGCTGCCCGTATTGATCGCGAAATCCATGGAGGCAATCGACGATCTCGATCGCTTTTTGGAAAAGGTGAGGTGTGATTGTGAATAGCGCGGACCCGTTCGCGACCCGCGTGGACCGACTTTCGGTGGTTCACGGGCTCAAACTTTTGGATCGGCTGCATCACGCGCTGGCGACGTTTTCGAAGGAGGAAGCCGATCTCGCTCGGCGTCTGCGCCAACGGCACGGAGCGATCCTGCGCAGCCGCGAAAACGGGATCGAAAACTCCGACCACCTTCTCGCCACGCAGACGGATGCGGCCGAGGAGGCTTTCTCGGAGGAGAAGCGCCGCGTCGCCGCTAAGCACGAACGGCGGAGGGCCAGAATCCGCGCGGCGGCGGAGATGACGATCCGCAGTCTGCCAAGGCGGGCGCAGGCGGAAAGGGAGCGCTGGCTGGGCGAACTTCAGATGCGCCACTTCTCCGCGTCTCGCCGGCTGCAAGCAGAGCGGAATGCCGCGGATGCGGCCCTCGAAAACTTCCTCGCAGCAGTCGCCGAGCGGAGAGCGAACTTTCAAAGACTGGATCGGCGCGCGCGGGACTATTTCACGGGCTATTTGGGTTTCCTCTGGAAGCTCCATCGAAAGCAGGAGGATGCCTCCGTGACGGGCAGCCGGGAGGAATTGTTCGATCGGCTTGGCGACCACCTTTCACGGATCGACGCGCGGCTGGCGGAGTTCCGCCGTTTCCTGTTGCCGAAGATTTTCAGCTTCGCGCCATTGCCGGTCGTGATTCCGTTGATCGCCTTCCTCACGTTTCTTTTCATCCGCCTTCGAAATCCATCCGAATGGATCGCGGCGAGTCTCATCGGGGGAATGCTTGCTGCCGGGCTCGCCGTCCTGCACTCCATGGGCAAGCGTCAATCTGCGACGCTTGCCGCCGATGTGATCGCCAGCCTGGCCGAGGTTCAGCGCCTGCTCGCCGCATGCGGCGGCGCAGCCTCCTCCTTCCATCGCGCGGAACGGGAGCGCATCGAGGCGGAGGTGGCGCGCGCCGATGCGGAGATCGACGACAAGTGGGAGAAGGCTGACGAAATCAAGGCGAGTTTCGCCGCGCGGGCGCGGCAGCGGCTTGACACGCACGCGCCCCGGGCGCTCGCAAGAAACGAAGAGCAGCTTCGCGACCGGATGGAGCGGATTGAGGCGCGGCGGATCGAGCGACTGGAGCAAATCCGGCGGGATGCGGAGGCGCTGCGCTCCGGGACGGCGGCGAGTGCCGAGGCGGGGGCGGCCGATTTCCAAGTGGAGCAGGAGCGGCTCTGGAGCGAGCTCGACGGGCGCTGGCAGCGGGAGATCGCGCCGATCTACGCGGAGGTCGCGGAAATGAAGGCGACGGCGGAGGCCATGTTTCCCGAGTGGACTCCGGAGTATGTCGCGGCCTGGACTCCGCGAAACGAGTTCATTCCCGCGACCCGGTTCGCCCGGCTCGACGTGGACATTCCGTCCGGCCCGAGACTGAAGCTCCCGGGCCCTGCGCGGCTCTCCATTCCGCTCGCGCTCTCGTATCCCGGCTATGGCTCGGTGCTCTTCGAAACGAGCGAGCCGGTCGGGACGCCCGTGATCTCGTGCCTCAATCAAATCGTCCTGCGACTGCTGGCGACGACGCCGCCGGGCAAGTTGAGCTTTACGATTTGCGACCCCGTCGGCCTGGGTCGGAATTTCGCGGGCCTCATGCACCTCGGCGACTACGAAGAAAGCCTGATCACGCGACGAATCTGGACGCAAACCGAGCAGATCGAGGAGCGGCTGGCGGACCTCAGCCAGCACATCGAAAAGGTCATCCAGATGTATCTTCGCGACGAATACGCGACCATCGTGGAATACAACGCGCAGGCCGCCAGCACCGCGGAGAAATTCCACTTTCTGGTCGTCGCCGACTTCCCGGCGAACTTCAGCGAGACGGCGATCAAGCGCCTGCAAAGCATCGTCACGAGCGGTCCGCGTTGCGGCGTTTACACGCTCATCCATTGGGATCAGCGCCAGCCGCTGCCCTCCGGATTCGTCGCGGACGAACTCCGCGGCAGCAGCATTTGCATCCAGGGCGGGAGGAATGGCCTCGCGCTCGAGCACCCGCAATCGATGGCGGATGCCCGGCTCCTTCTCGATGCGGCGCCGGAGCCGGAACTCGCGCTGGAGTTCATCCAAAAGGTTGGCCGGAGCAGCATCGACTCGAATCAAATCCAGGTGCCGTTCCGCCAGATCGCACCGAACGATTCCGAGATCTGGACAGGAGACACCACGAATGAATTGCGGGTGGCCATCGGCCGCGCCGGCGCGACGAAGCATCAGATCCTCGCCATCGGCAAAGGCACCCGGCAGCATGCGCTGATCGCGGGCAAGACGGGCTCGGGCAAATCCACGCTGCTTCACGTCATCATCACGAATCTTGCCTTGTCGTGCAGTCCGGAGCAGGTGGAGTTTTACCTCATCGACTTCAAGAAGGGCGTCGAATTCAAGTGCTATGCGACGAAGCGCCTGCCGCACGCGAAGGTCGTGGCGATCGAGAGCGACCGCGAGTTTGGGCTGAGCGTGCTGCAGCGCATCGATGAGGAACTGCGGCGGCGCGGCGATCTTTTCCGCAAGCTGGGCGTGCAGGATGTCGCGGGCTACAAACGCGAAGGAGGCCGGGAGCCGATGCCGCGCTGTCTGCTCATCATCGACGAATTTCAGGAATTCTTCGTCGAGGACGACGCCATCTCGCAAAGCGCGTCCGTGCTGCTCGACCGCATCGTGCGGCAGGGCAGGGCGTTTGGAATTCACGTCATCCTCGGCTCGCAGACGCTTGGCGGCGCCTATTCGCTGGCTCGCGCCACGCTCGGGCAGATGGTCATTCGCATCGCGCTCCAGTGTAACGAAGCGGACGCCTATCTCATCATGGACGACGGCAATGCCGCCCCGCGCCTGTTGTCGCGACCGGGCGAGGGCATCTACAACGATGCCGCGGGGGCGTTCGAGGGTAACAGCCCGTTCCAGGTCTGCTGGCTGCCCGACGAGGAGCGCGACGCCTGGCTGGACAAGGTGCGGGGCCTTGCGAATCGGAAGCCGGAGCTGGATGCCGCGCCCATCGTCTTCGAGGGCAATGCGCCCGCGAACATCCGCGAAAACGCGCTGCTGGCGAAAGTGCTGCGCGGCGAGCCGCAGAAATTCCCGCTGGCCGCGCATGCGTGGCTCGGCGCGCCGAATGCGATCAAGGGGCCGACGGAAATCGTTTTTCACCGCCAGAGCGGGAACAATCTCTTGATTGTCGGCCAGCGCGACGAAGCCGCGCTCGCGATGCTCGGGAATTCCCTGCTCGCCCTTGCGGCGCAGTATCCGCGCGGCGCGGCGCGGTTTTTCTTTCTGCATCAGGAACCGCCCGGCTCCGCCAATTGCGACTTTATCGAGCGGGTGATCGAGGCCACATCGCACAACGTCACCGTGGGGAGCGGCCGGCATGTCGCCGAAATCCTCGAAGAACTCGCGACCGAGTTAAAGCAACGCATGGACGGCGAGCTGCCGGCGAAGGACGCGTTTCTATTCATCCACGGGCTCCAGCGTTTTCGGAAATTGCGCCACGAGGACGACTTCGATTTCTCGTCCAGCGATCGTGATGCCGCCCCGAAGCCCGGCGCGCAACTGGCGGAAGTGATCGCCGAAGGAAGCGCCCACGGCATCCATATCCTGGCGTCGGTCGATACGTTCAACAGCGTGAACCGCTTCATGAACCGGAAGGCGCTCAGCGAGTTCGAGATGCGGGTCGCCTTTCAGATGAGCGCCAACGATTCCGCCAGTCTGATCGATTCGCCCAAGGCCGGCGGACTCGGCCTCCATCGCGCGCTCTTTTACAATGAGCATGAAGGCACGCTGGAAACCTTTCGGCCCTATGCGATGCCCGACGCGGCGTGGCTCGAAGAGATCGCAGGAGAAGCGCCGCCGGCGCTGCAGATCGCGGGCTGATCGCCGGAGACTTTCAATACGTAAACAGGTCGCGAAGCGTGTGAGTCCCTCCGGTGGCGAGGTTGAGCGCGCGGAGGATTTTGCCCTGGACGTTCGGCGTGAGGCGGCGGCCCTTTGCGGCGCGGGCGACCATCTTGTGGGTGATGCCTTCGGTCGAGGCAACTACCAGCGACTGGGCCTTGAGCCCGCGGTCGCGAAGGATGAAGGCGAGGGGCTGCTCGCCGAGATTGCGTTCGATTTCGATTTTCACCGCTCCTCCATGCGTTCGAGAGGAAGGTAGCGCTTGGCGGCGTCCTTGAGCGAGTATTTGGTCCATTCGCGGTCGCCGTCGGTGGATTTAGTGACGAGGTCGAGATGCCGGGAGCTGGCTTGCTTGCACTCGGCTTCGTCCTTGCAGCGGGCCGCGGCGAGCTTCGCGGGATTCCACGCGGCGAGCCACCATCCGCCGTGGGCGCCGGGTGCGTGATTCGGGGTAATCTGGATCGTGAGACCGGAGACGTTCTGCTGGCCGCCGGATGCGCTCATGCGGTAGAGCGCCTCGAACTGCTTGAGGCCGCTGAGGTAGGAGGCCAGGAATTGCCGGCAGCGCTTCTGGGCATCCTTGCTGTGGAACCACCGGTCGCCGTAGTAGCCGATCTCGATCGCGGCCGGGTCGGCGGGGTCGCCATAGATGTTCAATTCGTAAATGGCGTTGGCGCGGAAGGTGAGCCGGGGAACGTCGCGAAATTCACCGTCGCCGATGGGATCGGCAGGGAGTGTCTTGAGGGAGTTCACCCAATCCTCGTGGTAGAGATCGGACAGAGGCACCCACCACGGCGGGAGTTCGTCGCGCCGCAGGACGCGCGTGACAGGCGCCTCGTCGGTGATGTCTTCGTAGATGCGGCGGATGGCCTTTTTGGAATAAACGGCATGGCCCTCGCCGACGCGCATGAAAACCTGGCTCTTGGATTGGCCGAGGATTTTTCCCGTGATGCGGGTGCCGCTCTTGAGCATGACCTCATCCATGGCATGCGTTGCGCGCACGGACATCGCAAGCGGAACGACGAATGCGCAGGCTGCAAGGAGGCGATGTGGACGCATCATGGAATTGACTCGTGAAAATCGTCGAAAAATGTCGATTTCCAATCGCAGTGTATTATTTGGCGCCCTGGTCGATCCAGGCTCGGATGAGGCCGACCTGACCGGGAGTAAGGGGCCGTGGAGCGGGAAATTTACCGGTCGGAGCTGGGCCGCCAGGGGCGCTTCCACCGCCCGAATGCCGGTGTATCGGTGGCATGGCGGTGTCCTCGTCGAGGCGCGCAACGGCCAGAACGAGCGGGCTTTTTGCGCTGTCGGCCGGGAGGACGACCCTGCCATCCTCACTGCCTTTGAGCACGGCCGCGAGACTGTCGAGGCGCAGGCTGGCTTTTTGCCGGTCGCTCCCATGGCAACGGAAGCAATTCACTTCGAAGATCGGCCGGATGTCCGCGGCGTAAGTGAGCCCGGTTCGCGCGTCCGGCGGTGGCAGCCTCGAGATGTCGGGTGCGGCTGCCAGGGAGAGCGGGAAGATCCATGCGGCGACGAGGGCCGGGATCGCAATACGCACAAGGAGCATGAGGTGATCGCATAAGCTGCAACCGGACATGTTGCAAGGGGGATTGCAGGCTCCGGGATGCAAGCGCGATGTGGGGCCCGGGGATGCGCCCCACTTGTGAATCGCGGAATGGAGGAGAAAGGACCGTTTGCGCTTGCCGCCGTCAGTGGGTATGCGTTGCATCGATGAGGAGCCACCTACTTACTCCAAAGCAGCCGGGGTCGAAATTTTGGTCTAAGTTTGGGCTGGGTGCCGGGATTTGCGCCCTGCTCGCGGGCTGCATCACGTCACCGTGGCCTCCCCACGTAACGAAGGCGCAAGCTGCGAAGAATGCTGCCGTCGAGACGGGACCCTTCTGGTGGGGAGTTTCCACCAGCGGCTACCAGACCGAAGACAAGGGCTACCCGCCGGGCGACCCGCGGTATTTCAAGACGGACTGGGATCTTTACGTCGAGAAGGGATCGGCACCGGAGCGCGGCGAGGGGACGTATTCCTACACACAATTCGACAAGGATCTCGCGCTGCTTCGGCAGCTCGGGGTGAATCACTATCGCTTCGGAATCGAATGGGCGCGGATCGAGCCCCAACCGGGCGTTTACAACGAAGAGGCGATCCGGCATTACGTGACCGTTGCTCGAAAAGTGCGTGCCGCCGGAATCGAGCCGATTGCGTGCCTGTGGCACTTTACATTTCCCGACTGGCTCACGGATCTGAAAAACAAGGGCCGCTCGCATTGGCTGCATCCGGATACCGATGCGCATTGGCGCGCCTACGTCGCGCGGATGGTCGCTGAGCTAAAGCCCTGCGTACGTATCTATGCGCCGCAGAACGAGCCGAATGGCATGTTGCCGCTTTCTTATCTCGGGGATCATTGGCCGCCTTCGGAGTTGCTCAATACCTTCGCTTACAAACGGGCGATGCGAGCGTGCATCGCGCAGTTCCGGGAGGCGGCGGCTATTATTAAGCAGCAGCGGCCGGATGCCCTGGTGATGAGCGTGCAGGCCTTGCCCTATTGGAAGCGCAACTACCTCTGGGATCCGACGGCGATGGTGTATAACGCGATGCGCCGCGTCTGCTACGATCATCTCGACGGTATTTATGACGTGTGCGACGTCATCGGCATTAACTATTATTACAGCCAGAATGCGACCATCGCGGATTTCTTCTACGCGGGTCGCGGCGAAAAGGCGTCGAATTACACGCAAATGGGATGGGTCATCGATCCAGAATCGTTCTATAACCTCATCATGGACGTGCGTCGGCGCTACTGGAAGCCGATTGTCATTTCCGAGAACGGCATTGGCACTCTGAACGAGCAGAAAAAGATCAAATACCTGCGCGACCACGTGATCCAAATGCGCCGGGCGATGGCCGACGGTGCGGACGTCCGCGGTTATTTCGCCTGGACGCTCGTGGACAATTACGAATGGCACGAAGGCTACAACGCGAATTTCGGCCTCGCGATCATGAATCCGCACACCGGAGACCGCACAATCGAGCCATCCGGACTCTTTTATCACAATCTTATTGAGCGCTACGGCGATTTGCGATCGTCGAACGAGTAGGGGGACCTTCGCTGGAGCGCGCGAGCAGCGGGAATCTTACAGCAGCTCGGGGACTATGCCCGGTTGTGAGTAAAGTTCGCGCAGCGGGACCATACGCCCGATTGGAACGAAATTGTTCAGAACTTGTCCACAGACATCGAAGTCGCTTCATTGCAGCTCGGGGACTATGCCCGGTTGTGAGTAAAGTTCGCGCAGCGGGACCATACGCCCGATTGGAACGAAATTGTTCAGAACTTGTCCACAGACATCGAAGTCGCTTCATTTCAAGGAATAACATATAGCATCATACAATATATGTCATGTATAATTACGGCAGGACTTTGCGGCCCGTTCCCGCCCACAGGCCGGGTCCGGCGCCGCAAGACGCCACTTCCGTGAAAAGAAAAAGTAGTTTCAATGCCGGTCGATTTCTGTTAATTGAAACGTAACTCGATTCCTTCCCCCCAATGGAATTCCCCGCCGCATACCCGAAAACTCATTCCCTGTTCGTGTGCCTGGCGATGCTCTGGGCCGCTGTTCCCGCAACGTATGCGGCTGACGTTTATGTATCGACGACTGGAAGTGACTCGAACCCTGGGACTCTAGCGGCGCCCGTTGCGACCTTGCACAAGGCTCGCCTTCTTATCGCGGCGGACCTTGCCGGTCCTGGTGGCAAATCTCGAGACTGGGTCGTCATGTTCCGCGGCGGCACCTATTTTCAGACCGCCATCGAAGCCTTCTCCACCACTGATACCGCAGGTTCCGGCCATACGGTCATTTACACCGCATATCCAGGCGAATCTGCTACGATCAGCGGCGGACAGATCCTCACCGGCTTTGCGGTGGGAGGTGACGGACTTTGGCGGTTGAATGTCGCTACAGCATATCCCAGTCTTTGGAACTCGGGCTGGCGCTTTGGGCAAATCTGGGTCAACGAAAATTGCGTCAGATGGCCGATTCGTCCCGTTCCGAAGAACGACTGGTTCAGATCAGGGCCGGCGGTTGCGCAGTCGAAATTGGTGAGCGGATACACCGGCGGGGGCTTTGGCACACCGGAGCCTGTCGAAGCATCACAAGCCGGCAATCGGTATGAAACATTCGCCAGATCCAATGCCCTTCCGGGATATACCGCGGCCGACGGTGTTTCGCCTACAAACACGGATCGATTTTCGTTTAACGCCGGCGAATTGAATCCTGCCTGGACCAATTACACCGATATTAGGATCGAAATCGGGCCCGGCTCGGACCTGATCCCGCTGGCGTTCATCTCCGGCACCGTCGCCACATTGAATTCCCACCTCATGAAGAACCTCATGCCCGCCAACAATCCCTGGCGCAGGCACAATGTCTTTGAGGATCTGGGAACAAATGGCCAGGTCGGCGAAATGTATCTCAACCGCTCCACCGGATTGCTAACCTATGTGCCCCGGCCGGGAGAGACGCCCGCCAATTCGACCGTCATCGCCCCCGTGCTTGGCGAAAAGATGATCCTTATTTCAAATGCATCCCGCTATACGGCAATCTCGGGATTGGTTGGCAATTTGACCTTCAAGAATCTAACATTCTCGCATACCAATTCCACCGCCCTCGTGAAGGGAGTGATTGATTGCGGTGGCGGAACATTCACCGATTCGTATCCGGCAATCGAAGCTATTGGCGCCGCGAATATCCTCGTCGATCACTGTACGTTTTCGCATCTCGGCGGATCTGGAGTGATCTTCGGTCCAGGATCAAATCATAACACGGTTCAGAATTGCCTTTTCTTCGATCTCGGCGGCGCCGGCCTCGGGGCCTGTAGAGATCGAAGGAATATTGGTTCGGTTCAGGATGACCGGGCCGATGGACAGCCCAATCAGGATCCCCAAAGCCCTGCCAACTCATTGGGCGATCCTGTGGGTAATACGAATTTCTTCAATAATACCGTTCACGATTTTTGCAAATTCTATCAACAAATGCCGGGAATCTTCATCGGGCGCGGCGCGAACAACCAGATAGTTCATAACGAAGCCTACTTTGGCACCAACTGGGCGATGCTGCTGGGGGCGGGCGATGCAGGGACAACGACAGGCCCTGGGCCCAATGGAGAGCCCGCTGGAATCGATCCGATCTATCCCGTGTCCAACGACTATGTGGCCTACAACCATATCCACGATATCAATTCTCCGACAAGCCCCGACAGTAATTTCCGGGAGGACTATGGCGGACTTTATATTATCGGCCCATTGCAGGGAACGATCGTCGAGTATAACAAGGTTCACGATGTCTATTCGTCTGCGTTTCCTTCGCGGCTGGGCGCCGCGGGTGGCACCCAGGTCTCGTTGATATATACGGACAACGGGACCGGCGGTGCGATTCTAAGGTATAATCTCGCCTATGGATGCCGTAATCGCATCCGTCACGCCAATGACAACAACTGGATGTCCGAGTACAATAATATTTATTACAATATCTTCGGAGTTTCGAGCGGCGCTTACGGAAATCAAGGGCACTGGCCGATGCTGCATTACCAGTCGATCATTGGGGTTAAGAGCTATGACTTCCACCATAATATCCTGATGTGGGGAAACGGCACCGCAACGGCCGAGGCGCCGGAGACGAGTTATACTGCGTCCACGACCGATGAGACATTCGATTACAATACCTATTACCAAATCGGCGCGACGATCACCAATTTTTCCCCGACATCGACCATTGCGCAATGGAGAGCTGTCGGCCCCAGTCATGATCAAAACTCCGGCTTCAATGAGAACCCTCTTTTCGTTGACCCCGCGCATGGGAACTTTGCCCTCCAGCCCGGCAGCCCGGCGCTCGCGCGTGGATTCCAGGACTTCAGCGCCCAGCTCGCGGCGGTCGGAACGAGCGGAGCGGTAGGTCCCGTGGGGACGGGGCAGGCTATTTTCCAGGAGGATTTCAACGATCAAATTTCTGCCACCGGGGGATCCATGCTGCTGAACCCGAACTCCAGCGCCGTCCTCACGACTTCGATTTCCGGCGGATCGCCAATGGGATCAGGAAATTACTTGAGCGCGACCATATCAAATGCTGCAACGGCTCAGTACCCTGCGACATTCGCACCAGCCACGATATCCAATTCCTGGGAGGCCATGGCGCAGGGGACCGTCAATGCTGGAAATAACGTCAATATCAACGGGGGGTTCGATATCCTCGTTCGTCCGAATACCATTCCCGCTGGAGACCAACTCTGGTTTCGTCCGGTTGATGTCGACAACCGTTCCAACTCAGGCCTGCGAATCATCTTAACGGGCACTGGATCCACCCTGCAGTTTCAGTTATCGTCCCAAAGCGGCGTGAACGCATTTAGTTCCGATGGCGTTAATTACAATACAAATACGTCGATCGTGACGAGCGCATTTACTCTGACTCCGGGAGCGGTCAGCCACGTCGCCTTTGCCCTAAGCACGGACTCGACGGGGAAGGTAACCGGTAAATTGTTTGCCGTGTCGGGAAGCGGGCCAATTGATACGTCCTCCAGCACGGTGGGTCAGGGAAATTTGATTGGAATTATGGCATTCTACGTTAAAGCCTCTCTCGTCAATCCGGCGAACGCGTTCGCCAGCGGTGCCTGGACAATGGCTGTGCGTGCCGCAACATCGTCCTTTAGCAATAATGTCGATTACGACCTGGTGCGTCTTTTTAGCGCCGATCCGGGAGCGTTTACCGGGATGTCTCAGGCACCCGTCCTTATTTCCGCGGTTTCCCGCAAGAATCAGGGTGGTGTCAATTACGACATTCCTCTTCCTTTGACAGGAGCGGCGGCCGTGGAGTGCCGCTATGGACCCATGGTGAATGGATATCAACTGATCCTTACATTCGACCAGAATATCGCATCGGGCAACGCGGCAGTGACGGGAGGAGCGGGAGCTGTAAGCGGAACAGCGATCAATGGGGCGACGATGACTTTGACGCTAAGTGGCGTGACAAATCCGCAAGCGCTAACCGTAACTGCCAGCAATGTAACGGGTTCCGCCGGTGGCCTTCTGACGAGCACGGCGGTCAAAATGCGCGTCCTGCAGGGCGATGTCAATGGGGATGGAGCGGTTAACGCAGCAGACCTGACCGGAGTGCGCAATAGCTACGGAAAGAGTTCGGGACAGGTGGGATTTGACCCGGCGGCTGATTTGAATGCGGACGGCGCCGTGAATGCCGCGGACATCACCTTTATTAGGTCGAATTACGGACTGCAGGTGCCCTGAAATGAGGTCGTGCTATTATTGGATAGGATTCATTCCCCACCCCCGAATCAATCGAAATTGCGTCGATAAAACAAAAGGAATGGATTCAGTAGAGATCCCCCCTCGGAACAGCATAGCCTCAGATTGCAGTTCGTTCACTTACGTGGCAAAGGCATTCCATCTGACCCGCCCTCGAAATTTGTGCGGGCGCCGGAGGATTGCACCTTATCTGTGAGGGGGAGGGCAATGGCGCCGTCCGTGTGCAATTGCTAACGGGGAGTCCTGGCGCAATTCTCAACTACAAAAGGATTTTTGGCTCCAACGGCTCTGGCGACTTTGCGAGTGGACAAAGCGCAAAGATGGATTCCGTCGGGAAGGTCCTATCGACGGCCGGCAGGATCAACCATGTTGCGTTCACATCCATCGTAAGCGTCACGCGAAAGGACCACTTGACGAGTCATAGATGTCATAACCGAAGGTTATGACATCTATGACTCAGGCGGCTTGGATGAGGGGAACCGGGCGGCGAGCAGCGGCCCAGGCGGAGGGAGTGAAGTCCTTGACCTG
>JAQTOP010000053.1 GCA_028713285.1 Terrimicrobiaceae bacterium
ACGCCGACGACCCCGCGCACCTGCGACCCGGTTCGCAGGCCGCCGCGGAGTTCTCGGTCCTCGCGCCGCTCAAGCAGGCCGGCCTCGCGAAGGCGGATGTGCGCCGGCTCGCCCGCGAGCTGGGCCTGCCCGTCGCCGATGCGCCCGCGCAGCCGTGCCTGAGCTCGCGCATCCCGCACGGCACCCCGGTCACGCGCGACGCGCTGGCGCTCGTGGAACGCGGCGAGGCCTTCGTTCGCTCGCTCGGATTTCGTATTTTCCGCGTGCGCTATCTCGCCGGCGTCCCGCCCGCCGCGCGTGTGCAGATCGCGCCGGCGGAAATGCCCCGCCTCGACGACGTCGGCGGTCGCCTCACTCGCGGCCTGCGCGCCGCCGGATTCGGCGCCATCGAGATCGACCCCGCCGGCTATCGTCCGGCCGTGGAATGAATGCCGCGCCGCGGGCGTTCCGCTCGGAACTCCGGGCTCACAATCTGCATGCCGCCGCCATCGCGATCCTCTCGCTGGTTGCCGCCATCCTCGCGTGGAATCTGGCGTATTTCTTCTATGTGCTCATCCTGCTTGGGCTCGTGACCTCGGCGCGCGGCGACTTCGACCCGGAAATTCCGGCATGGATTCCCGGCACGGCCTTTGCGCTCGCCGGTGCGCTGCTGGTCTGGGGCATCGTCGATGCCATCCGCCACCGCTTCGCCTCGCCGCCGGATCGGCCGATCATCGGCTGGCACCTGTTCGGCGATTTCCTGCTGCTTCCGGCGCGTCTGACCTTTTCGATCTGGGGAAATTTCGCCGCGATCCGGCGGCTGGATGACGCGGACCTCGATCGCGCCTGGGAGCTGCTTGTGACAATTCACGACACCGGCCAGGCGCGGCTCAGCGCGCTCACGCTGGTCGAGCCCGATTCCGCTCGGCTGCATCGCCTGCTGGGCACCCTGCAGCTTCTCGGTTACATCGACCTCCACCGTACCGACCGTGATTGGTTTTATGCCGTCTGCTCGCCGCGCGCGCCAGAACTGCGCGCGCTCACGGCAGAGCAGGGAGCTTGATGCCGACCATTGGCCAGCTAGCCTTGCCCGTTCCATGACCAGCTTGCAGCACAAGTCGCGCATCGACTAATCCGTTGTCGATGGACGTGCTCGATACCACCCGCGTCTGGGCCGAGGTCGATCCCGCGGCGTTCCGGCACAATGTTGAAGCCGCCCGCCGCCTGTCGGGAACGGAACTGATCGCCGTCGTGAAGGCCGATGCCTACGGCCACGGCGTGGACATGGCCGTTCCCGCGCTGCGCGAGCTCGCCGCGCTTTTCGCCGTCGCGAATGTCGAGGAGGCCGCCGTCGTGCGCGCGCTTGCGCCGGAAAAGGACGTGCTGCTGCTGAGCCCCTGCCTGCCGGCGGAACGGGCGGCGGCGGTCGAGAGCCGCTGCATCGCGACGGTATCCAGCGCGGACGAGGCCCGGCATTTTGCGGGGGGCCGGGTTTCGCTGAAAGTCGATACGGGCATGGGCCGCATCGGCGTCTGGCGGCCGCAGGCGCTGGCGGAAGTCGAGGCCATCGTGAAACTTTCCGGCGTCGCCCTTCACAGTGTGGCGACGCATTTGCCGGTGCCGGATGAAGACGAGGCCTTCACCCGCTCACAACTCGGCGAATTCTCGGAATTCATCGCTCGCATTCGCACGGTCGCGCCGGGCGTCAAGTATCACGCGCTCAACAGCGCCGGGATTTGCGGCTATCCGGAGTATGCGTTCGATCTCGTGCGCGCCGGGCTCATGCTCTACGGCAGCGCGTCCATCGCGAGTTTCCAGCCGCGGCTCAGGCCCGCGCTCGCGTGGAAGACGCGTGTGCTGCTGGTGCGCGACGTGCCCGCGGGCCGAGGCATCAGTTACGGACGCACATTCATCACGCCGCGATCGATGCGGGTCGCAACGCTCGCAGTCGGCTACGCGGATGGCTACCCGCGCCAGGCATCGAATCGCGGCGCGAGCGTGTTGATCGCCGGCCGCTTATGCGCGCTGCTCGGGCGCGTGACGATGGATCAAATCCTCGTCGATGTGAGCGGGGCGCCGAACGTGAAGATCGGCGACGAGGCCGTGCTGCTCGGTTCGCAGGGCGGCGCAACGATCCTCGCGGCGGAGCTTGCAGGCTGGGCCGGCACCATCGCGTGGCACATTTTCACCGGCATCGGCGGGCGCACGAAGCGGATGCTCCTCACGCGAAGACGCGAAGACGCGGGGATTTCCTAGGCATTCTTCGCGGCCTGGCGGCTCCGCGTGAGACTCACTTCGGCTTGCGAGGGTCGCGATTGAAAACGCGAAACCAGTTGCCGAAATGCTTTTTGAATCCCTCGACGCGGCTGAGGTAGGTCTCATCGAGGTCGCCGCCGCGCACGATTGCGCGCAGCAGGCCGGCAACGGAAAACTCGTCCAGCTCGTAACCGGTGCTGGCCGTGCCGACCGCGCTGGCGTGGTGCGCGTCGCTGCCGGCGGTCATCACTCGACCGTGTGCCTCGGCATAGGCGCGGGCCTGATCGTTGAAGCTGCGGGTGGTCACCGCGGCATTGAATCCCTCGATTACCGGCGTGCTCATGAGATCCAGGATTTCCTCGCGGATGCCGGCGCGCCATTTGTCGAACGGGTGCGCGGGGATGGCCACGCCGCCGCGCTCGTGGATCGCCGCCTCGACCTCGACGGCCGGCATGCCGATCATGTCGGGCAGCGTCGTGCCGATGCACAGCAGGTGGCCGTCCGCCGTGGAGACCTCGACGCCGGGCACGACCAGAAAGCCGTCCACCGGCATGCCGTCGGCGTTGCTCAGGCCGTGCTCCAGGCAGTAGGCCGCGGACTCGCAGGAATTGTGGTCGGTGATCGCGATGCCGGCCAGGCCCTTTTGGCGCGCGGCGGCGACGAGCGCCTCGGGCGAGCTGGAGGCATCCGCCGAGAAGAACGAATGCATGTGAAGATCGAACCGCTGGAGCATGCCGGCATTCTTCGCTTTGCGGGGGCGATTGCTCCAATTAAATTTCTCCCCGCGGCATGATTGTGGCATTCAAGGAATGGGCGCTCGTTTGCGAAGCGCTGGGCAGCGGACGGCAGAGCCTGATCCTGCGCAAGGGAGGCATCGCCGAAGGCCGGGCGGGATTCGCGTTCCAGCACGAGGAGTTTTTTCTTTTCCCCACGTGGTTTCACGAGCAGCTCGAGCGCACCACGCTGCCGCCCGACACCCCGGTGCCCCAGGCCCTCAACGAGGAAATCGAGATCGCCTACGCGGCGACGGTCGAATGGACGCGGCTCGTCACCGACCTCGCCGTGGTCGGCCGTTTGCGCGACCTCCATGTGTGGCGGGATTCCATCGTCGAGGAGCGCTTCCACTACGACGCGACACCGGGCATTCATGTCGCCTTCGTGCGCGTCTTCCGGCTCGACCCTCCGCAACGCCTGCGCATGGAGAAGAAATTCGGAGGCTGCCGCTCGTGGGTGGAGATGCCGGCATTCGACGGCAGCGCGCTCGTCTCGGTGATCAGCGACGAAGAGCATGCGCGCCGGCGGGCCATGATCGAGGAACTGCTTGCGGGCTGAAGCGGCGCCGACTCAAGCGCGCGGGTGGAATTTTTTGTGGACGGCCTTGAGGCGGCGCTGGTCCACATGGGTGTAAATTTCCGTGGTCGAGATGTCGGCGTGGCCGAGCAGTTCCTGGATCACGCGCAGGTCGGCGCCGTTCGAGAGAAGGTGCGTTGCGAAGGAGTGGCGCAGGAGATGCGGATAGACGTTCGCCGTGAGTCCGGCGAGATCGGCGTACTCCTTGATGAGCTGCCAGACGCGGGCGCGGGTGAATTTGCGGCCGTTGTTGGAAATAAAAATCTCCGCGCCGGTGCGCGGCCCGACGAGCGCCGGCCGTTCGTTCGCCAGATAGCGGGAGATCGCCTCGCGCGCCTTCGCGCCGACCGGCACGATGCGCGTCTTGTTGCCCTTGCCCGTCACGCGAATCCAACCTGCGTCGAGGTCGATGTTCTCCAACCGCGCGTCGCACAGCTCGGAAATGCGCAGGCCCGAGGCGTAGAGCAGCTCGAAGATCGCGCGGTTGCGCAGCGCGAGCGGATCGGCATCGCCGATGGCGGCAAGCAGGCGCTCGACGTCGGGAACGTTGAGCGTGTCCGGGAGGTAGCGCTCGATGCGCGGGATCGCGATGAACTCACCCGGATCGCGGGAGAGAGATTTTCGCGCGACGAGAAAGCGGAAAAAAATCCGGAGCGCGACCGCCTCGGCCTTGATCGAAGCGGCGGCGAGCCCCGCGCGCTTGCGGTGCGCGAGATATTCGCTCAGGTGCCCGGCTTCGACGCCGGCAAGATCGCCGACCGACTGCGCGGCCAGCCACGTGGCAAAGGTCTCGAGCGACCGGCGGGTCGAGAGTTGGTAGTTGGTGGAAAGGCCCCGCTCGGTCGCGAGGAAGAGGATGAAGTCGTCGATAAACACCTGCGCCTCGCGGCTGGCGGCGGGCGGCGGTTCGGAGTCCGGCTCATTCATTGCCAGTCACCGCAGCTTCAGCCCGGTGAGCCGCGTGTAGGCCTCGATGTATTTCTCGGAGGTCTTCGCGACCACATCCGGCGGCAACGCGGGCGCGGGCGGCTGCTTGCTCCACCGGGTGGATTCGAGGTAGTCGCGCACGAATTGTTTGTCGAAGCTCGGAGGGTTCGAGCCGACCGCGTATTGGTCCGCCGGCCAGAATCGCGACGAGTCGGGCGTGAGGCATTCGTCGATGAGTACGAGTTCGTCACCGATCATGCCAAATTCAAACTTCGTATCCGCGATAATGATGCCGCGCCCGGCCGCGAAGGCCCGGCCGTGCTCGTAGAGGTCGATGCTCCAATCGCGCACCCGCAGTGCGACTTCGTCGCCCAGCATGCGGCGGCAGTCGTTCCACGAAATGTTTTCATCGTGACCGGTCTGCGCCTTGGACGACGGCGTAAAAATCGGCTCCGGGAGCCTCTCGGCCAATCGCAGACCGGGCGGCAAAGACTGCCCGCAGATCGCTCCGGCGGCCTCGTAATCCTTCCAACCCGAGCCGGCGAGGTAGCCGCGCACCACGCACTCGACCGGAAGCGGACTGGCCTTCCGCACGACCATTGAGCGGCCCGCGAGCTGCTCCGCGTAAGGCTTGAGCCGCTCGGGCAGCCAGCCGAACGGGTGATCGACGCAGTGATTCGGAATGAAGTCGAGTTTCTCGAACCAGAATTGGGATGTGCGGGTGAGCACCTCGCCCTTCCGCGGGATCGCATTGGGCAGCACGCAGTCGAAGGCCGAGATACGGTCGGTCGCGACAAGAAGCAAAGAATCCCCGAGATCGAATACCTCGCGCACCTTGCCGCTGCGCAACTTCGGAATCCCGGGGAGATCGAGGCTGAGGACGTCCATGGCCGAAAATTGAATAAGGAAAGCGGGAAGGCAGGAAGTGGAATCGTGGCGGCGTTGCGCGACGAGGGGTCAATCGACCTTTTTCCGGAGTTTCTTCTTCTCCCCCCGCCGACGCTTGCCCTCGAGCATTTCATTGCCATCGTCGGCAATGACGATGGGTTCTTCCGTCGTGGCTGACGGAAGCGTGATTCGCACGATCTTGGCTTCGGCGTCCCACGCGTTGTCAATCAGTTCCCGCAAGGCGCGCTCGCTGGATGAGTAGTTTTTACCGAGGGTGGTTGCGAGCCAAAAATCAACGGCAAAGTGGGCGGGGGTAATCATAGGTATGGGATGCAATTTTGTAATCTGGCGATGAGTTCGAGTGCTTTTTGGACTTCGTGCTCATAGAGCGGCGAATCCCCGCGTGGGCGGCTGGGTTGAGGACGCGCTCGGTCGTGTTGAGGATTTCGTCAATCAGTTTGACGTTTTCATCACCTTCCAGTTTTCGTCTTTGAGCAGGGAGCGGAGGTGCTTTCGCTGACTCTTGAGCTTGCCTCGGTCGGCGGGGTCGAGGCCGGATAGCGTGTCGATGTCATTATCGTTGGCGGGAATGAGGTGCTCCCGATGAGGCATGGGAGTGCCATTGCGGACGCGGTCGTAGAGTTGGGTTGGAATCTTCTCCAGCAGCTTGTTCTTCGCGGCACGGAGGTTTTCCGCGAGCGTGGAGAAATCTCCCGGAGGCAGCTTCTTATTCGACGAGCAGTTCTCGGTGAGGAAGTAGAGCTGGTTGCGTTGTTGACCGGGGTGGCGGAGAGAAGGAGGACTTTCGTGCGGACGCCGGATTTGATGATGTCGTCCATGAGGCGCTGGTAGCGGCTCCTGCGGGTGATATTCCCATCCTCGTCCTTCTTGCCGGGCGCGTTGTTCCGAAAGTTGTGCGACTCGTCGATGACGATGAGGTCGTAGTTGCCCCAGTTCAACGTCGCGAGATTGATGTCGCCCGAGTAGCCGGTCTCGCGGCTGAGGTCGGTGTGGGAAACGACATCGTAACGGAAGCGGTCCGCGACGAAGGGATTGAGGAGGCTGTTGGCTTTGTAAACCGTCCAGTTGTCGCGCAGTTTTTTGGGCAGAGAACGAGGACGCGCTCGTTCTTCCCCATGACTCCAGCCTTGAATGTGACAACGGAAATACCGTTGACCTCGGAAAGGGCGGCGTTGGTTGATGACGTGAAAGCGTATCCAGGTGGAGGCACAAACCTGTTACGGTGTCGAATTCAAGATGTTTTGACGAGGAAAATGGGGCTGAGCCGCAGCCGGTCCGCCCTCAATCACAGTCTTGTGAAACAGCAAGCGTCCCATGAAACTCAATGCATGTTTGACGAGCGCATGGTTCAACTTGGCATTCGCCCGGAGGATCTCGTCGAGACCTTTGCGCGTTCATCAGGGCCAGGCGGTCAGAACGTAAATAAAGTTTCGACAGCCGTTACCCTGTTGCACAGACCCAGCGGTTTGCGCGTGGTGGCGAGTGATTCCCGATCGCAGTTCGCCAACCGAAAACTGGCCATGGAACGTCTGCTCGATGAATTTGAGCGAAGGGAGGGACTCCACCGCCAGTCCCAGCTCGCCGAACTTTCGAAGGCCCGACGCCAGCGCGCCAAGCGCTCCCGCGGCACGAAGCGAAAGCTGGTGGAATCCAAACGCCGCCGGGGCGAAACGAAGAGAATGCGCGGAAAGGTCTCGCAGTAACGGTGTCGCTCTCTTGCAAACTCCGCGCGGCAGCACGCGATGCGCAGGTCGGCGTCGCGGAGGCCGAGGCAGTCCATGCGCTCCTGCAATGCGGCGGGCCGGGATTTCACGATCGCGATTTTGTAACACGCTCCCCGGCCCGGCGCGCTCGAAACCACTCGTGTCCGGACGGGAATTTCTGCTAGCTCCAACGGGACCCATGAGCTGCATCTATCGAGTCGAGGCCGATGAGTATGGCATCTACGACGTCATCGAGGACGAATCGTCCGGCGCGCGGGCGCGACTGCAGCGGCACGGGGCGGAACTCGTTAGCGTGGCCCGGCTCGACACCGCCGGGGTGTGGCGGGGATTTCTCTACCGCGACAACGAAACCGGCCCGCCCGCACAGGGCTGGGCGAACCACGCAACGGTGATGGGATACTTTCTGCACCGGCTCGTGGGTGAACGCTCGCTGTATCGCGGCGTGGAAATCCTCGGCGGGAATCACGGCTTCCTGCGCCACTTCGACTTCGAGCCGCCGACGTTCGATCCGAATCTGCGGGCGCTCACGTATCGCGTGCCTGCGGACCGGATTCCGGCGGGCGCCTATCCGCTGCGGGTGTCCCTGAACCTCGCCTACAGGCTGCTACCCGACGGCGTGCGCGTGGAATTCGTCTTCGCGAATGAGGAGCCGGAGCTGGAGGCTCACGTGAGTTTCGGCCTGCATCCCGGCTTCGCGGTGTCGTCGGTCGAAGGAGCCGGGGTGTTGCTGCCCGCGGGGACGTATCTCCGGCACCTCGCCCCGGGAAACTTCCTCGATGGACAGGTGGAAGCCGTGGAGCATCCTGGCGGGCCGATGCCTTTCGACAAGTCGGCGCTGCCCGGCTCGTATCTGCTCGAGCTGTCGCGGGTGCCGGACCGGCGGTTCGTCCTGAGCGACGCGGCGGCGGGAAAATCGGTCGCGCTCGATTTTTCGGAAGTTCCCTATTGCACGCTTTGGAGCGAGGGAGCGTTCATCTGCATCGAGCCGTGCTGGGGCCTGCCCGACAGCAAGCCGCAGAAACCGTTCGAGCGGAAGGACGGCATCCAGGCCATCGCGCCGCTGGGGACATTGAGCGCGGGCTTCTCAATCCACACCACACTCGAGGTATCGTAACATGATCATGCTGATTTATCGGGCTCTGTTGTTCGCGGCGGCGACGTTGGCGTTCGTTGTGCTCTATGATCGGGGGCCGGCGGATTATCCGCGCAAGGCCGGCGAGGAGCTTCAAGCCATGGCCGGCTGGATTCGCGGCGCGACCGGGCTGTAATTTTAATTTTCACGGCGAATGAAAACGACTTTCCAAGCGGGCCGGCCTCCCGCACATTAGGTCGCTCCGTCCTATGGCTGTTAAGACCGAAAAAGATCTCCCCGAATCCCACCGCGCGACCTGGCTGAAGGCGCTGAGCGCGCTGCAGCTCAAGAACTACGGCTACGTGATCCAACTCCTGCAGGGCGTGCTCAAACAGGAGCCCGAGTTCCTCGCCGGCAGGCAGATCTTGCGCAAGGCCGAGGTCAGCAAGGCCGCCGCCGCCGGCAAGAAGAGCCTGCTGTCCGGCGCTTCCTTCTCGAGCATGAAAATCTCGGGCATGATCAAAAAGGACGCGCTGGGCGCGATCGTCGAGATCGAGAAACTGCTCGAAAGCGAGCCGCACAGCCCGGCCGCGAATCTCATGCTGCGCGACGCGGCGATGGCCGCGAACATGCCGGAGACGGCGACCTTCGCGCTCGAGACCATCGTCCAGGGCGCGCCGCGCGATACGAAAATGCTGCACGAGCTCGCGAAGCATTACGTCGCGCAGGAGGTCGCGGACAAGGCGGTCGAAGTTTACACCCGCATCACCGAGATCAACCCCACGGACCTCCTCGCGATCAAGTCCGGCAAGGATGCCGCCGCCCGCGCCTCGATGAAGCGGGGCGGCTGGGAAAAGGAGGGCTCCACCTACCGCGACCTCATGCGCGACAAGGAGGGAGCCGTCTCGCTCGAGCAGCAGGGCCGCGTCGTGCGCAGCGTCGAGATGATCGACCAGCAGCTCGCTGAACTCGGTCCGAAATACGAGGAGAACCCGCAGAACGTCGAGGTCGCGCGCAAGATCGCCGAACTCTACGAGCAAAAGGAGGATCTCGAGAAGGCCGTGCAATGGTTCACCTACGCGGCCGGCCTCACGGGCAATACCGACAGCGCGCTCGTGCGAAAGGCCACCGACCTGCGCGTGAAGCAATACGACGCCAGCATCGAGCAATATGAGACCTACCTCGCCGCCGCCGATCCCGCCGCGCCGGAAACCGCGCAATACCGCGAGCAGCTCGACGCCATCAGGCGCGACCGCGCCGGCCTCGAGCTCCAGGACGCGAAGTCCCGCATCGAGCGAAACCCGACCGACCTCATGCTCCGCTTCGAACTCGGCGACATTCTCGTGCGTCTCGGCGAATTCAAGGATGCCATCCCCGAGCTGCAAAAAGCGCGGCAGAACCCGAACGTCCGCCTGCGGGCGATGAACCTGCTCGGCAAATGCTTTGTCGAGCGCAACATGCTCGACCTCGCCGCGAAGACGCTCGAAGACGCCTCCAGCGAACTCCTCACGATGGACAACGTCAAGAAGGACATCGTCTATAACCTGGGCCTGGTTTACGAAAAGATGGGCGACAAGGAGAAGTCCATCGCGGCCATGAAGCAGATCTACGAAGTCGATTACGGCTACAAGGACGTCGCGGAGCGCGTCGAGGGTTCCTACGCGGTCTGAATTTTCGCGCGCGGCGGCGGCGCTACTCCTTCCGCAACTCGCCGGTCTGTTCGTAGTGGCTGAGTTCGTCGATGCGATGCTGGTGCCGTCCGCCCTCGAAAGGCGTCGCAAGGAAGATGTCCACCAGCTCGATCGCGATCTCGATGGACGTCATCCGCTCGCCGATGGAGATCACATTCGCATCGTTGTGGCGGCGGCAGAGTTCGGCCGTCTGGTTGCACCAGACCAGGCCGCAGCGCACGCCGTGGACCTTGTTTGCGGCGATGGCCTCGCCGTTGCCCGAACCGCCCAGCACGATGCCGCGCTCGGCCTCCCCCTTCGTGACCGCCTCGGCCGCCGGGATGATGAAGAGCGGATAGTCGGTGGCCTCGGCGGAGTGCGTGCCGCAGTCGAGGACTTCGTGCCCCTTCCCGCGCAGGTGCTCAATGATGAGCTGCTTGTAGGCGAATCCGGCGTGGTCGGAACCGATGGAGATTTTCATGCGAAGGCGGGCTGCGGGGCGGCGGTTTCTGAGGGACGGGGCTGATCGGCGTAGGGCGCCTGCGGGCGCAGGCCCAGCTCGGCGAGGAGCGCGAGGTCTTCGTCGGCGCCGGGGTTCGGAGCGGTGAGAAGTTTTCCGCCGTAGAAAATGGAATTCGCGCCTGCGAAGAAGCACAGCGCCTGCCCCTCGCGGGAAAGCAGCGAACGGCCCGCGGAGAGGCGGATTTTGGCCTTTGGCAGCGCGATGCGCGCCGTGGCGATGAGGCGCACCAGCTCGAACGTGTCGATCGGCTTCGCGCCCGCGAGCGGGGTGCCAGGCATGGGCATGAGGCAATTGATCGGCACGCTCTCCGGCGGCGGGTCAAACGCGCAGAGCACCTCGAGCATGCGCAGGCGGTCGTCCTCCGTCTCGCCGAGGCCCAGGATGCCGCCGCAACAGACAGCCATGCCCGCGCGCTGCACGGAGCGGATGGTATCCAGCCGATCCTGGAATGTGTGCGTGGAAACGATCTTCGCGTAATGCCCGGGGCTCGTGTCGATGTTGTGATTGTAGGCGGTCACGCCCGCCTCCCGCAGCTTGCGCGCCTCGACATCGCCGAGCTGCCCGAGCGTCACGCAGACTTCCATCCCCAGCCTGCCGACCTCGCGCACGGTCTCGAGCATTTGCTCGAACTTCGCGTCGCCGTCGCGCACGCCCTTCCAGGCCGCGCCCATGCAAAATCGCGTCGCCCCGTCCGCTGCCGCCTGCTGCGCGATGGGCAGCACGTCGGCCGTCTTCATCAGCCGCCCGGCCTCGATGCCCGTGTCGTAGCGGGAGCTTTGCGCGCAATACCCGCAGTCCTCGCTGCAGCCGCCGGTCTTCACGCTGAGCAGCGTGCAGAGCTGCATCTCGTCGCCCTTCCAGTGCATGCCATGCACGCGGCGCGACTCCGCGATGAGGTCGAAAAGCGGGCGGTGATAAATGGCCGCGAGGGCTTCAAGCGTGGGCATTTGCCGGGGATGCTATGGCCGCCCCCGCCCGCCCGCCAATGAAAACTGCTTCGATGCCGCCAACTGCCGTCCCCTGGCGAAGTGCGGCAAAAAATCAGGGCCGCCCGTAGGCCACGAACCGGCCGTCGCGCCGGAAGAAAAAGAAGAATCGGTAACCGCCCATTTTCTTCGCGGGCTGGAACTCATAGGTATCCGGGCCGCTGGCGCCCTGCGAGCCCGCCATCATCATGCGGCCGCGCTCGTCGGTGCCCAGAAAGAGCATCACGTGCGTAACCGGAGGGCGGCGCTCGGGCCGGTAGGTGTTTTCCCAAAACAACAGGTCGCCGGTCTGCAAACGTCTGCGCAGCGAGGCGGCATCGGGCCGCGCGCGCCAGAGCCGGTGGCGGGCGCGGAGCCACTCGTATTGGTCGGAGGCGGTGCGGGGCAGCTCGATGCCGCGCACTTCGCGGTAGAGCCAGCGCGAGGTATTCGAGCAATCCATCACCCACGGGGATGGTTCGCCGGGAGGAACCCAGCGGCCGTTGTAGCGGACGTTTTGCGCAGCGGGGATGGCGATGGCTTCGGCAAACCCGTTGCTTTGGGGCGCGGCCTCCGGGACGGGCACGGGCTCCGCGCGGGCGGTGGCGACGGGCTCCGCACGGGGCGCTTCCGAGACCGTGGGGATCGCGAGCCGTGTGCAGGGTCGAAGGTCGGGGGAACTGAGGCCATTCTCGTGCAGGATTGCGTCGCCGCTCACTCCATAGATCCACATCAGCTTCGCGAGCGTGTCGCCTGGCCGCACAACGTGGATGCGGTCCTGCGCGAGGGCGGGCGTGACCAGAAGGGCGAGAGCGAGCAGGTGCTTCATGCGCATCGCAGAATATGAATGGTGATCTCCGCCGGGCAATTCAACCGTGCGGCGACGCCGGAACCGCCCGTGCCGCGCGAGGTATAGCCGCACATCGCGCCGACCTTCCATGGCCCCGCCAGCAACGCAGTGGGCACGGGTGCCTTGCGCACGATGATGCGCCCCCCTGGAAGACAAAGCTGGCCGCCGTGCGTGTGGCCGCTCAGGTGCAGCGCGTAGCCGAGGGTCGCTGCCTCCTCGGCCGTCTCCGGGCTGTGCGACAGGAGGATGCGGCATTCGGCGGCCGGGATGCCGGCGCCGGCTCTGCGAAGGTCGTGGGTGCCGAAGGAATGCGGGTCGTCCACTCCGCAAATCCACAGCCGCTCGCCGCCGATTTCGATGGCGGTGGATTCGTTGAGCAATACGCGCAACCCGCCGGCTTCGAGAGCCGGAACTTTCGCAAGAAAATCGTGATTGCCGAGGATCGCGAGCGGGGCTTTGCCGAGGTATGGCGCGAGGCGGAGGGTGAGCGCGAGCGAGCGGTCCCATGGGAGGCCGATCTGGTCGTGATAATCGCCCGTAAGCACGCAGCGGTCGAAGCGCGCGTCCCCAAGCCGTTCGATCACGCGATCGATCAATGCCGGGTCGAGATCGGAGTGGAGGTCGCTGATCTGGAGCAACCGGAAGCCGTCAAAAGCCTGCGGCAGCGCATGGAGCAGGACGATATTTTCCACGATGCGCACGTCGAGGTATTCGAGGTAGGCGCGCTTCGACAGCCCGAGTGTGCGCAGGCCGGCGCGCACGACCCAGGGAACCGACATGGGCCGCGCGAGCGACCACCAGCCCATCCTGCGCTTGCGACGCCAAAGTGCCCGCTCGTGCGCCAGACGGATGGCTACACGATCCGCGCCGAGCCTGGCGACGAGATCGGCGGAAGGTTCGAACATCGCGGCGATTAGAGCGCGAAGGGGCCGCGGACGCCAGCGCGATGGCGCGTCCGGCAGGCTTTTCAAAGCCGCATTCGGCTGAAAGACTGCCGGCCTTGACTCTCCCAGGCCGAGACGGGTTTCTTCCAGAGCGGGCGCGAGCATGGCTCGCCGCCACGGCCGCCATCGGCCTGCTAGTGGGGTGCGCCGGGCCGCGTGTGATCGTGCAGCCGGACGACCGGCCCGGGAGGCCGCCGGCGGTATTCTCCCCAAAGCCGGTGCTCACGCAGCGCGGGAAGGCATCCTTCTATTGGGAGGATTCCCGCACGGCGAGCGGCGAACGGTTCCACCCGGAGGCTCTCACCGCCGCGCACCGGAAGTTTCCCCTGCAAAGCTGGGTGCGCGTGACGAACGAGCGCAACCACAAGTCGGTGATCGTGCGGATCAACGACCGCGGTCCCTACGTCGGCGGGCGCATCATCGACCTGAGCCGCGGCGCGGCGCGGCAGATCGACATGGTGAAGTCCGGCGTGGTGCCCGTGCGCGTCGAATTGCTCAAGCGCATCGATGTGGTCGGGAAACCCAATCTGCGCGTAACCGCCAGGATCCGCGCCAAGGCGATCTCGCGACTGCACGGGAGCCTCGCCCGATCACACGCCCGCTAGCTGGAACGGGAAGCGGCCCATGCGATTCACGGCGCGCGCCGAAGCGCGCCGGATCGACTCGATGCCTGCCGCCAGCGGGGCGGCCAACTGGGGCGAAGCCATGCGAAAACAAGGCAGGCCGCGCCGATGAGCACGAGGAATAGCGAGAGGAATTGCCCGCGGGTAAACGGACCGGTGAGCGGAGCGTCGGGCTCGCGGAAGAGTTCGCCTATGATGCGAACCCCTGCATAGGCGATGAAGAACACGCCCGTGAGGACGCCATTCGGCAGCCGCACGCGAGTCCGCAACAGCCAGAGCAGGCAGAAGAGAAGCGCGCCCTCGAGCGCCGCCTCGTAGAGCTGCGAGGGATGTCGTGGTGTAAGGATGCCGGCAAGCGCCTCGCGGAGCGCCGGGGAGACGCGCGCCGCCTGCTCGACCTGGCTGATCGTCGTCCAGTTCGGATCGATGGCCGAGGCAGCACGGAGCGCGGCATCCGCCTCGGCGGGCGCGGTGTAGAGTTCCTTCGGGAATTGAATCGCCCACGGCACGGTGGCGGCGCGGCCGTAGAGCTCGCCATTGATGAAATTCGCCACGCGTCCGAAGAGCAGTCCGAGCGGTCCGACGACTACAAGGTTGTCGCAGAGGTTGCGCCAGGAGACGTGGTACGCCCGCGCATACCAGAGCGTGTAGAGGGAAAGCCCCGCGATGCCGCCATGGCTCGCCATGCCGCCGTCCCAAAGTCTGAAAATAAGGAACGGATCCGCGCGAAAGGCGTCCCAATCGTAAAACAGCATGTAGCCGAGCCTCCCCCCGAGCACCACGCCGAAGATTGCCCCCCAGACGATGAAATCCGTCACCGCCTCGGGCTGGAGATCGGAGTAGCCTCGCCGCGCGAGACGCTTGTAGAGCGCGATGCCGACGACAAACGCCGCAACATAGGCAAGCCCATACCAGCGGACTCCCAACCCGGGACCGAACTGCACCAGGAAGGGATTCAGGGCGTGGATGTAGTATGCGAACAACATAAGGCGCGCCGGAAGGTTGCACAGCGCGGCCCCCGCCTTCAACGCTCAACTCGCGTTCTGCGCGTTGTGTTGACATCGCCGCGCGAAAGCGATTTACCTCGTCGCCGTGAAAGTTGCCCTCCTTTGCCTTTCGTTGCTCGCCGCCGGCCTGCCGGCCTGCACGACTCTCGAAAACCGCCGCGACATGTATTGCGGTTATGGCCACGTGTGCGGCCCGTATTCCTGCGGCGACCTTACGCCGAAGAAGCCGAAAATCATCGAGTCCAGCTACAAGGACGTCGTGAAGTAGCCTCCGCCGCACCACTACAGGAGCTGCGGAGCGGGAGCGCGATAAATGGAGACACCGCGCACGTAGGTCTCGATCACGGCGGCGGGCCCGCCCCGATAGACGAGCAGGGTGACGACTTCCTCAGGAGAAAGGTCGCAATGCATGTTCCCGCGCCCGCCGCACGACAGCGCTTGCGCGAGGTCGAACGCGACAATGTCGGCATCCTTGCCGACATCGAACGTGCCGATCAGCGATCCCTTTCCGAGAGCGCCGGCGCCGCCCAGCGTGGCGAGGTGAAAGACCTCCGCCGCCGTGGGGACGCGCACTTCCTTTTCGTAAAACGACCTCGCTTTCTGCGACTCGATCGTGCTGCGCATCACCTGCCAGAGATTCAACTCGGGGCCCCCCGCGACATCCGATGCCAGGCCGACGCGCAGGCCGGCATCGAGCAGCCGGTCGAGCGGCATGATGCCGCTGTTCAGGAAGAGGTCCGCCGTCGGGGAATGTGCGACGGCGACGCGTGCGACGGCCAGCAGGCGAACCTCCTCGTCGTCGGGATGGACGCAATGTGCCAGCACGGTGCGCTCGCCGAGCAGACCGCACGCTTCATATACGGCCCCGGTCCCGCCGCAGCTTTCCGAAAGGCTGGTCTGCACGTAGGCGTCGAACTTCCGCGCGAGCAGCGCCGCCTCGCGCAGGAGTTCCTCGCTGCAGCCGACGGCGAATCGCGGGCTGAACGCATACTCGATCCGACCGCCGTCGCACCCGTGCCATTTGCGACAGAGGCGCTCGCTCCGCGCCAGCGAGAGCGGCAGCTTTTCCCGGGGCGAGAGACCGCCGCAGCCGGCCTCGTCCATCATCACCTTGCCCAGAATGATCCGCATTCCGCTGCGCTCGGCGGCCTCGAATGCCACGTCGCAGCTCTGCTCGTAGGTCGCCGCATGGAGCATCGCGCACGTCGTGCCGTTGCGGGCGAGGGCCTCGTAAAAATGCGGCGCCTGCGCGCGCGCGGCGGCGGCGTTGAATTCCTTTTCGGCCGGGAGCGCAATCCGCTGCAGCCACGGGAGGAGGGACTCCTCGGCGCGGGCGACGACGGGATATTGCGGCAGGTGCGCATGCAGGTCGATGAGTCCCGGGATGAGCACCGCCTCGGGTGAGTGCTGCCATTTCACATATTCCGCGCCCGGCGAGCGGCGGACTTCGTCGAACGGCCCGACCGCGACGAGCACTCCATCCTCGATCAGCACCGCGCCGTCGCGCACACCGCGCAGCCGGCCCCGCTCGGGCGCGTCGATAAGGAAGCCGCGCAGGCCCTTGAGCGATTTCGCCATCATGGTCGCCCTCCGGCTACCCTTCCTGCTGATGGACGGGAAGCACGATCCTGAACGACGCTCCCGCCCCGGGGGTGCTGCGGACGGAGACCCGCCCGCCATGCGCCATCACGACGTTCTTGACGATCGACAGGCCGAGGCCCGTGCCGCCGGCGTCGCGCGAGCGGTCCTTGTGGACGCGGTAGAATCGCTCGAAGACGTGCGGCTGGTCCCGGTAGGGAATACCGGGGCCGTTGTCGGCGAAGACAATCTCGACCTCCGCGCCCCTCAACCGCGACGTCACCCGCACTTGCATGCCGTCGGCGACCGCGTATTGCAGCGCGTTCGCGAGGAGATTGAAAAACACTTGCTCAATGCGGGCGGGGTCCATCTCGATCAAATCGGCGTCGAGCGCCAGCTCGACCGTGGCCTCGCGCTCGCGGATGCGCGGATCGAGCTGCTCGATCACGCGTTGCAGAATTTCCCGCACGCTCGCCACGCGGCAATCGAGCCGCGCCTGGCGGTGTTCGATGCGCGAAATGGCAAGCAAATCCTCGATGAGCAGATTCAGGCGCTCGCTGTGCTTCTGGATCGTCCGCAGGGAGTGCTCGGCCATCGGGCGGTCGTCGAGCGCGCCGTCGAGCAGCGTTTCGACGTAGCCGCCGATGATCGCGAGCGGCGTGCGGAACTCGTGCGAGACGTTGGCGACAAATTCCCTCCGCACGGCCTCGAGCGCGCGCACCTCGGTGATGTCGTTGAAGACGCCGAGCACACCGGCCGGCGTCGAGCCGCCCACCGGCATGAGCGGCGCGAGGTTCACCCGGTAGTGACGGTCCGGCCGGCTCTCGCCGATGCGCGGCGCGTCGTGCAGCTCGATTACGATCGAGCGTACTTCGCGGAACGCCCGTTCGATGGCGGCGGCCAGCTCGGGATGGTGAAAGACCTCGATCACCGTGCGATTGATCGGCGGCTGCGTGAGTTCGAACATCGTGTGCAGCGCGTCGTTCGCCAGGCGGATGCGCTGCGGCGGATCGACGATGATCACACCCTCGATCATGCTGCCGAGAATGGCGCGCAGGCTGAATCCCTCGTCCGCAAGCTGGCGGCGCTGCCGGCGCTGGCGGTCGGCCACGCGGCCGAGGTCGGCGGAAATCTGGGTGAACGGCCGCAGCGACGAGCGGACGATGGGCGCGTGCGGCTCGTCATTCGCGATGGCCCGGATGAGGTCGCGCAGATCGAGCAACGGCCGCACCCACGACCGCCAGAGCAGCCAGCCCGCGAGCGGCGCCGCCGCGGCAAGCAGGATCGCGGCGATCAAGGTCTCGTGGTGGCGCTGAAGCGGTAGCCCTCGCCGCGCGCCGTCTCGAGCCGCGTGGCGTGACCGCCGAGTTTCTCGCGCAACCGGCGCATGTGCGTATCGACCGTGCGGGTGTCGATCGCGTTCTGGTAGCCCCACACGTCGAAAAGCAGCGTCTCGCGAGTCTGCGTGCGGCCCCGCCGCTCGATCAGGAGCGTGAGGAGCTTGAATTCCGTGGTGGTGAGGTCGAGTCGCCTGCCGCCGAGACGAATCTCGAACGCCCCCTTGTCCACAACGAAGGAATCCACCTCGATGGTCTCCGCGCGTTGCGAAGTCTGCAGCCGGCGCAGCAATGCCTGCACGCGCAGCACGAGTTCGCGCGGGCTGAAGGGCTTTGGCACATAGTCGTCCGCTCCCAGCTCGAAGCCCGTGATGCGGTCGCTCGGCTGATCCTTGGCGGTGAGCATGATCACAGGGATCGCGACCGTGGAGCTGTCCTCCTTGAGCGCCTTGCACACCTTCTCGCCGGTCATTTCCGGCAGCATGAGATCGAGAACGATGACATCCGGACGTTCGGCGCGGGCCTTGGCGAGGCCCTTGAGGCCAGTCTCCGCGATGGAGACGGAAAATCCCGCGCGGTTTAAATTGTAGCGCAGCAGGTCCACGACGTCCTGCTCGTCTTCGACAATCAATACCGTTTCGGCCATGCGAAGACCCTCTCTATCGAATCGCTCCGTCCACCGCAAGGCCCGCGGCACTCAGCCGTCAATGGGGGAAAATGATTCGGGCCACGTCGCGGAACTCAGAAAACAAAGAAAACTGAATCGCTGTGGCCCGAATCGCTGCCTTAACCGATATCTTTGACGCTGCCCGTTCACGATTGTTCAAAACAATTTTGGCTTTTTCGGGTGATTTTTGCGGTTCCGGGGTCTCGGCTGCCGGCATCCTTGCCCCTCCGTCCGCGAAGGGTAGAATTCCGCAATGCACGAGCCCATTCCTGTGCGCAGCCGATTTTTCCAATCGGTGAGCGCCTATTTCGACCGCGCCGCCGATCTCACGAGCTTTCCCGCGGGTCTGCTCGACCAGGTGAAATCCTGCAACAGCGTCTATCGCATGAAGTTCCCGGTGAAGGACGACGAGGGCAACATCGTCGTCATCGAGGCCTACCGCGCGCAGCACAGCCACCACCGCCTGCCGTGCAAAGGCGGCATCCGCTTCAGCGCGCACGTCACGCAGGAGGAAACCGTCGCCCTTGCCGCGCTCATGACTTACAAGTGCGCGCTCGTCGGCCTGCCCTTCGGCGGCGCGAAGGGCTCGGTGCGCATCGACCCGCGCGCATGCTCGCCGGGATTTCGCGAACGCATCACCCGCCGCTATACGGCCGAACTCATCAAGAAAAACTTCATCGGTCCGGCGATGGACGTGCCCGCGCCCGACTATGGCACCGGCGAGCAGGAAATGGCGTGGATCGCGGATACCTACCGCGCGATGAAGTTCAACGAGCCCGATCTCTACGCCTGCGTCACCGGCAAGCCGCTCGACCTGCACGGCATCCCGGGCCGCCGCGAGGCCACCGGCCTCGGCGTCAGCCTCGGCATCAAGGAATGCCTCGACCGCGAAGAGGACATGGCCGAACTGGGTCTCACTCCCGGCATCGCGGGCAAGCGCGTGATCATCCAGGGTCTCGGGAATGTCGGCTCCTACGCCGCGCATTTTCTGCAAAAGGCCGGCGCGAGCATTGTCGGCATCGCCGAACTGGGCGGCGGCATTTACAACCCGGCGGGCATCGACCTGCGCCACGCCACGCGCCATTTCCGGGAGAATGGCTCGCTGGCGGATTTCGGAACGGGTGAGTTTCAGGAGGACCCGGCCCGCACGCTGGAGATGCCGTGCGACCTCCTCGTGCCCGCCGCGCTCGAGGGACAAATCACCGCCGCGAATGCCGCCCGCCTCCAGGCCCGCATCGTGGCCGAGGCCGCAAACGGCCCCGTCGATGACGAAGGCGAAGCCATCCTGCTGAAGCGCGGCATTTTGATCATCCCCGACCTGTATCTGAACGCCGGCGGCGTGACGGTCTCGTATTTCGAGTGGTTGAAGAACCTTTCCCACGTGAGCTTCGACCGCATGAGCACGCGCATCTCCGAAGACGCGAAGACGAAGATCATGGACTCCGTCGAGCAGCTCACCGGCCGTAGGCTCGACCCCGCCCAACGCGCCATCGTCACGGCCGGACCGCACGAGATCGACATCGTCCACAGCGCGCTCGCCGAGACGATGGCAGTCGCCTACCACAGCATCCACGACGCGTGGAAAACCCGCGATCTGCCCGACCTGCGCACCGCCGCCTTCTACGTCGCCATCGACCGCGTCTGCCGCAGCTACCAGGCCCACGGGATCTTCCCGTAAAACGCCTCGAATAAGAAAAGCAGGAGAGCAGGAAAAGGTTCCCGGGGCCATTTCCGATCTTCCTGCTTTCCTTGTTCGACCTTTCCCAAATGCTGCCTGCAATTTTTTACGAAAACCGCAAGACCCTCGCCCTTGCCGCGCCGATCATTGCCGGGCAGGTGGGCCAGATGCTCATGGGCTGGGCCGACACGCTCATGGTGGGCCGCGTCAGCGTCACCGCACTCGCCGCGTGCGCGTTTGCGAATACCGTCCTCGCGGTCGCGCTCGTCTTCGGCTTTGGGGTGATGTCGTCGGTGACCGTGCGGGCGTCGCAGGCCTTTGGAGCCGGGCTTGGAACGGGTCGGGTGTATCGGTCCGGCCTCATTCTTGGCGCGGCGCTGGGTGTGATCCTCTGCGGTCTCATCTTCGCCCTCCTGCCGGTCCTGCCGATGCTCGGCCAGCCAAAGGCCGTCAATCAATCCGTCATCGGTTTCCTCGTGCTCACGGCGATTTCCGTCATTCCGGTGATGCTCTTTACGGGCGGGAAGGATTTCGCGGAGGCGCTTTCGCGACCCTGGCCGCCGTTCTGGATCGTGCTGGGCGGCGTGGTTCTCAACGTGCTGCTCAATTTCGTCTTCATCTTCGGAATGCTCGGCTTTCCCGCGCTCGGCCTCACCGGTGCCGGACTCGCCACCTTGATCGCGCGCCTCGTCTCGCTGGCCGTCCTCATCGGCTGGATGCACTGGTCGCCGTATCTGCGTCCGCGGCTCGCGCAAACTGCGGACGATCGCGGCCTCGTCCGGGAATTGCGCGACCTCCTGCGCATCGGTCTGCCGGCCGGCGGTCAGTATCTCGCCGAGGTCAGCGCCTTTGCGACCGCCTCGTTCATGATGGGCTGGATCGGCATCGACGCGCTCGCCGCGCACCAGATCGCGATCACCTGCGCAGCCACCACTTTCATGGTGCCCCTGGGCATCGGCATGGCCGTCACCGTGCGCGTGGGCCAGTCGGTGGGCGCGCGGACTTTTCAACGGGTGCGACCCATCGCGCTCGGCGGGCTGGGCCTGGCATTCGGCGTAATGGCCTGCTCGGCGCTCGGCTTCGTGCTGTTCGCGCGGCCGCTCGCAAGCGTGTTCATCTCGGATCCCGGCGTGCTCCACACCGCCGCCGCCCTGCTCGTCATCGCGGGCTTGTTCCAGGTCGTGGACGGCACTCAAATCGTGGCGATGAATGCCCTGCGCGGCCTCGGCGATGTGCATGTGCCAATGGGCATCGCCGTGTTTTCGTATTGGCTCGTCGCTCTCCCGCTCGCGTATCTGCTGACGTTCCGGGCACACTTCGGTCCGCCCGGCATCTGGGCCGGCCTCGCCAGCGGCCTGCTCGCCGCGAGCGTGGCCCTCACCTGGCGCTTTCTTTGGAAATCCTCGTCAACCCGTCTGGCCACCGCCTATCATGCCGTCCATGCCTGACCCCGCTGTAAAATTGCGCTGTGTCCTGCAAAGGGCTCCCGGCGCCACGCCCGGATGACGCGCGAACGCCTCCTCGCTCTCGTCGCCTCGTTTCTCGCGCGCCTGCTCTTTGCCACGCTCCGTCTGCGCGTAAGCGACCGCTCCGGGTTTCTCGGCCATTCGCCGGACTTCCCGGTCATCTTCACCTTCTGGCACAACCGCATCCTCGCCATCACCACCATCCACCGGGTGTGCTACCCGCACCACCAGCGCAAAGGCGTCGCCGTGCTCACCAGCCCGAGCCGCGACGGCGAAATTCTCGCGCAACTCATGGCCTGCTTCCGCATGGGCGCGATTCGCGGCTCGAGTTCGCGCCGGGGCTCGCGCGCGCTGCGGGAGTGCGCCGACTGGTTGAAGTCGGGATCGGATCTCGCCGTCACGCCCGACGGTCCGAAAGGCCCCCGCTACTCGCTCGGTCCGGGATTGATCCTCCTCGCGCAGACGACCGGCGCGCGCATCCTCCCGCTGCATGCGCACTTCTCCCGCGCCATCGCGCTTAAAAGTTGGGACGGCTTTCGCATCCCGTTGCCATTTTCCCGCGTCGAGGTCACCCTCGGAGCCTACGAGACGATTCCGGCAACGGCCACGCCCGAGGCTTTCGAAGCGGAGCGTCTGCGCATCGAAACCCTGCTCCGCAATGAAGCTGATTAACGGCACAGAAATCGCAAAAAAAGTTCACGAGGAAACCCGCCGGCGCATCGCCACCCTCCAGGCACGCGGCATCACGCCCGGTCTTGCAGTCGTCCTCGTGGGGGACGATCCCGCTTCGACGGCCTACGTCCGGTCGAAGGACAAACGCGCCGCCGAGCTTGGCATCCACTCGCTCAAGCACGAACTCCCGTCCTCCGCCACCCAGTCCGATCTCCTTGCGCTCGTCGAGTGCCTCAATGCCGATCCCGCGATCCACGGCATCCTCGTGCAATCCCCGCCGCCGCTGCACATCGACGAGGCCGCCATCGTGCGCGCCATCGACCCGCGCAAGGACGTGGACGGCTTCCATCCCGTCAACGTCGCGAAGCTCGCGCTCGACGATCCCACCGGCTTCGTCCCCTGCACACCGCTCGGCTGCCAGCGCCTGCTCGTCGAGGCCGGCGTGCAAATCGCCGGCGCCCGCGCCGTCGTCCTCGGCCGGAGCATGATCGTCGGGAAGCCCATGGCGCTCCTCCTCATGGCGAAAGGATCCGGCGGCGACGCGACCGTCACTGTCGTCCACTCCCGCTCGCGCGACATCGCCGCAATCACCCGCGAGGCCGACATCCTCATCGCCGCGATCGGCCGGCCCGGATTCGTTACCGCCGATATGGTGCGCGCCGGGACCGTCGTCATCGATGTGGGCATCAACCGCGTGGACGATCCCACCGCCGCGAAGGGCTACCGTCTCGTCGGCGATGTCGATTTCGACGCCGTCGCCCCGAAGTGCGCCGCCATCACGCCCGTGCCGGGCGGCGTCGGCCCCATGACGATCGCCATGCTCATGGCGAATACCGTCACCGCCGCCGAGCGCTGCGCCGCATAAACCCTCATTCCCACTGGACTGCCCTCGGTCGCGAGCGTAATTTGCAGCCGATGGCGGAGATAGCTACGGGGGTTCCGATGGCGGCCGGGAGGTGGCGATTGCCCTCCGGCCCGCAACTTCAACAACTGCTCTTCGGCGGCTGGACGTTTCTTGTTTTCGCGTTCCTCTACATCCCGATCCTGCTGCTGATCATCTTCTCGTTCAACGCATCGAAGCTCGGCATCCGCTGGACCGGCTTTACAACGAAGTGGTATGGGGAACTTTTCAGCGACCGCGTGCTGCTCACGTCGTTTCAAAACAGCCTCGTCGTCGCGGCGTTCACCACGCTGCTGGCCACCGCGCTCGGCACCATCGGCGCCTGGCTCATATTCCGCTACCGCTTCCCCGCGCGCCGCGCCCTCGGCCTGCTCATCTTCATCCCGATGGTCATGCCCGAGGTCCTCATGGGCGTGAGCCTCCTCATCCTTTTCGTGAATCTGAAAATCGGGCTCGGCTACCTCACGATGATCATCGCGCACACGACCTTCTGCTTTCCCTTCGTGCTCGTCGGCGTGCAGGCGCGGCTCGAGGGCATCGACCCCGCCCTCGAGGAGGCCGCAATGGATCTCGGCGCCACGCCGATCCAGGCGTTCTGGAAAGTCATCGTACCCTACCTCACGCCCGCGATCATCTCCGGCGCGCTCATGTCCTTCACTCTCTCCTTCGACGAATACATCGTCAGCATGTTCCTCACGAACGCCGCCTCCCAGACCCTTCCGCTCAAGGTCTATGGCATGGCGAAAAAGGGCCTCAGCCCCGAGCTGAACGCCCTCAGCACCCTCTTCGTCATCGGCACGCTGCTCCTCGTGCTCGCCACTCAACTCA
>JAQTOP010000136.1 GCA_028713285.1 Terrimicrobiaceae bacterium
CTCGTCGATATCGGCGTCCAGCCCTTTCTCGTCTCCAGCGCCCTGCGCGCAGCCATGGCGCAGCGCCTCGTGCGCAAGCTCTGCCCGAAATGCAAGGCGCCCGCGGAACTCTCCGAATACGAACTGCACACCCTCGGCCTCGAAGCCTCGCAAATGGCGGGCGCCACCCCGATGAAATCCGTCGGCTGCGACGCCTGCCGCGGCCGCGGTTACAAGGGCCGCATGGGCATCTTCGAGATCTTCGAGATCGACGATGAAGTCCGCCACATGATCAACAACAACGCCTCCACCATCCTCCTGCGCCAGCGCGCCCGCGAGCTGGGCATGCGCACGCTGCGCGAGGACGGCGTGCGCAAGGTTCTCTCCGGCCTCACCACCGCCGAGGAAGTGATCACCAGCACGATGTCCGACCTCGCCTGACCGGCTCCCCGCAAAATGAATACCACCCAGGTTCTCGATATCCTCAAAGACGCCGGCCTCGTGAAAGCGGCCGAGGCCGAAGACATCGACCGTGAATGCTCCGAGACCGGCCGCCCCGTCGAGGAAGCCGCCGTCAATCTCGGCTACGTCGCCGAGGAATCCCTCTACCAGGCCATCGCGGACTCCATTGGCGCCGAGCGCTACGATCTCGCCGAGTTCGTCCCCTCGCCCGAGATGCTCGCTCTCGTGCCCGGCGGCCTCGCCCGCCTGCATGGCGCGCTGCCCATTGGCGCTACGGAGAATACCATCTTCGTTGCGCTCACCGATCCTCTCAACGGCCAGTTGGCCGAGGATTTGCGCTTCGCGCTTGGCCGCGAGATCCAGACCTGCGTCGGCCAGTCCATTGCGCGCATCCAGACTCTCATCGACACGCATTACGGCACCGAGGACACGAGCATGGAGGATATCCTCTCCCAGCTTGGCGACACAAAGCTCGAACTCGCCGAAGGCAGCGAGGAAATCTTCAACGCCGCCGCCGCCGCCGCCGAGGCCAACGCCACGCCCATTATCCGCTACGTCGATCTCATCCTCGACAAGGCCATCCAGGCCCGCGCCAGCGACATCCACTTCGAGCCCTTCGAACTCGAGTTCAAAGTCCGCTACCGCGTGGACGGTTCGCTCTACGAAATGGATCCTCCCCCGCGCCACCTCGCGCTGCCCGTCATCTCACGCGTGAAGGTCATGTCGAATCTCAACATCGCCGAGCGCCGCCTTCCGCAGGATGGCCGCATCCAGCGCATCATCGGTGGCAAGGCCGTGGACCTGCGCGTCTCCACGCTGCCCACCCAATTCGGCGAGAGCGTCGTGCTGCGCGTCCTCGACCGCTCCTCGGTGAATCTCGACATCGACGCCCTCGGGATGCCCGACTTCATCCGCAGCCACATCCTCGAGACTATCGAAAAGCCCAACGGCATCTTCATCGTCACCGGCCCCACCGGCTCCGGCAAGACGACCACGCTCTACGCCTGCCTGCGCCGCATCAATACCGTCGACGTGAAGATCCTCACCGCGGAAGATCCCGTGGAATACGAGATCGAAGGCATCATCCAGGTTCCCATCCACGAGGGCATCGGGCTCAATTTCGCCCGCGTCCTTCGCGCCTTCCTCCGGCAGGATCCCGACCGCATCCTCGTCGGCGAGACGCGCGACATGGAGACCGCGCAGATCGCCATCCAGGCATCGCTCACCGGCCACCTCGTCTTCACGACGCTGCACACGAACGACTCCACCGGCGCCGTCACGCGTCTCGTGGACATGGGCGTCGAGCCCTTCCTCATTTCCGCGTCGCTCGAATGCGTGCTCGCCCAGCGCCTCATCCGCAAAATCTGCACCCGCTGCCGCGAAGCCTACGAGCCCAGCGAGGCCGTGCTCCAGCAGCTCGGCCTCACGCCATACGACATCGGCGATAAAAATTTCTACTACGGCAAGGGCTGCGACGCCTGCAACCAGACCGGCTACCGGGGCCGCAAGGGCATCTATGAGCTGCTCAAAATCAGTGACCCCATCCGCGAGCTCATCAACCAGCGCGCCCCCGGCGTCGTCCTCCGCCAAAAAGCCATCGAGCTCGGCATGACCACCCTCCGCGAGGACGGCCTTCGCAGCATCTACGGCGGCGAGACCACCATCGAGGAAGTCCTGAAATACACGTAGGGCCGAGTTCGGCGATGGGGTGACACCGGGACGCGCGGCCGCTCAAATTTCTCAGACTTCGACATTCCGGACTCTCCTCCGACACCCAGTGCCGACCCCGCAACCGACTGGATGCGCCCGGGCGTCCCTTGCAACCTGGGTTGCATGGATTTTAGAAGCGTCCTCATGGAGTATTTGTCAAATGCCATACCCGTGTAGTCTTTATGGTCTATGAGATTTTCCGCAGTTCCATCGCTTCTATTTGCCGTGCTCGGACTGTGGGTCGCCAAGGGCCAGACTTCCGATCCGTTTCCGAATGCAATCCCTCCCGGCGGCATCGTGGTCGATGTCGAGCCTTTCGCCGTGATTCCGAGACAGACATATGTGGGATTCGGTCCCGTCCTCAACGAACTCATCACCGCGCCGGACGGGCGGATTTTTGTGACCGATCAGTTCGGTTCCATTTACCAGGTGAGCGCCGATGGCGGCACGGTCACGCCCTATTTGGACGTGTATCAATCTCTCAAATCCGATCTCGTTCTGGAAGGTCCGGAGGATGGGCTCGAGAGCCTGACCTTCCATCCCGACTTCCTCAAAGTCGGTGCGAAGGGTTATGGGAAATTCTACACCGCGCATACGGCATCGTCGCGCGACACGAACACGCCGGGGTTTCCTGAAAAGCCGGCGGATTTCACGCCGGTGGGCGCCCGACGATCTATCGACTACGTGCTCCTCGAATGGCAGGCGGCCGACCCCATAGCCTCGACATTTGCGCCGGCGAATTCCGCCGCTCCCTATCGTGAGGTGATGCGAATTGGCGCGCCGGATCTCAACCACACGGTGGGACTTGCGGCATTCAACCCAAATGCAGCGAGCGGCAGCGCCGACTACGGGATGCTCTACATCGGCGTGGGAGACGGCGGCGATGAACGCGATCCCTGGCAACTCGGGCAGGACAAAAGTCAACCCTATGCGAAAATTCTGCGCATCGACCCGCTGGGCACGAACAGCGCGCGCGGCAACTATGGCATCCCCGCGGACAATCCCTTCGTGGGCGTTAGCGGGGTGATCGCCGAGGCGTGGGCGATCGGCTTTCGGAACCCGCAACGATTTAGTTGGGATCAAGGCGGCGCGCACCAAATGTTCATTGCCGATATTGGCCAGGACACGGTGGAAGAGATCGACATCGGCGTCCCGGGCGCAAACTACGGCTGGAGCCAGCGCGAGGGCAGCTTCATTTACAACGGACTGCCATCCGTGGGATTCAATGCTCGGAGCGACAGCGCATTCAGCGGGTTTACGTACCCCATCGCGGAATATGATCACAATGCGAACGGCACAATCTCCCCTGCAGCGATCACTGCCGGTTTTGTCTATCGCTCGACGGACTTGCCCATCCTCCAGGGAAAGTTCCTCTTTGGCGATATTCCCAGCGGGCGCGCTTTTTACATTGATGCCGATCATTTGCCGAACGGCGGGCAGGATTCCCTCGCCGAATTGCGGCTTCGATTCAACGGCGTCGAGCGCAGTTTGCTGCAGGAAATCCAACGCAAGCAATCGGCAACACGCGTGGACCTGCGCTTTGGTCGCGACCAGAGCGGACGCATCTTTCTGCTCAATAAGCAGGACGGCATCATTCGCGTGATCACAAATGGGATTCGGACGCCCACACCCACGCCGGCTGCGACGCCTGCGACTTCCACTTCTCCGTCGCTGAAGGTGCATCTTTCCGCCAAAACCATTCTCCCGACGCACGCCGAGCGCATTTCCATGCGCGGGACCGCGACGGCAAACGTGCGTTCCATTCAATACAAGCAGGCAAGTTGGACTCGCTACCATACGGCCCACGGCGTCAGGCATTGGGAATTCACGATCTCGCTCCAGCCCGGGCGAAATCAAATTCTCATCCGCGCCCTCGGCACGGATGGGAGCGTGTCCAGACTGCATCGCATTATCGTGCGAAGATAGGTGGTCGCAGCGCGCCGACCCTCCCTTTCGTCCCTCAGGGATCATTCAGATCGCAACCGCCAACAGCCTCAGATCCCCGTCGGAAAGGTTTCCTCCGGCTCGCCGATTTCCCATTCGGCGCTGCGCTCGAGCGGCTCGACGGCGCGGGTGTGATCGATGTGCACCACGGCGTCGAATTGCTCGGGCAGCCGGGCTGTGAAGTAGTGGCTCACCCGCTCGCTATGGGGAAGGTAGATCACGCCGATGGCCCTCTCCAGCGCTCCGGTCCGCAGTTTCTCGGCGACCTTCGGGTGTTTTTTGAAATCGAGCCAGAATCGCGGGTGCCGGACTTCGTGGAACAGCCGCTCGTAGCTGCCGGGCAGGCTCGGGCGGACTTTCTTGCGCTCGGCCGGCGCCTCCCAGCCCGAGGCCGCCGTCACCGTGCCCGTGTGCGTGGTGAAGCCGATCGACACCACCTCGTCGCCGAAGCGTTCGCGCACGAGCTGGCCGAGATTCAATTCCCCGCGCTCGCTCATCTGCGTCGCACGCGCATCGCCGAGATGGGAATTGTGCGCCCAGACGAGGATTTTGGCGGGCGGCCGCTGCCTGTCCAGGTGATCCGCGAGCGCGACGAGCGACTGCATCATGTGCGTGTCGCGCTGGTTCCATGACGAATGTTCCCGCCGGAACATGGTGCGGTAGTATTGCTCCGCGTCGCGAACGACGAGCGCGTTCTGTTCGGCGCAAAAGTACGCGTCCTCCGCCACCTGTCCGTCGCGTTGCAGATATTGCATCGCCTTGCGGCGGAGCGAGACCAGCTCGGCGACCACCTCCTCTTCGCACGTTTTCGCGAGTCCGGAACCAGCGGCCCATCCGTAGGTCTCCGTGTTTCTTCCAAAATGGTCGAAGCACCCGTAGTGTCGCCGCGCACGGGTCGCCGCGGCGGGATCGACATGGCTCAAGTAGCCGAGCACGGCCTCGATGGACGCGTGCAGGCTGTAGAGATCAAGTCCGTAGAAACCGCATTTCCGATCATCCGACCGCTGGCCGTCGTTGTGTTCGCGCAGCCAGCCGACGAAATCGAGCACGTCGGCGTTTCTCCACATCCATTG
>JAQTOP010000001.1 GCA_028713285.1 Terrimicrobiaceae bacterium
AACGGCAAGACCTTCATCCCGGTGTTCGTCACCGAGAACATGGTCGGCCACAAGCTTGGAGAATTTTCGCCCACGCGAATCTTCAAGAAGCACGGTTCTCACACCGCCAAAGTGACGAAATAAATTTACGGATGAAACTTGCTGCAATAGCGGCAGGCATCTCGGTCCTCGGGGTGGCGGAAATCGCCAGCGCGCAGGACAATCGATCTTTGACAAATTCTGGATTGCAAGCGCCGCAGGAGGCGTCCGAACCGCGGGTCATCACCAGCGGCGGGGGCGGCCGTGCGGACTCGGGCGGCGACGATGAAGACGCCCCGCTTGCCGAACGCGTCGTGCTGCTGAAAAACACGATCAAGCAACTCACGCTGAGCCTGGCGAACGCGAATGCCGAAGCCGAGACCTACAAACGGCAGGCGGCGGACGTGACGCTCAAGCTCCAGACGCTCGGCATTGCCGGCGTCGAAGGCGACGAAAACAAGCTCGAGCAAAAGCTTCTCGCCGCGGTGCGCGACCTTCGCCTCGCCAAAAAGGCGAACGAGGACTATCGCGGCGAACTCATTCAGCTCTCCGAAGCGGTGATGGCGTTGCTGAAGGCGGCGGAGGACGTGCCGGCCGGCGCGCGAGGCTCCGTCGAAGCGGAGATGCGGCGCACGGCTGAGCTATTGGGTTCCCCAGCGGGGGTGGCCCAGCCCCGGGCGACCGAGGTGACGCTCTCCGACGCAATGGTGGCCGAGGTCCGAGACGACCTTTCGCTGATCGTCGCAAACGTCGGTGAAAAGCAGGGCGTGAAGATCGGCATGCCGTTTCAAGTGTGGCGGGGAGATCGCAAGATCGGCGAAGCCCGCGTGATCGATGTGCGCGAGCGCATCAGCGGGGCCGTCATCCAGAATTTGGAAAACAATAAGAATCCGGTGAAAACCGGAGACCAGTTGCGGGTGGACGCCCGGCAATAGCGACACGAAACGAATTATCCAACTAGACATGCAGGTTCAATCGACATATCGGTATGCGAAGATCTCGGCCTTCAAGGCACGGGAAGTCACTCGCGAGATCCAGGGGCTCCCCGCCACCGATGCGCTCAGCGTGCTCCGGTTCACCCCGAAGAAAGCGGCGCTCCTTATCAGCAAGACGCTGAAGAGCGCCATCGCGAACGCGGAGAACAACAACAATCTGCGGGTCGATAGTCTCGTGGTGCAGGAAGCGGTCGTGGGCGAGGGGCCGACGCTCAAGCGCTTCGTGCCAAAAGCGCGCGGCAGCGCGGGACCGATCCGCAAACGGACCAGTCACATCAAGATCACGCTCACCGACGAGATCGAGATCAAGCGGCGCGAGCCGAAGAATACAAAGAAGAACGCGGGCAAGTCGGCGAAGCCGAGGAAATCCGCGAAACCGGTTGCGAAGGCCGCCAGCGCGACACCGGCCGATGAGGCCGCGCCCGTCGCCGAAACGAAAGAGTAATCATGGGACAGAAAGTCAATCCAATCGGATTTCGCCTCCAGATCAACCGGGACTGGCGGTCGAAGTGGTATGCCTCGAAGAAGGAGCTTGCAGACTACCTTCTCGTGGATGTTCGCATTCGCGAGCACCTCAAGCGCAAGCTGAAGACCGCCGCGGTATCCAAAATTCTCATCGAACGCGCCTGGAATACGGTGCGCGTCACCATATATACGGCCCGCCCGGGTGTCGTGATCGGCCGCAAGGGCTCCGAGATCGAGAACATGACGAACGAACTCACCAAGCTCGCCGACGGCAAGCAGGTGAAGATCGACATCGTCGAAATCAAGAAACCCGAGACCGACGCGCAGCTCGTCGCCGAGAACGTCGCCGGCCAGCTCGAGCGCCGCATCTCCTTCCGCCGCGCGATCAAGCGCGCCGTGCAGACCGCGATGAGCATGGGCGCCGAGGGCATCAAGGTCCGCGTCTCGGGCCGCCTAGGCGGTTCGGAAATCGCCCGCACCGAATGGTATCGCGAGGGCACGATCCCGCTCCACACCCTGCGCCGTGCGATTGACTACGGCTTTGCCGAGTCCGATACGACAGCCGGCAAGATCGGCGTGAAGTGCTGGGTTTGCAAACCCGCCGAGAACCCCGAAAACGAGCCTTCCGCCGAACCGGCCGGGGCCGCCAAGTAATTATTTAGGAGGACAAAGCCATGCCATTGATGCCCAAACGCGTGAAGTATCGCAAGACCCAGCGGGGAAGCCGCAAGGGGAATGCCTCGCGCATGCTCTCGATCGATTTCGGCGAATTCGGTTTGCAAACTCTCGAACGTGCGTGGATTACGAACACGCAGATCGAGGCCGCCCGTGTCGCCATGAACCGCAACATGAAGCGCAAGGGCAAGCTGTGGATTCGCATCTTTCCCGACAAGTCCGTGACCGCCCGCCCGCCGGAAACCCGAATGGGCAAGGGCAAGGGCCAGCCCGAATATTGGGTCGCGACGGTTCGCCCGGGCAATGTCCTGTTCGAACTCGGCGGCGTCTCCGAGACGGTCGCCAAGGAATGCCTGCGCCTCGCCGCCAACAAATTGCCCGTGCGCACGCGCTTCCTCGCGCGGCACCACGCCGCCGCCTAAAGGACGCCGACCATGAAGATTCAAGAAATTCGCGAAATGACCGCCAAGGAGCTTGCGAGCCGCAAGAACGAACTCCAGCACGAAGCGTTCAACCTTCGCATCCAAAAACAGGGCGGCCAGCTCGAGAAACCGCATCTCCTCAGGAGCATCCGCCGCGACGTCGCGCGCATCGAAATGGCTTTCACCGAGAAAACGAAGGCCGCCGCCGCCAAGTAACAGACCATGAGCGATACCGCCACCACAGTTCCCAATGCCACCGATGCGGATTCCCGCGGCTTGCGCAAGACCCGCGTCGGCGAGGTGATCTCCGACAAGATGGACAAGACCATCGTCGTGAAAGCCATCAACCGCGTGCCGCACGCCAAGTTCGGCAAGATCGTCAAGCAGATCAGCAAATTTCACGTCCACGATGAGAGGAACGAAGCCAAAATCGGCGACCGGGTTTCCATCGCGGAGACCCGCCCGCTCAGCCGCCTCAAGCGCTGGCGTCTCGTCGAAGTCATCAAACACTAACGTCCCATGATTCAGCTCCGCTCCCGACTCGATGTCGCCGACAACACCGGCGCACGCATGGCGACCATGATCGGCGTCATCGGTAAGAAAACGATGATCGCGCACGTCGGCGATGTCATCACCGCCAACGTCAAGGAAGCCTCCACCGGCGGCTCCGTGAAAAAAGGCGATGTCGTCCGCGCCGTCGTCGTGCGCACGAAGCACCCGGTCAAGCGCGCCGACGGCTCCGTCCTGCGCTTTGACAACAACGCGATTGTCATCATCGACAAAGATCTTAATCCCAAGGGCAGCCGCGTCTTCGGTCCGGTCGCCCGCGAACTCCGCGAGAAGAACTTCATGAAGATCGTCTCCCTCGCTCCCGAGGTGCTGTAATGAGCCAGACCAAATTCCACGTCAAACGCGGCGACACCGTCCAGGTGATCTCCGGCAACCACAAGGGGTCCATCGGCAAGGTGCTCGAAATCCGCAGCATCAAGTCGCAGGTCGTCATCGAGGGCGTGCGCATGATCAAGAAGCATCAGCGCAAGAGCCAGGATCAGCCGAACGGCGCGATCGTCGAACTCGAGGGCCCCATTCACATCTCCAACGTCAAGATCACGGAGAAAGCCGCGGCCGGCAAAAAGAAGGCCGCCTGAGCGCACATGACTACCGATCCAGAACTCCTAAACGAATATCGCACGCGTGTCGTGCCGGCGCTTCGCGAGAAGCACGGCTACGTCAACGTCAACCAGATCCCGCGTCTCTCGAAGGTCGTCGTGAACACCTCGGTCGGTTCCGCAAACGACGTGAAGGACGCCCTCGAAGTGGCCAAGGCCGAGATCGCGCTCATCACCGGCCAGCGCCCCGTCGAGACGATTGCGAAGAAGAGCATCGCGAATTTCAAGCTCCGCGGGCAGCAGGCCATCGGAGCGAAGGTCACGCTTCGCGGCCGCGCGATGTATGAATTTCTCGAACGCCTCATCAAGATGTCGCTTCCGCGCATCCGCGATTTCCGCGGGGTATCGCCGAAGGCCTTCGACGGCCAGGGCAACTATACGCTTGGCGTTTCGGACCAAACCATCTTTCCCGAGGTCGAACTCGACAAGGTCAAGCGGAACATCGGCTTCGACGTGACCATCGTCACCACAGCCCGCACCGACGCCGAGGCAAAGACACTCCTTTCCGAGTTGGGCATGCCCTTCTCCGACAAAAAGAAACCCGAAATCAAAAAGAACGAACCGGAGGTGACGGCCGAGAGCTAGCAACAAACGGGTTCCCGGGCACATCGTTCCCCGGGGCCGCAGCTTGAACCGTCCAAACTATCATGCCCGTATCCGATCCCATCGCCGATTTGTTGACCCGGCTGCGCAATGCAGCGGGCGTCGGCAAACCCAAATTCGACGTCCCTTATTCCAAAATGAAGGGCGAACTCGTGCGCATTCTCAAGCGCGAGGGCTACATTGCCGACTACGAACTCGATACCACCGGCGGGTATCCCGTGCTCCACGTCGAGAACAAGTTCGTCAACAAGACCGCCGCCGTTGCCGGCCTCAAGCGGGTCAGCAAGCCAGGCCTGCGCAAGTATGTCAGCTCGACGGAAATCCCGCGCGTCCTCGGCGGCATGGGAATCGCGATCCTCTCGACATCGAGCGGCGTGATGACCGGCCAGGAAGCCAAACGCAAAAACGTCGGCGGCGAGCTGCTCGCCTTTGTCTGGTAATTACGAGGAGGAACGACCATGTCCCGTATTGGCAAAAAAGAAATTTCCCTTCCCGAAAAGGTGAAGGTCAATGTCGCCGCGGATGGCGCCGTCACCGTCGAGGGGCCGAAGGGCAAGCTCGAGTGGACGCTGCCCAAGGGCATCGTTGCGAAGGTCGAGGAGAAAAGCCTGGCCTTCACGGCCGAAACCGCGACCCGCACGTCCCGCGCGATGCACGGCCTCAGCCGGGCGCTTGTGGCCAACATGGTCGCCGGTGTCTCGCAAGGCTTCAAGCGCGACCTGGAAATCCAGGGCGTCGGATTCAAGGCCGCCGTCCAGGGCACACACCTCAACCTGAACATCGGCAAGTCGCACCAGGTGCTTTTTGAAATCCCCAAGGAAGTCAAAGTGACGGTTGCTGATAACACGAAGATCAGCGTCGAAGGCATCGACAAACAGATCGTCGGCCAGACCGCCGCGAATATCCGCGCCTTTTATCCGCCGGAGCCCTACAAGGGCAAAGGCATCCGCTACGCGGGCGAACAGGTCCGCCGCAAGGAAGGCAAGACCGTTCAGTAACCGACCAGAGGACTCACGCATATGGCAAGCAACAAACTGCGCAAGATCCGGCACACCCGGGTGCGCAAAAAAGTTTCCGGCTCGACGGAGCGCCCGCGTCTCGCGGTGCATTTCTCCGGCCGCAATATCACCGCCCAGGTCATCGACGACCAGGCCGGCGTCACCCTCGTCTCGGCCAATACGACCGAGAAGGAGCTCAAGCCGAAGGCCGCGGGCCGCGCGAATGTCGCGAACGCCACGGAGGTCGGCAAACTCGTGGCCCAACGCGGTGCCGCGAAAAACATCCGCCAGGTCGTCTTCGACCGCGGTGGCAACAAATACCACGGCAAGGTGAAAGCCCTCGCCGATGCGGCACGGGAGGCAGGCTTCGAGTTCTAATATGGCGACACCCAACAATAGCAATCGTCGCGGAGGCAATGACCGCCGCAGCCGGGGTCCCTCTTCGGACGAACCCAAATCCGACACGGTCGAGAAGGTCGTGTTCATCAACCGATGCGCCAAGGTCGTCAAGGGCGGCCGCCGCTTCAGCTTCAGCGCGCTCATCGTGTCCGGCGACAAGAAGGGCCGGGTTGGTTACGGCTTCGGCAAGGCAAACGAAGTCTCCGAGGCGATCCGCAAGGCTTCCGAGTCCTCGAAGAAAAAAATGGTTTTGATCGCGGTGCGCGAAAACACGATCCCGCACGAAGTCATCGGCGAATTCGGCGGCGGCCGGGTGCTCCTGCGTCCCGCCTCTCCGGGCACGGGCGTCATTGCCGGCGGCGGCGTCCGCGCCGTCATCGAGGCGGTCGGCATTCGCGACGTGCTCGCGAAGTCGCTCGGCTCGAGCAACCACGCCAATGTGGTGAAGGCGACCATCAAGGCCCTCTCCGGCCTGCGCCAGCGCGACACCATTATGAAGATTCGCGGCAAACAGCTTCGCCCGGTGGTCCAGCCGGTCGCGGAACCCGTCGCCGCCATTTAAGAGCAAGCATCCATGAGACTGCACAACCTCTCTCCCAACCCCGGCGCGAAGAAGCGCCGCAAGCGCCTCGGCCAGGGTGAAAGCTCCGGCAAGGGCAAGACCTCCGGCAAGGGCCACAAAGGCCAGAAGGCCCGCTCGGGCGGCGGCATTCGACCCGGCTTCGAAGGCGGCCAGATGCCGCTCATCCGCCGCCTGCCGAAGCGTGGCTTCAACAACACCGCTTTCAAATCGGTCTTTGGCATCGTGAATCTCGATGATCTCGAACGCAAATTCGCGGACGGCGCGTCGGTCAACGAAGCGGCGCTGCGCGAGAGCGGCCTGATTCGCGGCAAGGTCGATGGCGTGAAGATCCTCGGGCGCGGCGAACTCAACAAGAAGCTCACGCTCGAAGTCGATCACATCACTGCCACCGCGCGTGAAAAGATCGAAAAGATCGGTGGCACCATTGCCATCCGCGAGAAGAAGAAGGCCGCCGCTTAAAGGCTTTTTTCAGTCTCTCCGAATGAGTATCACACGGGGACTTGGCGACGCGGCAACGCGGTGCCATCCCCGTGTTTCCATTTTATCGCACTCCCGCGCCGAATTCTTCCAATGATCTCCGCCTTTACCAACATCTTCAAAATCCCGGAACTGCGTGCGCGCGTGCTCTTCACGCTCGCGATGGTTGTCATCATTCGGGTCGGGTCCGCGGTGACGACTCCCGGCGTGAACTCCGAGGTGCTCCGCGCGTGGTTCGTCGATGTCGCCGAGCGCCAGTCGCAGGGCGGCGTGGCCGCGTTGTTCAACCTCTTCAGCGGGGGCGCGCTCAGCCACGCGGCGATCTTCTCGCTCGGGATCATGCCTTACATCAGCGCGTCGATCATGCTCCAGCTCCTCACGGCCGTCGTGCCGCGGCTCGGGAAGCTGGCACGCGAGGACGGCGGACGGCAGAAAATCATGCAATACACGCGCTACACCACCCTTGCGCTCTGCATTTTTCAAGGCTGGCTTCTCGCGGTCTCGCTGGAGAATCCGGCATCGAATCCGTTCCTGCCGAATATCATGGATACGATCAACCGGCTCGGCATGGGCCTCGTCACCGAGCCGGGCATCGGGTTTCGCCTGCTCACGATTGCGACGATGACCGCCGGCACGATGTTCCTCATGTGGCTCGGAGATCAGATCACCGAGCGCGGCATCGGCAACGGCGTGTCGCTCATCATCACCATAGGCATCCTTGCGCAGTTGCCCGCCGGTTTGAACCAGGCGTGGCGCACGTTCGTGCCCAGCGAGGCGAACGCGGGTTCGCAGCTCAGCCCCATCGTGCTCGTGCTGATGGTCGCGTTTCTCCTTATCGTCATCGCCGCCGTCATCGCGGTGACCCAGGCGCAGCGCAAGATCGCCATCCAATACGCCAAACGCGTCGTGGGTCGCAAAGTGTATGGCGGCCAGACGCAATACATGCCGCTCAAGGTGAACTACGCCGGCGTCATGCCGATCATCTTCGCCCAGGCGATCCTGCTGTTCCCATCCACGATCGTGCAGATGGCGTTTCCCGGGAATTCCACCGCCCAATGGATCGCGAACGAGCTGACCGGCGGCCTCTGGCACTATGCGCTCTATGCCGTGATGATCTTTTTCTTCAGCTATTTCTGGGTCTCCACGCAATTCCAGCCCTCACAGATCGCGGACGATCTCAAGAAATACGGCGGCTTTATTCCGGGCGTGCGCCCCGGCAAGCCGACGGCGGACTTTCTCGACTTCACGATGACGCGGCTTACGTTTGCGGGCGCCATTTTCCTAACGATTATCGCGGTGCTTCCGCAGCTCCTCAGCCGGCAGATGAATGTGCCCTACATGACCTCGCAGTTTTTTGGAGGCACGGGTCTCCTGATCATCGTCGGCGTGGTGCTCGATACGATGCGACAGGTCGAGACGCATCTGCTCCAGCGGCATTACGACGGCTTCCTGCGCAAGGGGCGCATCCGCGGCGCGCGCGACACGCGGCTCCGCGTGGGCGGGGGGAACCTCGTGGCCGAGTCGTCGCTCGTCTGGCTGTGGGTCGGCCTCGGCGCGCTCGCCATCGCGGGCACGACGATCATGCTCGCGACCGGGCACAAGTAGCCTTGAAGCGCAGGATTGTTTTGCTGGGGCCGCCGGCTTCCGGCAAGGGCACCCAGGCGGAAAGGCTCGCCGCGCGATACCACATTCCCGCGGCCTCCACCGGCGAACTCCTGCGCAGGGAGCGCGCTCGCGGAACCGCCCTCGGGCGCGAAGCCGACGCGTGGACGAAGCGCGGCCAGTTTTTTCCGGATGAGATCGCGTTGCGCGTCGTGCGCCAGTGGCTCGCCACATGCGGCACGAAGGCGTTCCTGCTCGACGGGTTTCCGCGAACGCTCGGCCAGGCCGTCGCCTTCGACGCGGAACTCCTCGCACACCGTGCCGAACTCGACGCGGTCTTTTACCTGGCGCTCTCCGACGAAGCGATTCGCGCGCGCGTGGCGATGCGCATCACCTGCGCGCGGTGCGGCGCGAGCTTCAGCGTAAGCCTTCACGGCGTAAACGAGGGCAGCGCCTGCCCCGCCTGCGGTGAGAAGCTCGTGCGCCGTGGCGATGATCGGCCCGAGGCGCTCGAGGAGCGGCTCGCGCAGCACCGCCGCCACACCGAACCGGTGATCGATTTTTATCGCGAAGCCGGACGGCTCATCGAAATCGACGCCGCAGCGGATCGGGACACGGTGTTTGCGAAACTTTGCGAATCCATCGAGGAGGCGGTGCCGGCATGATCCCGATCAAGACTCCCGCGGAGATCGAGAAGATGCGCGCCGCCGGCGACCTCGCCAGCAAGGTGCTCAATGCGGTCGTTGATCTCATCGCTCCCGGTGTGACCACCGGCGAACTCGACCGCTACGCCGGCAGAATGATCTCCGACGCCGGAGCAAGGAGCGCGTTTTTCGGCTACCGGAAATTTCCCGGACAGCTCTGCATTTCGCTCAACGAGGAAGTTGTCCACGGCATCGGCGGCGCTCGCAAGGTGAACTACGGCGACATCGTCACGCTCGACTGCGGCGTGAATCTCAACGGCTGGATCGGCGACACCGCCGTCACCGTGCCGGTCGGGATTGTCGAACCCGCGGTCGAGAAGCTCCTGCGCGTGACCGAAGAGACCCTCGAAGGCGCGCTGAAGTTCGCCGTGGCCGGCCGCCGTCTCGGCGATATCTGCGCCTACATCGAGGAGCAGGTCGCGCGCAACGGTTACAGCGTCGTCCGCGAGTTCGTCGGCCACGGCGTCGGTCGCAAGCTGCACGAGGAGCCCCAGATTCCAAATTACGGACGCAAGGGCAGCGGACCAAAGCTGAGATCCGGAATGACGCTTGCCATCGAACCCATGGTGAACATGGGCAGGCACGAGGTCCGCATCCTCGAAGACAGATGGACCGTCGTCACGTGCGATGGCCTTCCCTCGGCGCATTTCGAGCACACGATTCTCATTACAAATGGCCAGCCGGAAGTGTTGACATGGCGAAGAAAGACGCTATTGAAATAGACGGCAAGGTCGTCGAGTTGTTGCCAAATACCATGTTCCGCGTCGAACTGGGAAACGGGCATCGCATCCTCGCAAACATTTCCGGCAAGATGCGGTTGCTTTTCATCCGCATCCTCCCAGGCGATAACGTCCGGGTCGAAATGTCCCCATACGACCTTACGACAGGCCGCATCATCTACAGATCGAAATAGAAACGAAGAAGTCCCATGAAAGTCCGAGCATCCGTCAAGCGGCTTTGCGAAAGCTGCAAGATCGTGAAACGCAATAACGTCGTTCGCGTGATTTGCAAAAACCCACGCCACAAGCAAAAGCAAGGCTAGAACCCATTTCGATTTTGGACCTTGGATTTTGGATTGGGGAGTAGTTGCCCGAATAAAGAATCCCCGCGGCTGGCCAATCCAAAATCACCAATCCAAAATCCACCACCACCATCATGCCCCGTTTACTTGGAGTTGATATCCCCGGCGACAAGCGCATCGAAGCGTCGCTCCCCTACATCTATGGCATTGGCCCGAAGACCGCGAAGCGCGTGCTCGAGCAGGCCAACATCGACCCGAATGTCCGTGCGAAGGAACTCTCGCCCGAGCAGCTCGGCGCCATCGTCCACGCCATCGGCCAGAGCCGCATCATCATCGAAGGCGACCTGCGTCGCGAACTTCAGGGCAACCTGAAGCGCCTCCAGGCCATCAATTGTTACCGCGGCATCCGCCACCGCCGCGGCCTGCCCGTGCGCGGGCAGCGCACTTCCACCAACGCACGCACCCGGAAGGGACCCCGCAAGACGGTGGGCGTGCAGCGCAATCCGAACGCCAAGACCGGCAAGGTCTAAACCGAAGTCCGCATCATGTCCGAAGAGCCCAACGAACCCATCACTCCCACTCCCGAAACCGCGCCCAAAAAGGCGCCGCGGGCGAAGAAGGAGGCCGCACCTGTCGCCGAGACAGCGCCGATCATCGAAAGTTCGGCGCCAGCCATTGAAAGTGCGGCGCCGGTCGCCGAAGCTCCGGCACCCGTGGTTGAACCCGCCGCGGCCAAGCCAAAGGCCGCGAAGAAAACCTCAAAGAAAAAAGAGGAAGCCGCCGCGGCCGCCGAGCCGGCGAAAATCAGCATCTCGCTCGACGACACCATCGAGCCCATCAAGGTCGTCAAGGCCAAGGGCAGCAAAAACATCCTGCAGGGCATCGCCCACGTGCAGGCGAGCTTCAACAACACCATCGTCAGCATTACCGATCTTCGCGGAGCGGTCATCGGCTGGTCGAGCGCCGGCAAATGCGGTTTCAAAGGCTCGCGCAAAAGCACGGCCTACGCGGCCCAGATGGTCGCGCAGGATGCCTGCCGCCAGGCGATGGGCCATGGCCTCAAGGAGGTCGAGGTTCGCGTGAAAGGTCCCGGAGCGGGCCGCGAATCCGCCGTCCGCGCCATGCAGGCCATCGGCCTGGAGATCGCGATCATAAAGGACGTCACGCCCGTTCCGCACAACGGCTGCCGCCCGCCGAAACAGCGCCGCGTCTGATCGGTCCAACTCCTCAACCTTCAACTTTCCACCAAACTATGGCCCGCAATACCGGACCCAAAACCAGAATCAGCCGCCGCTACAACGTGTTCCTCGGCGGCTCAGCCAAAGCTTTCGAGCGCAAGAATTATCCGCCGGGCATGCACGGGCCGAAGGGCTCGCGCCGCAAGGTTTCCGAATACTCCCTCGCGCTCGCGGAGAAGCAGAAACTTCGCCACCAGTATGGCGTGCTCGAAAAGCAATTTCGCCGCTACTTCCAGATCGCCGTCAACCGGCGCGGCGTGACCGGCGAGACGCTTCTCCAGCTTCTCGAGACCCGCGTGGATAACATTGTTTATCGCATGGGCTTCGCGAAGACCCGGCAGGGCGCCCGCCAGCTCGTGGCGCATGGGCACGTTCGCGTGAACGGACGCAAGCTCGACGCCGCCTCGGCCAACCTCAAGCCGGGCGACAAGGTTTCCATCAAGGAAGCGGCGAACTCGAAACGCCTCGCGCAGCGCAACCTCGACCAGACGCAAATCGTCACGGTTCCCGAGTGGCTGATCGTGGATCGCGACAACCTCGCCGGCGAGGTGACCCGCATCCCGACCCGCGACGAAATAAATCCCATTGCCAACGAGCAATTGGTGGTGGAGCTTTACTCACGATAATTTCCCCGCAACCCAGGTGACGGAGTCCATCGACTTCGTCACTGAAAAAGAGGCGCCCGCTGGCAGTAACAGGCGGGCGCCTTTTTTTTGTGCCTTCCTCCGCATCGCACGCCTCAAGAATGGCCTTGTGAGCGCTTGAGCGGGCGGCTATCCAATCGCGAGGAATCGTTTGGAAGAAACCGCGCAACGCAATGGCCCCGGGTCGGCGGAAGGCTCTGGCATCGGCCTTTGCCTGGGATCCTCCTATTTCGGATTTTACGCGCACGCGGGTTTTCTGAAGGGGCTGTTCGACGCGGGCATTCGACCCGCGCATATCGCCGGATGCTCCTCGGGCGCCATTGTCGGCGGTCTTTATGCGGCGGGGCACCATCCCAACTCGATCATCGACCGCCTGCTCTCGTTTGATTTCGCCAGCGCCTTCTTCGAGATGGGCGTTCCGTTGCGCGGGATGGCAATGCTCGCCAGCCTTCCCGGGGTGAGCGGATTTCTCACGGGCAGGAAATTCATGCGCCTGCTCCGTGAATTCGTCGGAGATCGGCGCATCGAAGATTTGCGCGCACCACGCTTTTCTGTCTCGGCGACGAATCTGACCGCCTGTAGATCGGAGGTGCTCGAGTCGGGCGCTCTGGCGCAATGCATCGCCGCCAGCTCGGCTGTGCCCATGCTCTTCAGCGCGATTCCATTGAACGGCAGCTTCTATTGGGACGGGGGAATCGCCAACAGCCTGCCTTTTGACTGCCTGTGCGACGACCCGGGCATTCACACGATCATCGTGCATCGCATCCTGCACAGCCACGAAGTGCGGGCCCGCGGCCGGCGGGGCGCTCCCTCCATTGCGACCGCCTTCAACATCGCGCACCAGAGCGTCGGGGAGCGTATTCTGGAACTCGACAGCCGTCGCCTTGCGCTCTCGGGCCGGCGTCTGATCTATTGCCAGACGGTCACCTCCGTTCCCGCGTTCGGTCGCAAGCGCCGGGCTCGCTACGTGCAGGCCGGCCTCTCCACGGCGCAAGCCCGGGCCGGAGATTGGCGGGCGCTCGCCGAAGGTACTGTTTCCTTGACGCCTCAAATCGCCGGTCAATAGATTCCGCGTCGCCAATGGGCAGTCCCGTCACCACCGCCCCGATCGAGCAGCGACTCGCGGCTCTCATTGCGGAACGGATTCTCGATCCCGCGGGCGGCCTCGCTCCCGAGACGAATCTTTACGACGCCGGCCTCGACTCGCTGGCGATCATGCAACTGCTGCTGCTCCTTGAAGAAGAATTCTCCATCGCGATACCCGTCGAGTCCGTCTCGCGTGCAAACTTTGCGACGATTCGCGCCATCGCGGGATTGCTTCGCGAAAAGGGCTGCGCCATGGGCTGTGACGATCTTCTCATTGAGCCGAATCTCGAACCGGCGGAGCCGGAGGCCGCAGCCTTCACACCGATGGATGAGCCGCCTCCCGCCGGACCTCTGCTGGCGACGATGCGGGGCTGCGACTATTTCACGCTGTGCTTCGACCACTGGTCCCGCAAATCCGGCCAGGGAGGCCACAAGGCGCACTCGTTCCTGCTGCTGGATCGCATTCCGGACTACGGAAAACTCGGCTCGCTCATCGCCGACGCACCACGGCGGTATCCGCTGCTCTTCGGGCGGCTGAAGCGCCGGAGGATTTTTGGTGAGATCGAGTGGCGGCGCGCCGGTGCCGAGGCCCCGATCGAAGTGCGGCTCGTGTCGGAGACGGGCTCTCCGGGAATTCTGCGGAATGCCGGCGGGGAGAGTTGCGCCGACGCCTGGGAAACTGCCGACGATGTCGTGAACATTCCACTGCCGCCACCGTTCCGTGGCGGCCTGCCGATGATCCACTTTACGCTCATCGAGCTGCGCGGCGGCGGTGCGATGCTCATTTTTTCGTGGAGCCACCTTTTGATGGATGGCGTGGGAGCGGAGTTTTTTCTTTGCGAGCTTGCGAGGCTGGCCGGCGAGTTTCCGGGCGGAGCCGTGCCTTCGTTTGCTGCACCGGGGGAGGTCTTCGGCTGGAAGGAAACCTTCGAGCGCGCGAAGCCGATGGTCCAGTATTTCAACCGGCTCGTGCAGCGGAAGTTCGATTGTCTTGGGCCCCGCGAGCCTCGGCCCGGACGCACCCACTTCGAGATTCACACCCTCACGGCGGAGCAAACCCGGAGCGTGAATGCCCGATGTGCCTCGTTTTGCGGCGAGCTGGTGAGCATGCCGTTCTTCCTTGCCTGCGCGGCCCGCGCGCACGAACGCGTCTTCGCCGCGCGCGGGCTGTCGCCCGACTCGCACGTCTGCAGCGTCCCAGTGCAAACGCGGCGCAAAGGGGCCCGCGGCCCGATCTTCCAAAATCACATCACGATGTTTTTCGGGGTGCTCTCGCGCGAGGAATTGGGGGAACTGGATCGCGCCGTTTCGGCGCTGGTCGCGCAGCACGCCGCCTTCCACAAGAATCGCCTCGGCGACGCGCTCGACCGGCTCATGCACATGATGAACGTTCTGCCGCCCGGGCTTTACATGAAGTTCATCCAGTTTCAGATGCGTGGTCCGTTTGCGTCGTTTTTTCACTCGCACACCGGAGAGTTCGCGCCGGGTCTCGATCAATTCCTCGGGGCGAAAATTACGAACGCCTTTCATGCTCCGGGGATCGCGACGCCGCCCGGCTCGGGCATTTTCTGCAACGAGAAAAACGGACGGCTGATCATCACGCTCAGTTGGCACGAGGAGGCCTTGAGCGCCGAGGAGCGCCGGCTCATGATGGATCAGCTTCTGCGCGATTTCGGACTCGCATGATCGATGTCGCCGTGGTCGGCGGGGGCAGTGCCGGCCTGGCGGCCGCGATAGCCGCCGCCCGCGCGGGCGCGGAGACGCTGCTGATCGAGCGCACGGGTTTTCTCGGCGGGATGGGTTCGCTCGCGCTGGTTCATACGATTTGCGGCCTTTACCGGTCGGGGACCGAAGAGCCGGTTTTTGCGAATGCCGGATTCACGAGGGAATTCGCGGAGCGACTGCTTCGCGAAGGCGGCGCGCGCGGGCCCATGCGCATGGGCGGCCTGTTCGTGCTGCCGCACGATCCTTCCGCCTTCGCGGCGCTCGGAGCCGCCTGCGCGAGGGAGGCCCCGCGGCTGAAGGTCTGGTTCGATTCGGAACTCTGCACGGCCCGAATCGAGGAGGGCCGGCTTGCGCAGATCGAAGTGCTCCGCTGCGGAACGAAACACGAAGTGCGCGCGGGAGCGTTCGTCGATGCCACGGGCGACGCGGCGCTCACCGCGCTGGCCGGGGCAGGGTTCGCGCAGGTCGATGGCCGGCATCTGCAGCGGCCGGCTTACATCGCGGGCTTGCGCGAGGGACCTGCACAGCCGCTCGACGGCGACGAAAAGCTGCGACTTGCCCATGCCATCGCGGGCGCGGTGAAAGCCGGCGCATTGCCGCCGGAGACGTTGGGCGCGGCGTTTCGGAGCGCCATCGATCCCGGCGAAGTTTTCGTGACAATCGATCTCGATGCCGGCGGAGGCGGCTGGGACCCCAACGCTCCCGGCGCGATTGCGAGCGTCGAGCTGCGCGGCCAGGCTGTCGTTCGGGAGCTTGTGCGCTTCCTCGCCGAAAGCGCGACCGGCTGGCGGCAGGTGACGGTTTCCCGCTGGCCGTTGCGAGCCGGCGTGCGCGAAAGCCGGCGGGTGCGCGGCGTCCACGAGTTGCTCGGCACGGAGGTATTGAGCGGTGCGCAGTTTGGCGATGGGATCGCCGAGGTATCCTGGCCAATGGAGCTGCGGGAGCGGGCGACGGGGCCGCGCTGGCGGCATCCGCACGGCGCGCTGCCGGCGCAGATTCCCCTCCGTGTGCTTCGACACCGGGACGTCGCAAATCTTTGGACGGCGGGCCGATGCGTATCCTGCGATCACGAAGCGCAGGCGTCCATTCGGGTGATGGGCACCTGCCTGGCGACGGGCGAAGCGGCCGGAGCCGCCGCAGCGCTCGCGCCGCCGGACGTGGCAGACTGGAATCAACTGGCGGATCGGGTTAGGAATCGGCGGACATGGTGAACATCGTTGAGGAGATATTTCGGCGAGCCGACGCTCGGGCGACAGCCATCGTCGCGGCGGAAGGTGAGTGGTCGTTCGGCGAACTCGCGAAACTCATTGAAGCGGCCGCCGCAGCGCTCGCGATCCGCGAGGGCGAACGGATCGGATTGTATTGCCCCAATGGTCTGGCGCACATCGTCTGGTCGCTCGCGGTGCTGAAGCGAGGCGGTGTGCTCGTTCCCGTGGCTCCCGAGCTGAGCGCCCACGAGCGCGATCAACTTGTCGCGACGACCGCCCTGCGCGCCGTGATCTGCGCGGATGGCAAGGCATGGCACAGCGCCGCTCCCGGCGAACGCGTGCTGGCGGTGCCCGGTCTCAACCCGGCCGTGTTATGCGAGGGCTGGACCTGGACGCCCATTTTCGAGGAGGCGGCGCTGGCCGCGCTCGATCCCGCGTTGATTCGTTTCAGCTCGGGGACGACATCCCGGCGGAAGGGCGTGGTGCTGTCGCACGAGACGCTGCTCGCGCGTGTGACGGCGAGCAATTCGCACCTCGGCATCGGCGCGGGGGATCGTGTGATCTGGATCCTGCCGATGGCGCATCACTTCGCCGTCTCGATCATCCTCTATCTGCTCCACGGCGCGACGACGGTGATCGAACTCTCGCATCTTGGGGCCGACGTGCTCGGCGCGATGCGGCGCTCGCGCGGCACGGTCCTCTACGCGTCGCCCTTTCATTACGCAATGCTGGCGGCTCTTCCCGAGGGAGAGCCCGTGCCGGATCTGCGACTCGCCGTCTCCACTGCCGCCGCGCTGCCCGCCGCGACCGCGGAAAAATTCTACGTGCGCTACGGCGTCCCGCTCCGGCAGGCGCTGGGGGTGATCGAGTGCGGCCTGCCGCTGCTGAACGATCAATGGCCGCTGGAGAAACCGGACTCCGTCGGCCGTCCGCAGGCAGGCTACGCGGTGTCAATTCGCGATGAAGCGGGAGGGGAAGTCGTAGCCGGGACGACGGGCGAGCTGTTTGTGAGAGGGCCGGGATTTGTCGATGCCTATCTTTCTCCCTGGCTCACACGCGACCAGATCCTCGCGGACGGCTGGTTCAAGACCGGAGATCAAGCCTGGATCGACCCGGAAGGTGCGGTTTCGCTGGCCGGCCGTTCTCACGCGGTGATAAACGTCGGGGGGATGAAATGTTTTCCCGAAGAGGTGGAGGCCGTGCTCGCTGGCCATCCGGGCGTCGTGGAATCCCGCGTCGTCGCGATGGCGCACCCGACTTTCGGCAGCGTGCCGGTTGCAGAGATCGTGCCGCGCGATGCCTTGCGACCGCCAAAGGTTTCCGAACTCGTCGGCCAGTGCCGCGCGTCGCTTTCAAGCTACAAGCTGCCATTCAAGTTCACGTTTGTGGGAACGATCCCGAAAACGCCGAGTGGCAAAATCCAGCGGTAATTTGCAAGAGATGGCTGCGCCCAACCTTGAAAACCATGCCATGCGCATCGCGGTGATCGGCGGCGGGCCAGCGGGCGCCACGGTGGCCGCGCTGCTTGCGAAGAAGGGCGCCTCGGTCGTCCTGATCGATGACGGGATGCGGCCGCCGTTGATCGTCGGCGAGTCGCTTGTGCCACAACTGGTTCCGGTTTTTCGTCGCCTCGGCATCGAGGAGGAGGTCGCCCGAATTGGCGTGCGCAAACCGGGGGTGACCGTGACGTTCGGCGCGGAGGATGAGATCCAGTTGAGCTTTCAGGCGGTGCGCGGCGTGCTGCCGACCTACGCCTACAACGTGCCTCGCCGGGAGTTCGACGACCTGATCACGCGCACGGCGCTGGCGGCCGGAGTGCGCATCGTGAAGGCGGCCGGGAAGTTTGAAATCGAGAAGGGCTCCTTGGTCCGGCTGGCCCCGGAAACGCTGGCGGAGGTTCCCGAATGGGCCGGGGGACGGCCGGATTTCCTGATCGATGCGAGCGGGCGGCGGCGCATTTTTGCGAAACTGCTCGGGATCGACGCCGCGCTCGGTCCGCGCCGGGATGTCGCGCACTTTGCGCACTTCGAGAATTGTCCATGGCCCGAGCCCGCCGGCCAGGTGATGACGATGCGGCTCGAATACGGCTGGGGCTGGCGCATACCGCTGCCCGGTCCCCGTCTCTCGATCGGCGTCGTGATCAACAAGGACGATGCAAAGCGCTTCGGCGCCACGCCGGAGGAACAGCTCGAAGGAGTCATCAATAACGACGCCCGGCTCGCGCGGGAGTGCGGCACGCGCCGCAGGCTCACGCCCGTCGCGACGTTTGCGAATTACCAATTGATCTCGCGGCAGGGCGTCGGCCCGAACTGGGCAACGGTGGGCGACGCCTTCGGCTTCGTGGATCCGATGCTGTCGCCGGGGCTGTGCATGGCAATGGTCTCGGCGGAGAGGCTGGCTGGCGCGATCCCGGTGCGCGCCGGATGCGAGGCGTCGCGCGCGGTTCGCCTGCGACAATACGAAAAGTGGTTCCGCCACACCCTCTCCGCCTGGCAGGAACTCGTGGATTACTTTTATGATGGCCGCATTTTTGCGATGCAGCGCACGGGCGTTCAGATGTCCGGGGAATTTCCGGGCACTTTCAGCAAACTGATGCACCGGCACGTGGAAAAAAATCTCAGCGGCATGGCATCGGGAGCGTATGTCGCAAGGCCATACAGCCGCTGGCTGCTGCGCACGCTCGGCAAGCGGTTCGTCTTCGGCGCGAATCCGGCGGACTTCGCGATTCGCTAGCCACAGCCCGGCCAAATGCTGAAATACAAGGAACGCCTTCGCTTGCGAGAGCCAGCCGTTGACATCGGCCATCACTGATTGCATGGAAATTCCTAATAAGTAAACGCTCTCGCTCGAAGGCTGCATTCCGCATCCATCGCAGTTCAATCCATCCTGGCGAGAGAACCCATGCCGGTTATCGTCAGCGCTTTAAAAGGGCGCACCATGCCACTGCCCGAACCGGCAAAGAGAGCGATTCTTTACAAATACTCCAGGAAGTACAAACCAAAGGTATTTGTTGAAACTGGAACCTTTCGCGGGGAAAGCGTCGAGTATCTATTGGCATTCTACGATCAACTGTTTACGATCGAACTTGCGCCCGCACTGTTCAAGGATGCGCAAGACAAATTTTCATCTGAAGCAAAGGTGAGTTGCCTACAGGGGAATAGCACCGACCACCTGCCAAAAATTCTTAACACTGTCGCTTCCGTCGCATTGATCTGGCTGGATGCGCATTATTCGGGAGGCAAGACGTCTTTGGGAGACCGCGAGACTCCGATCATGGAGGAGCTTGATTTGATTTTTTCACTTCAACAGGCAAAGCATATTATCCTCATTGACGATGCACGGGAATTTGGCGCAAATACGGCATATCCTTCACTTTCACTCGTAAAGCGCATCGCAGAGGAGAATCATTATTCATTCGAAAACAAATTGGATATTATCAGGTTGGTCCCTGTCCCGGACTGAAAAATAGGCTGCAACCAACTTCCCGGTCGCGGCATGGTTTTTTTGGCGTCCGACCAGCTTGAAGGGGCCATCACAGCAGAGCGGTATGGATTGACTCCGAGGTGCGAAGGTGGAGATTGGTAAATGAAATCGTATCCGGTAACTTTGTTACAGATCGGGATCCTATCGAGCGCGCGAGCGATCGCCGCTGCGGGGTTGGCACTGGCAGTGTCCGCGCGGGTGGCGCGGGAGAAGCGGGGGCCGATCGGGTGGAGCCTGTTCGGAGTGGGTTCGATCCTCTACCTCAGCCTGATCGCGGGACTCGTCCTGCGGAACCGGGAAAGACCATCTTGATCAGGCGGCGCCTGCATCGGACTACAAAAATCAGGTGAAATCTGAAGCGGAAATGGCCGGGCAATATTTTGGAACGAAGGTTGAGCATCCGACGGGTTTGGAAATGCGTTTCGAGCGGGAACTGGCTGCGGCGATCCCGGGCTGGCGGAGCGAATTCGAGGGGCTGGACGGTCCCGTGGAGTTGCATCCTGCCGGGAGACCACTCGAAAAACGGCGGGTTCCCCGGCATCGTCCACATCCCGCAAGGCGTCCGGGAAGCCGCGCAATTGATCGGAATGCGGGCGGGAAGCGATTCGATTGGTTATTGGCTTCACCAGGCGATTGCGCCAGCATTGGGGCGGACGATTTGTCCATCAAATACCCAAGATTGAATGCGCCTGTTTCCTAAGGGAATCGCAAAGAAGGGCTCCGCAATTCGCGTTGCGGGGAGTTGTCTCTTGATCATTCTTGCCATCGTCATTCTTTATTACACGGCATCCGGAATTGCCTATCATGAAAAAATGTATCTCGGGCCGAAGTATCACAGGGGAATCATCATTTATTATGCGCGCCATCCATTTGGATTTAGTGCCGCGGCTGTTTTCAATTGCCTGTTCAGTGTCGCCTTACTTTACTTGTCCACTGCCGAGATACGCTACTCGATAAGACGGAAGCGGCGCGCGGATTCCAGCCCTGATTCCGCCTGACGGGGACGCTGTTGCCGACGCCCAGCGCTCCCCATGCATGACTCTCCTCGAAATTGAAATAGAGAGTCGGCCTTTCGTAGGTCCTAGAACGCATTAGATAAAGATGTGGCCGATTACTCGTTCTCTTACTCGTGCTCGTGCTCTTTTCCAAAGGAGGAGCATGAGAAAGAGCAAGAGTATGAGCACGAGATGGGCGGCTATGTGTTTATTTAAACCGCTCTAGAGCGTTTCAAGAAGTGATGGCCCAATTCACCAAGCCTCAAAATTCCCGAAAATTCCGCTTAACCGGTCGCCCCGAAAACCGGATATGCTCGGGATGGAACACAACATCCCACCCGAAAAGAAAACCAATGTAGCCTATAGCTACATCAGATTCTCTTCCCCGGCGCAGATGAAAGGCGACAGCCTAGGGCGCCAGACAAAAGCCAGCGAAGAATACGCCCGAGAGCACGGTCTATATATCGATGGCAATCTGCATATTCAGGACCTCGGTATCTCGGCCTTCCATGGTAAAAACGCCACGGAAGGCAAGCTCGCCGGGTTCCTGACCGCCATTCGGACCGGACACGTGCCAGCCGGAGCTACCCTGCTGGTCGAAAGTCTGGACCGTCTCAGCCGGGAACAGGTCACCGATGCGTTGACGCAATTCCTCCAAATCATTAAGGCGGGCGTCATCGTTGTCACCCTGATCGACAAGATGGTTTACAGCCTGGCGAGCTTCAACGAGAACCCCGGAAGCCTCATGCTGAGCATTGTCTTCATGATGCGGGCGCATGACGAATCAGCCACAAAGAGCAAGCGCATCGGCAAGGCTTGGGAGAAAAAGCGCCTGATGGCGCAGGAAACCAAGGCCCCTCAGAACAAAAACCGTCCCGGCTGGCTGGATCTCGTCAAGAACCCCGACGGAACCAAATCCTATGTGGTCATCCCCGAACGCGCTGCCGTCCTGGTGCGCATGTTCGAGCTTGCGGCCGGGGGTCTGGGCAAACGCTCCATCGCCCGAATCCTCAACGCGGACGGAGTGGAGTATTGGAAAGGAGGCAAGTGGGCCGAAAGCACCCTCCACTTCATGCTCAAATGGCCTGCGGCGATGGGTATTTACCAGCCCTGCCGTCTCGACCCGGAAACCCGCCGCCGGATTCCTGAAGGTCCGGCCATTGAAGGGTATTTCCCGCAGGTTATCTCCAACGACCTGTGGCAGCGCGCCCAATGCCGCACGCAGGCTCCCCGAGGTCCGCGCCGCCCGAGCACCCGCAACCTTTTCACCGGACTCGTCATCGACGGCTTCAACGGCTGCAAGATGCACTACAACGAGAAGATCGGCACCGGCACGAATCACTCGTATCTCTGCACGGCCCGCATGCGCCCGGACGGAATCAAATCGCAGATGCTGCCCTATGGCCTGTTCGAGCAAACCGTCCTCGAACACCTCCGGGACCTCGACTGGTCCAGCCTCGTCAACAAAGGCCCTGACCAAGAAACCGCCAGGCTCAACACCCAGATCGCCGACGCCGAAGTCCACCTTGGAAAGTTAGACGCGGGCATCGAAAAATTCCTGGACGACCTCGCGGAACTGCCCGACCTCCTGCGCAAGTCTGCCACGGCGAGGGCGGCCAGAATGGCTGAGGAGAGGGAGGAACTCCAAGTCGTACTCGAAGAACTCCGACGGCAGCGGGATCAAGTCGCCATCGCCCGCAATTCCATGACCGCGGGCGTCGAGGAATTCAAAACCCTGATTGAATCGGGAGACCCACAGAGCCGCCTTGCCCTGCAATCCGAAATCCGCCGCCGGGTCAAAGAAATCAGCGTTCGCACGGAGAAGACCCGTCAAGGCAAGCGCGCGAAAATCGCGATCTTCTTCGTAAATGGAGCCGCCACCTGGGTCACCACGAAGGTCATCGTGCGCGGTCGAGCTTCGTCACAGGCGATCGAATTTGAAGTTCCCGGGAGAGGCCTTCATCCCTTCGACGACACCTCCGGCATCGAACGCGAGCCGGACGGGCAAACAGCCGATCAGCCTTGCGACAAAAAGATGGAGGCATAGCACCAAGTATTTCTATGAAAGCCTCACCTCGTTCGTTTCAGCTTTCCTCCGACGCCCTGCGCGCCCTCAAAATTCTGGAGGGCCTCTACATCAACAAAAGCCGCAAGAACATCGTCTCCGACGCCCTTGTGTGCACAGCCAACGCGGCAGCGGCCCAGCCGCCCATCCAATCCCGCCGCCTCGAAGCCTCCGATGTGCTTGCCCTCCAGGTCGAGGTTCGCGAACTGGAAAAAATCGCCCGCGAGGTTCGGCGCGAACTCCTGCGCGTCCGCCCCGCCGAAAAACCCTCCGCCGAAAAAATCACCAAGGCCATTCACAAGGCTGATGCCACCCTTGACGAAATCACGCACCTCCGTCAAAAAATCGCCAAAATGAACGATCCTGACGCCTCGCAATGATCAAGCTTACCCCGAGGTCGTCTCGGAAAGCATCCAGCGCCATCACGCTCAATGATCGCATCCGCTACATCAGCGACCGGAAGGACCCCGACCATATCGGCAAGCTTATTCATCGGGCCAAGAACTACAACTGCCCTGCTCAGTCCGGTGGCGACTTCGCAGATGAGGTCATCCGCCTCCACGCGAAATATAAGAAACGCCGCGAAGGTAAACGCGGCAAACGTTCCTCCCGGCTTTTTGAGGAAATCATCTACTCCACCCCCGAGGGGGGTCTATCCGACGAGGGAGGAACGCGAATATATCGAAAGCCAGATTATCGCTCTGGTCGCTGAGCAAACCGCCTGCCGCTGCGCCTGGCACATCGACGCAAATGGCAGGGCTGATCTGCATATCCTGATGGCTTCAAAAAACAACGACGGACAAGTCACACTCTGGGCCAATTTCGGAGGAAAAGCCGGGCGGCATATCTATGCCGAATTCGACCGGTTGGACGAAGAAATCGCCACCCACCTCAACCCCGAGAATGATCCACGGTTCCCGATCAAATCTGCTGCCGCCATCCGCCGGAAAAACAACATTCCGTTCGCGGATGAACTGGCTGAAAAATACCCCGATCCTATCACCGCCGACACGCTTCTGGATACCCTGACCATCCTCGGCTACACCGTCCCCAAGGTCACCAAGAAGACCATCAGCGTCATCTTTCCCGGCAAGAAACGTCCCCACCGGTATAATATCGAAAACCTCCTGCTCCAACTCGAACTCGCACACGAACGCATCCGCCTGCGCCTCCGGTCCAAACCGAAGGGAAAGCCCGAGAAGAAACTCGAAAATCCCTCCACCAATACCCCCGCGCCGCCCGACGCCCCAGAAGACAGAAAGCGAAGATCGGACGCTCCCGGCGACATCACCTAGCCAGCCATGCCCTCGTTTCCGGGCAAAAAATGCCCGGATTAGCAAAAAACGTAATCGTTTTGGGTAAAAAGCCGTGATCGCGCCAATTCTGGCGACTCACAACGTCCTCGAAACCGGCCCAGAAATGGCCGGATTGGGCCGAAAACATACTCGTTTTCGGTCCAGAACCCACCCGGAATAGGCTGAATGCCTATTCCGAATCGGGTTCAAAAATTATCGAGAACCAAGTCCCGATAATCGGAAGAATAGCAAGACGGGGATATTCGCTACATTTCCGCTACGCTACAAATCAGCTACGAATATCCCCACTTGCAAAAGGGGAGCAGAGCACCCCCCTTTGGACCCCCCGGCACAGCCATCGACAAAACCGATGCGGTGCCCTCCGCCATCAACGGCGCATGCACTCTCGCCACAGGAGGGCTCGAATTCGCATGCAGGAAGCGAGCTAAAAATCGCCGCGTCCGCCCCGGAAGGGGGACTAGCAGAAAGCGATCCCGTAGCCTGGAAATCGTTTCCCGTTTGGCGAATTTCGCGAAGCGTCTTCTGGCACGGCTTTCGCCTACCCGGCCAGACGGACAATGGCGCGATGATATGAAAATATTTAGCCACCAAGCCACCGCCTACCGGGAGTTGCTTGCCCGCGCCCAAACCTTCTTCACCGGACACTGGAAAGGGCTGAATCTCCGCTGCCGCTGGCACAGCCTTGTCATTGGTCCCACCGCAAGTGGCAAGACTGCGCTGGCGTCCATTCTTGCGGAAGAAACCGGCGCTGCGCTCCTGCGCATCAATGTCACCAACTGGATGCCGTCGGGTGCGAATAACCGCGCCGTCGCCGAAACGCTCGAAACCATCGTCAGCCACATCGCTGCCCACAACCGATCAATTCTCTTCTGCGACGAGCTTGATAAAGTTTACCACGAAACTTCGTGGATGGGTTACATCCGGGGGGAGCTTTTTGAAATTTTAGACGGACGCCTGCCCCTCGGAACAAAAGCACCAGCATTCGGAGAAGAGGATGGTGAGGCTCAATTCCCAACCGAGAAATCTCTCAGCGAAAAACTCCGCTCCACCGTCTTCATCGTGGGCGCGGGCACCTTCCAGCAATTCTACGAAACCCGACGCTCGCCATCTATCGGCTTCAACCCTACCGAGCCGGAATCCGGCATCGGCCCGACCGCGGATTACATCGCACAAAAACTACCGCGGGAATTGACCACGAGGTTTAACAGCCAGTTGCTCTTCATTCCCGAACTCTCGCCCATCCACTATCAAGCCCTCGTCCGCGAAGCGGAAAAATCTCTTCCCGACTGGCTGGTCCCGGCGTTCCGGCAGGTCGCCGCCCGGCGCATGGCTCAGGCCATCGCCGTAAAGTCCGGCTGCCGGTTTCTCGAAGAAGCCGTGATGGACGCCCTCCAGATTTCCCAACCGCCACCCCAGCCAGACGAAGACCCCTTCGCCTTTCTTGAAGGCGATCTGTGAATCCCATTCGGAGCGAAGAGGCTTTCGCCTCATCCCCCTCCGCAGCAACACCACTCAACCATGCTTGAAACTATCGTCGTCGGCAATATCGGCTCGGTGCGGTTCGCCCGCGCCGGGGAAACCAGTGTCCTCAACCTCTCGGTCGCCAGCTCCCGGAAAATCAACGACCGGGAATTCACCGACTGGATTTCCGCCAAGCTCTGGGGCGCGCGCGGAGAAAAACTCCGGGAACACGTCAGCGTCGGCATGAAAATTCTCCTGAAAGGACGGCCCGAAGCCAAAGGCTTCCAAAAGGGGGACGGAACCGTGGCCGGCGAACTCGTGCTCCATGTCAACGAACTCGAATTCCTGAGCGCCAAAGCCAAGCCGCCGCAACCCGAACAGCTCCCGCTGGAACCACCCCCAGCCACCAAACCCAAAAAGCGAAAAGCGGATACGCCGTAGCCGATCAGCAAAACGGGCGGGAAACCGCCCGTTTTTTCATGTTGCCAGCAGGCAGGCTCCTCGGTCGTCGCGTTTGCTCCTCCCCATGAGCGGAAAAACGGGCTTTGGCATGATACAAATAATCGTTCTCGCCCTCATCGGAATCTGGCTGGCCTGGGGCATCATCAATGTCGTCTGGGGACTCGCGCAAATCCTTTTAGGACTGGCCAGCGGAGTCGTCGCAATCATCCTCTACACACTCGCCTACACCCTCGAACTCGTCTCCAAAGTCATAGGGAAACTTCGCTGACCTCAGGGTCGGCGATCTATTTCGAATTTTTGGTAGAGCCCGGCGAAAACTTCGGAACCTCCAAGTCCTTCAACTCCGCACCGAGCACTTCCAAAATCAGCAACAGCTCTATGTCACCGAGAATGCGCTGCCCGCTCTCAAGCTGCGAATAGGACGAGGCCGCCACCTCCCATCCTCGCCTCCCCAACTTGGCAATTACCTCGGTGGCAGAAAGCCCCCGTGCCACGCGCATACGGCGCAACGCCGCCCCGAAGGCGTTGCGGCGTTTTCCGAAGGGTGAAATGCGACCAGACACCCCTCCCTTCTAGGACAAGGACGCCCTCCTGATTTCTACTAATAGAAATTCTTACTGGTAGAGATTTTCGTCAACCACTACCTCTCCTTACATGCTCAGAACCATCATACTCTTGCTTCTTTTCTCAGGCGCGCTCGTCGGCGGCGCAACTCCTGCCACGGCAGAAGACGAAAAGGTTAACCTCAACACCGCCACGCTGGAGGAGTTGGACGCCTTGCCGCATATCGGCAAATACACCGCCGAGCGGATCATCGAAATGCGGCCAATCACGGACCTCAACGCTCTCTTGGCGATCAAAGGCATGGACAAGGATGAAGTCGCTGCCTTGGAAAAACTCGTCACCCTTGGCAACGGCCCGAGCGAACCATCTCTCAGTATTTCCGTGGCAGGAGTTCAGGTTCCGGTTACCCGCATCGGCGCAGGGCCGGTAGGCGTGATCTTCTTTCCCCACAGCGGTTCCCGCGGAATGGTCAAATACATCCAACAAAACAGCAAGTGGCTGGGCGACCTCACCGAGAAATGCTCTCTGTTCGTTTGGGCGTATCCGAATTCGACACCGTTCGACCAAGTCGAACCGACCATACAGGCATACCGCAGTGGCGATCTTTCAGCCAAGCTGCCGTTCCTCGGATTCGCAGCGGGCGTGGTTGAGCAGATCAAGAAGGCTTCAGGATTGAACCAATTTTTGATTGTCGGCAACAGTCTCGGTGCGGGACTCATCCTACAGGACTACACCAGCCTTGCCTCAGACAAGTCACTCAGTTTTTTAATCATCTCACCGTCTGAATCTTTCATGCCGCCGACCGAAAAGATTCCGACGCTTGAACGAACCGTATTGATCGGCTCGAAAGGGCTCGAAATCGGAAACGGCGACCTGAGATTCTCTACCGACCCTTTTCTAAAAGGAACGGACGGGAAGGCCGAGGCCAAAGCGTGGCATTGGTTCAGGAAAAACAACAACGAAGATTGGGGCGATCTGATCACCGCAAGCCGGGCGTCGGAACCTATAGAATGGCAAACCCGCCCTGACGGAGGCCGGTATCGCATGGCTCTACCGACGGATTTCGAGACTGGTCACAAAACTATCGGCGGAGAAATCAATTCCGAACTCCTGTCAAAACTAATCCGAGTCCGACTCGGGTGGGCCGACAAAGCAATTTTGGCGGAACCTCCGCTACAACGCTGAGGCAGAAAAACCATCATTGCGCTCCATCAAACGGACTCCCCGCGTAACAACCATTCCTTGGAGTAGACCCGCGAATTTTCTTTCACCCCTGAGGGCTTCGGCTCTCAGGGGATTTTTTTGTTACCCTTTCCACTCATTCGTCCGCCAAGTGGTTTTCCTCGTCAAATTCACTTGAATTTGACAGCATATAGCGCTTGTGCCTGCCCCCAGTGACGGCACTGCCGCCGCATGAAAGAAGCCACCGCTCGAATTAAAATCAACAAACTGCTCGAAGCAGCAGGTTGGAGATTTTTTGCGGACTCCAGCGGTCCTGCGAATGTGCAGCTCGAACCCAGCGTAAAGCTCACCAATCAGGCGCTCGATGCCCTCGGGACGGACTTCGAGAAGGCGGGAAAAGGATTCGTCGATTTTCTTCTCCTCAACGAGAAAGGCTTCCCGTTCATCATCCTGGAGGCGAAGTCCGAGGACAAAAATCCCCTCGTCGGAAAAGAACAGGCGCGCAAATACGCCCGCTCCCAGAATTGCCGGTTCGTCATCCTCTCGAACGGCAATCTGCACTACTTCTGGGATCTCGAACGCGGCAACCCCTACGTCATCACCGCATTTCCGTCCCCCGGCTCCGTCACCGGCTACCAAAAAGGCGTGCCCGATCCGAAGCGGCTCATCGAGGAAACCGTCGACGACGATTACGTCGTTCTCACCCAGCGGCCCTCCTACGCCACGGAAGCCGCATGGAAAAACGAGCCCGAGCGCCCTCGCTTCATCGAGGTCAACGGACTCCGGTTCCTCCGGCCCTACCAAAAGAAAGCTGTCGTCGCCATCCAGCAGGCGGTGAAGCGGGGCAGCGACCGCTTCCTCCTCGAAATGGCCACCGGCACCGGCAAGACGCTCACCGCGGCGGCCATCATCAAACTCTTCCTCCGCACCGGCAACGCCATCCGCGTCCTCTTCCTCGTGGACCGGCTCGAACTCGAGGATCAAGCCCTGAAAGCCTTCAAAAAGGCCCTAGCCAACGATTACCGCAGCGTCATCTACAAGGAAAACCGCGACGACTGGCGAAAGGCGGAGATTGTCGTCACCACCGTTCAGTCCCTCCTCTTCAACAACAAATATCAGCAGCTCTTTTCCCCCACGGACTTCGACCTCGTCATCTCCGACGAAGCTCATCGCTCCATCGGCGGCAACGCCCGCGCCGTCTTCGACTACTTCATCGGCTATAAGCTCGGACTCACCGCCACCCCCCGCGATTACCTCAAGAAGTTCGATAAGGCGTCGCCGACCACGAAGGACCCACGGGAGTTCGAGCGCCGCGTGCTCCTTGATACCTACCGCACGTTCGGCTGCGACGACGGCCAGCCCACCTTCCGTTACTCCCTCCTCGACGGCGTCAGAGATCCCGACGGTCCCTTCCTCATCAATCCCACCGTGGTCGATGCCCGCAGCGAGATCACTACGGAGTTACTCTCCGAGGATGGCTTCGTGGTCGAGTTCAAGGACGACCAGGGAGAGGACCAGAAAGAGGCCTACAAACAGCGCGAATTCGAGAAGCGGTTTCTCTCGCCCGCCACCAACCAAGTCTTTTGCAAGACCTTTCTCGAAAACGCCCTCCGTGACCCCATCAGCGGGGAGATCGGGAAGTCCATCGTCTTCGCCGTCAGTCAGAACCACGCCGCCAAGCTCGCCCAAGTCTTCAACGAGATGGCCGACCGGATGTTCCCCGGCAAATACCAGTCTGACTTCGCCGTGCAGGTCACGTCGCAGGTGGACAGCGCGCAGCAACTCACGATAAACTTTACGAACAACAACCTCCTCGGCTCCGGTAATTTCCTGCCCGCCTACAAGACCAGCAAGGCGCGGGTCTGCGTCACCGTCGGCATGATGACCACCGGCTATGATTGCCCGGACATCCTGAATCTCGGCCTCTTCCGGCCCATCTTCTCACCCACCGACTTCATCCAGATCAAGGGGCGCGGCACCCGCAAGCACGACTTCCGCGAAGAACTCTTCGACGAGACGCTCAAGGAGACGGTGACCGCGCCGAAGAAGACGGCGTTCAAGCTCTTCGACTTCTTCGCGAATTGCGAATACTTCGAGGAGAAGTTCAACTACGACGAAGTCCTCAAGCTGCCGAAACCGAAAGGAACAGGCGGTGACGGAGGCGAGGAGCCAGGCCCCGGACCGAATCCCTACACCGGTGCCTACGAGCATCTCGGCGAGGACATCCTTTCCACGATCAAGGAGGAGACCATCGGCTTCGACGGCATGCGTATCGACCGCGAGTTCTACGCGAAGTTCGAGGATGTCGTTCGCGAGAACGACTTCATCGCCGCCAGCGTCGAGGCCGGCCAGTGGGATCGCGTGATCGACTACGTGAATAAGGAGGTCTTCGACAAACCCTCCGAATACTACTCGCTCGACAAGCTGCGAAAGGCCGCCGGCGTGGACCGCCGTCTCACCCTCCGGGAAATTCTGGAAAAAATCTTCGGTCTCATCCCCCGGTTCAAATCCAAGGACGAGATGCTGGAGGAGGAATTCTCGAAATTCGTCGCCGACCAGAAGCCCGACGAAGCCGAGGCCATCCCTGCCATCAAGACCTATTTCAAGGCCTACGCCACCAGCGACCAGATTCGCCACATCATCGAGTCCGGCCACCTCACCGATCTCGCGACCAATCCGGTCTTCTCCACCAAGGACTACAAGGCCGTCCCGGCCAAATACCGCACGCTCATCCCGGAATACATCAAGGACTACGTCTCCCTGAATCAGTTCGCCGCTTAGCCGTTACTCATGCTCGACACCGATACCAAACGCCGCATCGACACCGCCCGCGACATCCTCGTCGGCAAGGTCCCCGACCCCAAATCCCAGGTCGAGCAGATCACCATCGCCCTCATCTACAAGTTCATGGACGACATGGACGCCGAGGCCGAGGAACTGGGCGGCAAGCGCAAGTTCTTTACCGGCGACTTCGCTCGCTACGGGTGGGCGAAGCTCATGCGCTCCGGGCTCGGCGGCCACGAGACGCTGGCCCTCTACGGCGAGGGCATCACCAAGATGACGGAAAACCCCGGCCTGCCGCCGCTCTTCCGCGACATCTTCAAAAACGCCTACCTCCCGTATCGTGACCCCGAGACGCTCAAGGCCTTTCTCAAGATCATCGACGAGTTCACCTACGACCACAGCGAACGTCTCGGCGATGCCTTCGAGTATCTCCTCTCCGTCCTCGGCTCGCAGGGAGACGCCGGCCAATTCCGCACTCCGCGCCACATCATCGACTTCATCGTCGCCCTCGTGGACCCGAAGAAAACCGAAACGGTTCTCGACCCCGCCTGCGGCACCGCCGGATTCCTTATCTCGTCATTCAAACACATCCTCCGCGCCAATACCAACGAGCACGGCCACAGCACCCTCACCCCGGATGAACGCGGTAATCTCGCCAAAAATTTCAAGGGCTACGACATCTCTCCCGACATGGTGCGTCTGTCGCTGGTGAATCTCTACCTCCACGGATTCACCGACCCCCATATCTACGAATACGACACCCTCACCTCCGAGGAACGGTGGAACGAGTTCGCCGACGTCATCCTTGCAAACCCACCCTTCATGTCGCCGAAAGGCGGCATCAAGCCCCATCGCCGCTTCTCCATGCAGAGCAAGCGCAGCGAAGTCCTCTTCGTGGACTACATGGCCGAGCACCTCACGCCCACCGGTCGCGCCGGCATCATCGTCCCCGAGGGAATCATCTTCCAGAGCCAAGGGTCCTACGTCGAACTGCGCCGAATGCTCGTCGAGAACAGCCTCGTCGCCGTCATCTCCCTGCCCGCCGGGGTTTTCAATCCCTACTCCGGCGTCAAGACCAGCATCCTCATTCTCGACAAATCTCTCGCGAGGCAGGCGTCCGCCGTCGGTTTCTTCAAGGTGGAAAACGACGGCTTCGGCCTCGGTGCTCAACGCCGAGCCATCGAGAAAAACGACCTTCCGCATGTGCAGGCGGACATTGCAAGTTGGCTCGGAGCGTTGCGCACCAATCAATCGACCGACGAACTCCTCCTCACCACGGGCCTCATTGTCGCCAAGGATAAGATTGCAGCGAACGGCGACTATAACCTCAGCGGGGAGCGGTATCGGGAGGGCACGGTCGCCGTATCATCATGGCCCTTCGTCCCGGTTGGGGATGTTTTTAGAAAGGCGGACGAAACTGTGCTGCCCGAATCCCTCAAGGGGCCGGTAACTTACCTCGGACTCGAGAACCTCACGCAGAACACGGGCGAGATTGAGGGTAACGTCGTAAGCGAGAAACCCTCCGACATCAAAAGCATCAAGAATGTGTTCAAGCCTGATCACATCCTCTATGGGAAGCTTCGTCCCAACCTGAACAAGGTCTGGCTCGCAGACCGCAGCGGCATCTGCTCCACAGATATTTTCGTCATCGAGGGGAACAACGGAAAGACCGTCCCGGCACTCTACGCCTACCTGTTTCGGAGCAGTCGGTTCAATGACGCCGTCATGGGCCAGCTCAAAGGCGCACAGCTTCCAAGAATTGGCTGGTCGTCATTTGCCCAACTCCAAATCCCCCTGCCACCGCTGGAGGTGCAGAAGGAGATCGTGGCGGAAATCGAGGGCTACCAGGAAGTCATCAACGGCGCCCGCGCCGTCCTCGACCACTACCGCCCCCACATCCCCATCCACGCCGACTGGCCAATGGTGCCGCTGGCCGAAGTGTGTGAGAGCTTTCAGTATGGTAGCTCCCTCAAGTCCTCGGAGAACGGAGAGGTCGTCTGCCTTCGGATGGGGAATATTCAGAACGGGAAAATCGACTGGTCGGATCTCAAATTCGCACCACCAGACGAAGACCTTGAGAAATATCTACTGTCCCCGAACGACGTTCTTTTCAACAGGACCAACAGCCCGATCCATGTGGGGAAAACAGGAATCTATCGAGGAGAAAGGCCGGCCGTATTCGCCGGTTACCTCATTCGTCTCAACTACCGAAAAGAGAAAATAATGGGGCAATACCTGAACTTTTGCCTGAATACCAAAGAAGCGAAGGAGTTCTGCCTCAGGGTCAAAACCGATGGGATTAACCAGTCGAACATCAACGCCACGATATTGGGCACCTTCGCAGTCCCCCTTCCACCCCTCGCCACCCAGCAAGCTATCGTGGCCGAGATCGAAGCCGAGCAAGCGCTGGTGGCCGCCAACCGCGAACTGATCACCCGCTTCGAGAAAAAAACACAAGCCACCCTCGCTCGGGTGTGGGGTGAAGACGAGTGACCAGCAGGGGAAGGCATGAACGTTCTGCTTGATATTTTCGAATGGTCGCAAACCCGACCGATCTGGCAGCGCGACGCCCTACGCCGACTTGTCCAAGTAGGCGATCTCTCCGACGAGGACATCAACTCACTGACAGCAATCTGTAAAAGCGCACACGGCCTGTCGGATCAGCAGGAATCCAATCCACTCGCCAAAGAACACATCCCGGACGTAGCCGCAGGAACCAATCCGGTATCACTCGTTTCCATCTTTCACCACCGCGGGGTAAACGCACTCGCCGAGGATCAGACGCTTTCCTTTTCCCCTCAACTAACGGTCGTCTACGGCGACAACGGCGCAGGCAAAACTGGCTATATCCGCATTCTCAAGAGTGCGTGCCGGGCACGGGGTCAGGAAGACATTTTGGGTAACGTCGTCTCCGGTTCATCACCACTCACGCCGGTTGTCGCAATCAAATACAAGGTCGGTTCTGAGTCAGAACCTCACGAATGGACGGGAGCCAGTGAGGACGAATTCGTCTCTCGCGTCAGCGTCTTCGACACACAGTGCGCCGCCGTCTATCTCACCGAGAAAACCGACGTCGCGTTCAGACCCTTCGGTCTTGACCTCTTCGACAAACTCGTCAGAGCCTGCAAAAACGTCCGCACAAAACTCGAAGGCGAACAGCGGGCACTGGCCTCAAACGCGCTCACCCTCATCCAACCCCAAATCCCGGAAGGAACTGCGGTCGCGAAATTCCTGGCGAGCCTCAGTTCACTCACCAAGCCGGACGCCGTGGAGGCGCTCGCGGTGTTGTCCGAGGAAGAAGAGGCTCGCCTCACACTCCTCGAAAAATCGCTTCTCGATCTCCAGGCCAACGACCCGGAAAAACTGATAAAGCAACTCACCCTGCGCGTCGGACGCCTTCAAACGCTGATACAGCACCTCAAGGAAATCGAAACCGCGCTCTCACCCGACGCGGTCGCCGCCGTGTTCAATGCGCGAACAGAAGGCCGTCGAAAGAGCGAGGAGGCCAAGCGCCTGCGCGAGGCCACATTCCCGGAAGGCCTGCTGACGGGAACGGGCTCGGAACCTTGGAAAGCGTTATGGGAAGCCGCCCGGCAGTTCTCGGAAGAATCGGCGTATCCCGAAAAAGGATTCCCCTTTGTCGAGGACGGTGCCCGTTGTGTGCTGTGTCAACAGGACCTCGAACACGAAGCAGCCCATCGACTCACACAGTTCCAAGCATTCGTCGCCTCGACCACCGAGCGGGAACTTCGGAAGTTGAGAGAGGACTTTACCCGCCTTCGGAAGGGGTTCATCGATCTAAAAACAACAAACCACGCGGTCGATGAAACGGTTAAGGAAATCCGAATCGAACACGAGGCCTTGGCAGATGCTATAGCCGTCGCTCTCGCTGCCCACGAAGACCGCCGCAAGGCCGTCGTCGCCGCCCTTTCAGAGGACAAGGACCTCGCCCCCGATAGCTCAACCCTCGGGTCCATGGTTCCCAAATGCGAGTCCCTGCTCGTCGAAGTCGAAGCCCGCATCAAGGCTCTCCGCACCAGCGCGAACCCCGAAGCGCGAAAACGCATGACGGCCGAGGCGCAGGAACTGCGCGCTCGCAAGCTGCTGGGGACGCACAAGCAGACCGTTCTGGATGACATCGAACGCCGAAAAAAATATGCGGCCTATGGAGTGTGCATCGAGGAAACGAAGACACAGGCGATCACACAGAAAAGTTCTTCAGTCACAAAAATCGTGGTGTCGCAACGGCTGAAGCAGAGCTTCAACGGCGAACTGGGCAACCTGTCGTTCAACCACATCGAGGTCGAACTCAAGGAACTCGGCGGCGCGGACGGCGTGTTTTACCACAAGCTCGCCTTCAAACGCGCCCCCGGCGTTGACCTTCCAAAAGTCGTCAGCGAGGGCGAGCAACGGTGCCTCTCCATCGCCGCCTTCTTCGCAGAACTCAGCACAGCCGACGATCCATCAGGGATCGTGTTCGACGATCCCGTCTCCTCACTCGACTACCAATGGCGACAATCCGTAGCACGGCGACTGGTCCAGGAAGCCAAGACGCGGCAAGTCATCGTCTTCACCCACGACGTCGTCTTCCTGCTCCTCCTTCGGCAGTTCGCCGACGAGTTGAACGTCGAACAGATGGACCAACACGTCCGGTTCCTTCCCAAGGGGGCAGGGGTCTGCACCCAAGAACTCCCATGGGTTGCAATGCCGATCAAAAAAAAGATCGGCTACTTGAAGAACTGCTGGCAGGCCGCCGATAAACTTTTCCGTGACGGGCACCAGGACGCCTACGAGAAGGAAGCCAAACATCTTTACGGCCTGCTACGAGAAGCCTGGGAACGCGGCTTGGAGGAAGTTCTTCTCGGTGGTCTGGTCGAACGCTACCGACCCAGTATCCAAACTCAGCAGGTCGCGCAAATAGCCGACATTACGCCCGAAGACTGCAAGGCGGTCGACGTGGCCATGACAAAATGCTCAACATGGCTCACCGGTCACGATCAAGCCGCGGCAGCGCGTGCACCGGTTCCCAAACCGGATGAACTCAAAGCCGACATCGAGACCTTGGAAAAATGGGTCAAGACGATACGTGATCGCCGCCAATAAGGCGCGGGTCATCACCTATGGAAGAAGCCTCAGAACTCGCTAACTACCTGCCGCTCTCCTTCAAAACGCCGAAGGAGCAGGAATACATTCAATTCCTCTGGGACGCCTTCGAGACGAACTATAACCACCAAAAATACCAGTTCGCCTTCCTTGCCTACCACATGCTCACCATGAGCTTCGTCTACTTCAATATCTGGCAGATCAAACGCACCGAGCCGGGAGATTTCGAGAAAGGGCTAATCGGCTTTGGCAAGGACGTGGAGAAGGGCCTGCTCGTCGCTACCTCACCCTTTTCCTTCAGCGTCGTGCCCGAGCGAACGATGCTGCGCTTCCTCAAACTCATCGCCTGCGACAACGGCAAGATCGGCACCTACGCAAAGCTCGTGGACGACCGCAACGAAACCGCCCACCCTAACGGGAACATCTTCTTCAGCACCCAAGCCGCGCTCGACATCAAGATCCGGGAAATCCTCCGCGTCGTGGACGAAATTCAAACCCACTCCGTTTCCACCATCCAACGTTGCTACGCTCGCTTCCTTGAGGAGAGTAACAACCCCGACGACCGCGAGTATTCCGAAGACGCCGACCAAATCCGCGAAGTCCTCATCCACGCCCACTACCTCTCGCAGAAAGACGTCGAAATCTGCGCCGCTTTTGATTGGCAAGCACACGAGCACCTCGAAATGCACACGAACGCCCACGGCATTGAGTCCTTACACCAATCCCTCCGCGTCACCTACATCGATCCTGAACCCATCCAGCTCATCGCCAGACCTGAAACCGGTCTCTCCCAACTATGATCACGCCAGCCCACTTTTCCGTTGACCCTCGGCTCGCAACCATCCTGGGCGAGAACTACTCATCCAGTGAGCGCGCCTTGCGGGAGCTGATTGACAACGCATGGGATGCCGAAGCCAAAACCGTGCGGATCACTCTCCCAACTGCCATGACGGAGGAACCCATCGTCATTGCAGACGACGGCAATGGCATGAAGGAACAGGAACTTCGCCAAGAGTATCTCAACATCGCCAGCCCTCGCACTAGCCGCAAAGGGGACCGCACGCCCAACCTCAATCGCGTGGTAAAAGGCCGCCGAGGGGTGGGCAAATTTTCAGGACTCATTCTCGCCGACGAGATGGAAGTCGTCACCCAAGCTCATGGCGTGGAGACGACCATTGTCATTTCTAAAAGTGCTCTGATGGCAGCGGGGAAGGACATCGAACAGGTTCCTCTTCCCGTGTCTGTTGCACCATGTCCCGAGGAAAACCGGGGGACAACAATCACGCTGCGGCACCTTAACCCAAATCTCAATTTTCCTCAGGCCGACAAGCTCCGTGAAATTCTCGCATACGATTACGGACGCGAAACTGGAATAGAGCTTTTTATCAACGGCGAGAAGGTGGCTCGTCACGATATTCAGGGCGAGACGTTTACCAAAGAATACACCCTGCCAAACGGTTCCAAAGCGACGGCAACCTATACCGTGAGCGACAAGCCGGTCGCCAGTCGCAAGGCGGGGCTCATCCTTCGGGCGGGCGACAAAGCGATTGGCAAGCCTCACCATTGGGGACTGGAACACGAGGAGCAACTCACAGACCGGCTTCGCAACCGGGTCGTAGGCGAGGTAAAGATCGAATCCGAGGCCATCGAACTCACCGCTGCGGGTGGTGATGTCATCGAAAGCGACAAAGGCTTCGAATATCTCACGAAGGCCATTCAGGAGGACGTAAAATCCAGCCTCACCCAAGTTCATACCAACGAAGTCAATCTCGCCAAAGGCCGGTGGACTCAACTCATGAAGCGCCGACTCGAATCGGTGCCGGAACATCGCCGAGACATTGTTGAGGAAAGGCTCGAAAAGCTTATTTCCCGCAGCTACCAGGAAGGGGAAAAGGAAGAGCGCATCACCGTCCTCGTCAATCTCGCGCTCGATGCCCTTGAGATGGACGAGTATTGGACGGTATGTCGGGAGGTCGAGGCCGCCGAAAAAGCGGATGTATTCATCTTCGCCCAAGCCCTCGACAAATTCGGCCTCACCGACCTTGCCTTCATCGGCCAGCAAGCCGAACGCCGCCGCATGTTCCTTGACAACCTCGACAAGCTCGCGGTCGATTCGACGACCAGCGAAGCCCAGATGCACACCGCCCTACAACACAACTTGTGGATCTTCGGCAACGAATACAGCCTCATGGCGAGCAACCGCCAACTCCAGACGATTGTGAAGGACTTTACCGAGAAAATCTACAAGGCCAAGGACGCCACGGACCGCCCCGACCTCCTCCTCGCAGCCAACGTTGAAAATCGCCACCTTTTGGTCGAGTTCAAACGCCCGGAACTCCCCGTAGGCAGAGCTGCCGAAGCACAAGCCATCACGTATGCTGACACCCTGACCGGCCAGCTCGGTATCAGCTTGGATATTTTGATCGTCGGCGGCCAAGTGGACCCCAAGCTCCAGGCCGAGTATTCCGGCAAGCGCACCAAATTCCTCGCCTACCGCGCTGTCATCGCGACGGCCCGCACCCAACTGGAATGGCTGCTCAAGCAACTCAACGAGAAGCCCTGAGCAAAAGCCCAAGATAGATAACGACAAAAATGACACCTGAAGAGCACACAGAAGCCTGGCGGAACAACATCAAATCCAAGGCCCAAGAGATTCAGGGACTTCTCAATGAAGTCATCGGGCTCCTTCCCATGGTGGCCGACGAAAAGCGGAAGTCAAAATTTGAAGAACGCCTCCAAACCGTCACGGCGAAGGCCAGGGCCATGCATGATCTTTATGGGCCAAATCTCGCCCCCCAAACCCTCCAAGAACTGACCCACTCACTCACCCAGTGGAAGTCGAATTTGCAGGACCATAACGTCACCCGAAAAATCGCCGAACTCTGGCAGCCCATCGGCAAACTTAACGGGGAGGAAGAAATTAGTAATGAACTCTCCTTCTCCGCCATCCTCGAAAAGCACAACCGTGACGGCACCCTTCAGAAATGCTTGGAGGAACTCATTTCCTCACTGGAAAAACTCCTCGCAGCGGGCGATGACACCCTGACAAAGCAAGCCGCCACCGAACTCGAAAGAATCCTCGCTGAACTCAAAAAACGGAAAAACGAGTCCCTGTTTGACATTCAACCATGGATCGAATTCGCCCTCGTTTCAACCGGAGCCATCGTGGACCACTACACTGGAACCCCGATTGCCACAATCGCCGCCGCCGCTCTCGTTGCCGCCAAGGAATCCCAAATCCAAGTCAACAACCTCTTCACCCTCGCTTACCATGAATACGTCGAAAGCCTCAAAATGAAGGGACAAGCCAAATGGGAAGGAATCTTCGGGAAGAAACTTAAAGGAGCCAGTCTTGAAGACATCCAGAAGGCCATCCAATCGCCGGATGGTCTTAAAAGCCTCCCGGAGCCGGACACGTTGGCTTTGCCCCCAGCTTCCTCGGAACAATAAACATCAACGTGAAAAACATCAGCTTCCCGAAGTGCCGCAGGAAATCGATTCTCTCCCACCAAACCTGCAAGGATCCGCGCCAGCGGAGCTGTCACGGCACCTTGCTCTATAATTTGCAAATTTGTGCGGGGCGGCGGAACGGGGCCCACCAAAAAGGAGAGCCCCGTTCCACCGCCCCGTAGGCTTGGTTGAGAGGAGATTCAAGATCGATCAAGAGAGAGTGAGGGGGGAGCGGAGTGGTGCTCATCGCGTGTCTGGTTCGAGGTATTTACCGTCCCCGTCGGGGAATGGGCTGCACCTAGGACATCCTATCACGGCCGGGTGCCTTTCGGCACCACCCGCCAATAAAGCACATCACCCGGTGTGCAAAATACACCAACTCAATCCGAGGATGTCATTGTCACCAAATATGCCACTCGGCATTGGGCCGTCTGGCTCTCTGGTGAGCTCGTCGCCGTGACCGTCTATCGAAAAGGAGCCCAGCGCGTTGCGGAACTCCTGCAGACCGTCCAGCCATCGAACTCGACCACCGTGGCAGAGCCCGCCCAGAGGTGAGAATAGCCATTGGCTAGCCACAGAAGTCGCGATAAACTGATCCCTGAATACAACCTATGCTACCCAATACCAATTCACCGTCGTTGGTGAATTGGGCCAACACTGGAACAAAAACTATAGCCGCAAGAAGCAAACCAACCGAGGGCATCTTTGGGAGTGACCTGTGCAAGGGCATGAGCGATGGCGGAGGTCAGATCGGAAGGGGTGCGTGCTTCGGTGGAGCGGAGGAGGGATTTGACTTTGCTCCACATTTTTTCGATCGGATTGAAGTCAGGAGAGTAGGCGGGCAAAAAGAGCACTTGGGCTCCGGATTGGGAGATGAGTGCCAGGGTGGGATCGCTTTTATGGGGGCCGAGGTTATCCATGATAACGATGTCGTCGGGACGCAGGCTCGGGCAGAGGACTTCGGCGACGTAAGCGCGGAAGACTTCCGTGTCGGTCGCTCCGGCGATGGCCATGGCGGCGGTGGTGCCATCCAAACGGATGGAAGAGATCATGGTGGTGCTCTGCCAGCGACCGCAGGGAGTGCTGGCGTGGCAGCGTGTCCCGCGGGGGGAACGCCCGTAGAGACGGGTCATGTTCGTTTTCGCCCCGCTTTCGTCGAGGAAGACGAGCCGCGCTGGATCGAACCCGCCCTGTCGCCGCCTCCACGCACGGCGCGCCCGGGCGATGTCGGGGCGCTCTTGCTCGCTGGCTCGCAGCGTCTTTTTTTATATGTCAGCCCCATCTTGCCCAGCACCACATGGATCGCCTGCAGCGAGCAGTCCAGTTCCAGGGCCGCTCGCATCTGCTTCAAGGTAAGATCCACCTTGCCGGCCAGCAGCGCGCGAAGCTGGCGCTGATGGCTGGCCACGATCATCGGCTTGCGTCCCGCCAAGTGATGTCTCGCTCCGATCTCGCCCGTGCGCCGTCTCTGCTGCAGGAGCTTTTTGACCATCCCCAACGACACGCGAAATCGCTGCGCGATCTCCTCCCTCGTGCCTTCCCCTCCATCGTAGCTGCACAAGATTCGCTCTCGCAGATCAAGGGAGAGTGTTCGCATCCCCTTTCTCTATCTTTGCCTTCTCCAAATGGCTACATTATTTATTCCAGTGTTGGCCCAATTCACCACTGACGGTGGATTGGTATCGGAGGACATAGGTTTTGGTCGGAGGTCAGTTTATCACAGATTCGCTTGGAAGCCAATCGCGTTGGCTGGCTCCGGCGGGGTAATTGGGACGACCTGTGAAATGGTTGGCCGGAGGGTTTGCAGGAGTTCGGCTACGCGCTGGGCTCCTTTTCGATAGACGGTCACGGCGACGAGTTCGCCTTGGAGCCAGACGGCCCAATGGCGGGAGGCGTATTTGGTAACGATGACATCGCCATTCGGAGTTGGTGGATTTTGCACACCGGGCGATGTGCTTGATTGGCGACTGGTGCCGAAAGGCACCGGGTCGTGATTGGGATTCCACCACGCGAGACCGGGTGGCAGCGCACGAGGTCGGCGCGGTTGATCCACGGGCTGCAGGAAGCGACCGGACACGCCCGCCGCTCCGAAAGACGAGAGGCGTTCCGGCCCCCTCACTCTCTTGATCGATCTTGAATCTTCTCCTCTCAAACAACCCTGCGGGGCGGTGGAACGGGGCTCTCCTTATTGGTGGGCCCCGTTCCGCCGCCCCGGTGATTCCTCTCCCGGATAACGCAGGCGGAGTGCCAGCTCCGCTGGAACGACAGCCTGCCAGATTGGTTGGGTGCGCATGTTTGTATAACCTTCATGGTTCTGTGTTCGTCCGTAACGATAACCATGGTGGTTGGCTTGGTCGGTCATCGCTTCCCGGTGACGACTTCCCGAAGCCATGCTTTTGGGAGAACATTACGAAACTTTCTGACTGCGACGTTGAAGTCGCATTTTCCGAGCCGCTTTTTGCAACCACAGGGACAGGGCATTTTGTTGGCGAGTCGCTTCTTTTTGAGCAGGCAGAGCAGGGCTGGGACGACCTGGTTATTACGTTTGAGGCCGAGCAGTTCTTTGTAGTCGTCGAGTTCGCCATCGATGCCGTGGCGCAGTTCTCCAAAGATGAAGTCTTGGCCGTGTGTGAGCTTTAGGCTCATCGCATAAAGGTAGGGAACGATGCAGGTTTTGCTAAATCCGTGGACGGTTGGTTCTGCCTGTAGCCGAGCCATGAGGCGAATTCGTGAGCCGAGGCACAAGGTTCCGTTGCCATTTACGTGAAAATCGTTCACGCGGGGAATTCTGCCCCCTATCTCGCTTACCGTGGGAACCCGACGGGGGAACTCTTGGGGGATGGAGATTTGAAGATTGTAAGTGTCGTTGATCTGGGGGTGTCCCTCATGTTCGGCGCAAAACTGAAAATCCCCTTCTAGTAGAAGGGAATTTCCGTTCGATGGTTGAATCGAGATGAAGGGCTGATCGTTGAGGAACTCATCCAGCCCCGGAATGGCGATCGGAGCGGGCATTACATACACCACGGACGCGCCGGTTTTTCGGTGATGATCTGGATGTTCTGGTAGTCTGCGGGTTTAGACGGCAGGAGCGGAAGAATTTTGGCGATTTCACCTTGTGGGATACGAAGCCCAAACTTCTGCAGAGTGAACTTCTGGATCAGCTCTTCGGAGTTGAGCTTTTCCGTGTTCTGGAAGTCTGCTCGGGCCTGCTTGAGCCAGCCGTGGAAGTTTCCTTCCAAGTTGAGGTGGGCGTATTTCGGCTCGTGCCATTTGTCCGCGAAGTCTTCATTTGGGTTCACCGGATTGGGGACGCGGGGAATCGTCGGAAGGATGTAGCGATCCATGTCGGCAAGGATGCGCTCCAGAGTCGTGGTGGTGTTGTCCTCACCCCGGTAGGCAGCAGCCGCCAGTGTCGTGAGGATGATGGAAATGGGTTTGGAGTCGGGGTTCTTGGCGAACATCGAATCCCGGTGCCGCTTCAAAAGTTGGATGGCCTTTTGAAGTGGCGTTTTCCATTTCCAAGCGGGGAGTTTTTCTACCTTGGCCTGCTTTGCCATCATGGCGACTTTTTCCATGAGCCCGGCGGCGATTTCCATGCGGGATTCAAACCACTTGGCGTAGCCTTCGGAGTTGGAGATTCGCCAGTTGGGGTCGATATAGCGGTAGTTGGCCTGGCGGTTGTCGGTAATGTTGCCCGAGTGACGAGATACGTCTTCGGCGAGCCCGCGAGCGAGGCCATGCTTGATCATCGCGTCGGCGAGCGAGGCCTGCTTGGTCATTTCCTCAGGGATGGAGGGAACGATGTCCTCCGAGAACCGGAGTTCGTCCGCATATTCGAGGCACCAGCAACGGTGTTTTTCTTCGAGTTCCTTTTTGATTTGTCGAGCCTGCCGGTAGGCTTCGAGTTCGTCACCGACGAGCGTCTTCAACTTTTCCTGGGTGTGCGTGTGCTTGCTGATGCCGGCCTCAAGGCGGCAGCCAACATCCAGATCATAGGATTCGCCTTCGTGAAGCGGACGGTTGACGGTGCCAAGGCGGAAGGAGCCTTGCGCATAAATTCTCGGCCTGTGGGCTTTTAGCGACCCTTGGCAGAACCAATCGCCCAAGTCCTTGTAGCGGTCGTGGGCCTTGTCGTAGGCACCGGGTGGAATTTCCAAAGCGGCCACGAGGGCCTCGATGATCTGAGCTTTCGTCTTCATGGTCGTTTGGTGTCTTTGTTGGTTGGGTTGGTTAGCTGAGTTTGTGACAGGGCTCGAAGCGGGCCGCTTGATGGTCGAAGAACCCTCGGTCAAAGAGTTCGGAAGAGGCGTGGCGCCATTCGGCCTCGCCCATCGCAAGGAGTTCTTTGCTGAGTTTATCGAGCTGAAAATCCCCCGGTGCGGTTTTGGGGTTCACCTCGAAAAAGCGGTCTTTTCCGAGCAGATGATGAACCATCCCGGAAGCCGACTGTGACTGGCCTCTCATCATGAAGTCGATGACCGGAGCCGCCATTTGCAATTTTCCTCCCATGGTCTGGAGATCCTTTAGGGAGATGACTTCCTCGGTCGTGCCGATGCGAAGCGCGGCGATTTCGCTCTGAGGTTTTTCGAGGTATCCCAACGCCTCGGCCACCGCGATCATGATCGGATTGTTTGCCCAGACGCCACCGTCAAGGAGTTGCAGGCCTGACTCGGTGACTTCGGGAGGAAGGTAGGTCGGGGCGGCGCTGGTCGCCATCGCGACATGAACGGCGCTTTGCTTGTAATCGGTCTGGAGCCGCTTGTGGTGCGCCGTCTTGAAGATATGGACTCCGCGGAACGCGGGGTCGTAAGCAGGTATAAGGAGTCGTTTCTCGCTTTCGCCGAATTTGCGTTCGCCGAGCAGGTCGTTTAGTGCCGCCCGCAGGCCCTCACCCGAATGTTTGACCGCCAGCCAGTGTTTGGCGTTCGCGAAGTGCTTGGGCGGGAAGATTTGGTGAGCCTTGTCGAGATAGAGATCCTTGATCTGTTCGGCCGAGAAGCCGAGGCCCAAGGCAATGGCGATGATACCGCCGGTGCTGGTGCCAGAGATCAGGTCGAAATGGTCGATGATCCTTGTCCCCCGTTCTTTTTCCCAATGCGCCAGAAACGAGGCGGTAAAAAGGCCTTTCAGTCCACCGCCATCAAGAGAGAGAATTTGGAATCGGTTAGATGTCATACTTTGAAGATTGTTTCCGTCAGATTGTTGCAGTTAGGTGAAGAATTTAAGCCAGAGTCGGCGCAGAACGCCGACCTGCCGACGGCTTGACGGGGGTTCGTCTGACATTTCCTTCGAAGGACTCGATTGGGGGCCGTGGTCCCAACTTGGGGCTTCAACTACGCGTCCGCGTCGAATGAAGTAATGGGACCGACAGGGAAATTTCCAGTTGCCTATTGAGGGGGAGAGCGAAATGGTTTCCCCATCGAACGACATCGTCCAATCCTTAGGTGTAAATGGGGTTACGATCTCGTTTCCGCATCCACAGCAGCATCTGTGGGTGGCCGTAGCGAATTCCATTGAGATGTAAATTTTGGATGGTTCCAGGATCTCGGGGATGAATTCAACGAACTCGTGTGTGAGGCGGTGCGTCTTGATCATTGTGCCCCTTTGTTATCGATGTGGTTTCCGTCTGTGGTGTAAAGGCAGTGGATTTCGTTCTCTAGGTCGCGGTAGAATCCCCTCAGTTTTTTCCACTTAATGACCGCCAGCGCTGCATTGAGGGCGTTGAGTTCCGCGATCTGGATGTTTGAGGCGTAGATGTTTTCTTCTCCCTTTGCTGACGACAGGTATCTGTGGACGTGCGTTCTCTCCTCCGGGGTGCTTATGGTTGTCCGAAGCATGCCGCCGAGTGATCCGTCAGTCAGTTCTAGGCCCATGCCCACATCGATGAATGAGACCCCGAGCGCTTCGAGTTTCTCGACGATGAGTTTTTTTGCGTCACCTCCATCCATACTGAGGAATGCGAACGTGATCCCGTCAAGCAGGTGCAGGTTGTTCACGTGCAATGGCTCGGTATGGGGTTTGATCCCCTTCCTCATCTTTGAGTAAATCGAAGTGAGGTAGTCGACCTTAGTTGGAACTTGCTCCAACTCTTCAAGCGAGGGTGCCCCCGGTGCACGGAAAGCGTTGTGCTGAAGGAACTCGTCTCCGTCGAAAAGACGGATCTCCTTGGCAGGTGTTTTAGCGACGAAATCGAGGATGTATGATCCCGTTCCTCCCGTTCCGATGATTGCAATCACTTCGTTCTCAAGTAACGAAGTGAGCGCACCGATGCCGGCGCGGCCGGACGCAGTTTCCGTGTAGAGGAAGGGTCCCGCGTCAACTGTCAGTTGACGCTGCCCCGTTCTCGCGTTGGCGCCAGGATAAAGGCTTTGAGCGGGGCTGGCGATGTAGCTCAGGTAGGTCGTCATCTTGTGATAATAGTCGTCGTAGCCCGCCTTTGGTTTGCACGAGAGTTTGCAATCCACCTCTATGCCGTGACCCAAATTCTCCTTCTCCCCGACCTTGTTGAACTTCGCCAGTGGCTGTCCTTCTCGGTCGCTTGGGAACTCCCCTGGTGACTCACTTTTGAAATACAAGGTGTGGTCTTCGGGTTTCCGGGTTTTTTCCCCTGCCAACTCGAGCGGGGAAACGAGCGCTCCTCGCCTCAGTTCCCGCTTCGTGTTCAAGTATGGGACATCCTTGAGAATGAGGAACCCGCTTCGGATTTCCACGTTGTAACCGTCTTCGGACAGTTTGAGGAGATCTGGGCTACGACTTGTCAGTGAGTGTGACATTGAAAATTGTTCCCTTCTTTTTGACTGTAACCGATTGGTTTTTACCGAGTTCACCCGAGTGGGGTGCGGATGCTGCTTTGCGGTATGTGACCGCGAAATCAATCTGTGGTCCTCCTTGGCCGGGAAACGCGAGTTCGGTGACTTGCTCGTAGGTGACGACTTCGTCTTCGACGATGCGGGGGCGACCGTTGACGAAGATTTCGTAGCCGGGTTTGGGTTTCGCAGCGACGATGAACCTTTCGATTCCGGGTTCGGTGAGCGGGATGACATCGCTCTCCTCCACCAAACGGTCCTCACCGCCAGGAACCTCCAAGAAAACGGCTTCGTCTTCCTTGAGGTTCGCAAGTTTGCCGAGCTCACGGCCAGTGATTGCAGGTTTCCCCCATTCGAGTTGATTCCCCTTCAGAGTGAGCTTGAAGTCACGGTCCGTCTGGAAGGCGACGAATTGCTCGGCTCCCTTCCCTCGGAGATCGAAGGTTTCGTCCAGTCGAACGTCTTCAAAATCTCCCGACGGCAGGATGGCAAAAACGCTCCAGTCTTCTTCAGGGTTCACCCCGGCGCAGGCGAGGATTTGACGCCCCGTCGGCACGGGGTCGTCAATGGCGCAGGGTTGAAACTCGATCCCTCCAATACCAATTTTGAGTTGATATTGGCGTTTGGTTGTTTGGTTGGAATTGGTTGTATTCATCAGTGTCGACCTTTCTGTTACCGGCGGGTGATTTCCGCCTTTACAGATGAATCGACCCGACTTCGGGCAACCGGTAATTCTTAGCCCACTTTTTTTGAAATTTTTCCAAGAGGCACCTCCCCGCACACGAACAGCGCGGGGCAGTTTGGGCAGGTGCGGGATGATCTATCTGCAGGAAACTGACCGGTCGTGATGGCAGTAAGGATTTTCTGAATGAGTTCCGCCCGGTTCCCGAGTTTTTTACCGCCCATCGAGGGCTCCCAAGTCTTTTGGTCCGCGAGGTAAGCGACTTCGAGTGATGCACCAGGGAACTGTCTGGTTCCCATCAGGATGAAGGCTACCGTCGCCAAATCATCCTCATGGGCCTTTCGATAATGTCCGGATCTGATTCGCCGGATCACCTGATTTCCTGCCTGGTCCGTGAGAGTTTCGTCGAATGCCACGTTCACGTTGTGTCCACCGATCTCGATTTCAGCAGCGCCTCCTGGCGCGGCTTTTCGGCCATTTCGACTTGAGCGGAGAAACCCCAACATTTGTCCGGCGAGTGTTTGGTAGTCGTCGACGTAGCCGTGCTCGGATAGGCCGGTGGTTTTGAGAGCACTTTGCACCTTTTCGACGAGTTGCTCATCAGTGATTTCATCGTTGCCGGCCAGTTGGTCACATACTTGTCGCACGGCGTCGTGCATCATCATGAGGCCAGTTTGCTGCCTTTTGCCGCCCGTCCTCAGGATGTGGGTGTAGAGGAACCTTCGGGGACACTTGTCATAGAGGGCCAACTCGGAGTCGCGGAAGGTATTGTCGGCCTCAAGCTCAGTCGGGATCGAAGTCTCCTCCGGCGCGGCGGGGATCTCACGGGTTGGTGCTACTTCGGTCCGGCGCACGTGATTCTGGAGCCGCTCCAAGAATGGAGTCGTCGGGCGGTTGTGGCCGTTGGATTTTGTCTTGGCAGCATAGAAGCAGAGACGCTCCTTGGCACGAGAGAGGGCGACATAGAAAAGGCACTCTTGCTCTTGATCGTGGGCTTTTTGCAGGTGTTCTTCTGAGCCTTCATGAGTGCCTTCGATCATTCCGTCCGGGATCGGACACGGCGGGCGCCTCCATGAAGTGGGGAGCGTATCCTTGCTCATTCCCGGCAGGTGGATGACATCGAACTCAAGTCCTTTTGCCCCATGGATTGTCATGAGCCTGACGGCATCCAGCCCGCTGGCCGCATCGGGCATCTGGCGTAGGTCTCGATCGTCTCCGAGCAGGATCAATCTTCGCACTCGATTGAGAAGGCGAACAATGGGCAAGCCTTGCGCGGCTGGCTGGCCCTTGAGAAAGTTCATGAATTGCCAGATCGCTACTCCCTGTGCTCTGACGGCAACGTCGTTCGATAGGGCGATGTCTGCGGCTTGTCGGGTCCGGTCGAGCAGGAAGACGCTGAGAACGCGCCAAGGTTGAGACTCGGACGTGAATCCGGCCAATGCCTCGGCAAGGTGGTTGAGGGTATTGATACCTTCCCTGCTGATATGAGGGATTTTTTCGGGATCATTGAGCCACGTTCTGGGAGGATCTTGTGTGTCTCTGAGATGATTTAAGATGGAGACCACATCCTCCATTCGCATCATGAACTCGGGCCAAGTAGCTACTCGGAGGAGGCCTGCTGCCCGGCGGTCGGTCAAGATGGACAGCAGACTGAGCAAGTCCTTTATCTCCCGGCGTTCGAAGAGACTTCCGAGGAAGAGGACCGGAATCTTGAGAGATTCGAGTTCGGCGGCCATAGCCGCCAGTCGTTCGTTGCCACCGCACAGCACGGCTTGGTTGCGATAGGGAAAGCCCTGTTCGCGCAACTTCTCGATGTTGTCTGCGAGGGCGACGGAGAGTTGATTTCCTCGTTCGACACATTGGAGTTCGGGAGCGATGCCTGAGTTTTCTCGGGTCGGAACGAGCCGAGTTTCTTCACGGAGCCCTCGCATCTGGGTTGCGAATGTGGAGAAGGTGTCGACGATTTCGACCGAGGAGCGGTAGTTCTTGATGAGCCGACCCCTCTGACCGCCCGAGAAATCTTGGTTTCCGAACTGGGTGACGTTGAACGAGGAGGCACCGCGAAATCTGTAAATCGATTGTTTGGGATCCCCGACTACCCAGAGGTTTTTCCCATCTGGCTTGAGGGCGGCGAGGAGCCGAACGCTGCTGCGATTGACGTCTTGGTATTCGTCAACAAGGATGTGATCGTAAAGTTGCTGGAGGCGGTTTCGGACCTCTTCATTTTGCTCCAGCAGGAGCGCAGGGAGTAGAACCAAATCTCCGAAATCCACGCATTTCTGAGCACGTTTAACTTCCTCGTATCTTCGGTAAACTCGCGCGATTTCCTCGACCCTCTGGGCGTTTTGGAGGGATTCCTCGTCAGTAGCGGCTGCAAGCATCGCCTGTGCGAGTTGCTGGTAACGGTCGGCGTTAACGACCTCGTCTTTCGCACGTGAAATTGCCCCGAGAATCTCTACAATGCGGGGTGTGGAGTCGTAGATGTCCCGGAAGTGAATGAGGTTCAGCCGATGAAATTCCTCTTCCAAGAGTTCCACCGCTTCAGTGCGATCCAGTAGTCGAGGATTTTTCGGTAAGTCCAGTTGGTCATTGAAACGCCGAATGAGATCGAGGCCGAACGCATGGAAGGTTCCTATCGACATGGCGGCCGCTGCTTGGGGATGCCTTTGCGCAAGTCGGTGTGCCATCTCTCCCGCAGCCTTGTTGGAGAAGGTCAGTAAAAGAATTCTCGCCGGGTCGACGCCATCGGAGAGAAGGGATTCGACCCTCGTGATCAGGGTTTGCGTCTTTCCAGTTCCGGGACCAGCTTCGAGCAGGTACGCCAGCCCCCAGTGGTTGGAGGCTTCTTGCTGTTCTGGATTGGGTGTTCTATCCCGGGGAGTTTCGTTTGCTGGCTCGACCTCTGGCAAGAGCAGGGCGTCGAGGAGTTGCTGAGCGACGATTTCGAGGTTGGCACCGAGTTTACTCGCGATGGCGGTGACTGTGAGGCCTTGATCGAGGTGCAATTGCCTTACGAGTTTTCGCGGTAGCAAGAACTCCCTGGCGAATAAGTCCATTTGGACCTCCAGCCTTTGCCTGTGGCTGTAGTCGATAACTCGGTCCGTGCCGACCGGAGATGATTCTGCCGATCTGGTAGGATCGACCTCGAAGATCTGGCCGTCATCCGTCGAGTCACCCAGCTCGGCGTGTCCGATCTCGTGGGCGATCAGAAATGCCTTTTCGAAATCAGTGCCCTTGTCTTCATGCAGAATCAGTTGATCTCGATCGCTGTAAGTCGCTCGGGCACCATTCAACTGGGCGGCCCCCACCGCCACTGTCTCGACGTCAATCTCCCGGCGTTTTGCTTCAGCCATGGCAAACCCGTAGGGTCGCCAAGGACTCTCTCCTCTTTGAACTGCTTCTGTATGCAGGCGAGCGGCAATTTGGCGGGCGGCTTCGACTGCATCCATATCAGCTAGTCCTCCTTGAGGAGTTTCTCCCTCAGCTCAACGGGGGTGTTCGTCTGAATGAGCAGCTGCTCAAATGTCACTTGGCTTTGAAGGCTCGGCTTTTCGGTCGCCTTGTAGCTGTGGGCCGACTGCATCTCTGGAGGAGTTGCCAAGAAATTAGATAGTTCTTCCAGGCTGCTATCGATCTGGTTGGCCATTCTCCGCAAGAAGGCGCGTGGGATGGATGCCTCCAGAACAATTCTGTCGCGGATCGCCGCTAGAACTGCTCTTGAGATATTGAGCGCGCGCGCAGCTTCCCTTTGTTGGGCGATGGTCAAGGATACGAAGGGATCGCTGGTCTTGCTCGCTATTCCAGTTCGGTAGTGTTGCCAGGCCCTTTCTAGGATTGCGTGGTCTTGAGGTTGCAGTTCGGGCGCACTCGCTGAATCGTCTTCAGTGAGGAGCTTTCTGGAGAGCTCGATAAGATCTCCTGCCATGTGTGGATACTGATCGAGGTATTGATTTAGCGTGTCCTTGCCAGGGTTTGGCTCCATTGAAAAATGGAGTAGGACGTCAATATCTTGGTCGCGGTCCGGATGCTGGTTCATGGCTGTCTACTCCTCGCGAAGAAGATCGCGCAAGGTGCTGAACGCCTTGTCGCGTTGGTTGCGGATGGTTTTCTCGACTCTTCCGAGAGTTGTTGAGATTGATCTCTCGTTGGGGTCTTTGGACTCGATCGGGTAGCCGAGTCGTAGGAGGTGGATGATGTTTTTTTGCATGGGCTCCAATTGGTTAATCGCTTGGTCCAGACGTTTCCGGTAATTTGGATCATCCAGTTTGTTTGGATCGGTAGGGTCGAAGCTGCCCGCGCTTCGTTCTGCCTTTGATGAGATTTCGCCCGATTCGGAGTCGATTTCCAACGGCGCCCTAGTGTCCTTCTCGCGTTGATATTTTCGTTCGCCGTCCGTCTCCAGTGCCTTTATGGCGACTCCGAAGCGGACCTCGAAGAAGTCCAAACGAGCGGATGGTTTTTCTCGATCCTTGAGCAGGAGGTTGACGAGCCTGTCAATGACGTAGGCCCGAACTGTGTCTTCTCTGGCCGAAAGGGGGGATTCCGGGTCTCTCATGCAACCGATCTGTTTGAGCACCCGCTCCATTAGAACCTTCCAAAGGCTTTCATGGCAGCGGTGATTGTGAGGAATTTTGTTGCCACGCAACAGGTGAACAATGACTTCGCTGGGGATGTAACTGTGATGCTCGGGGTCTGCGATGCCGCAATCCTCGCCAATGCGCTCGACTGATGACGTAAGGCTCTCCGAGATTTTCTTCTCTATTGCGGGGGGGCGGAGATAGAGGTTTTTGTCGCCCTTGCGTTTGGTAAGAGGATGAACTTCCGCATCAGTCGCTTTCATGTTCAAAGTTCAATTTTTGAAGGTGCCGAGCGTGACATTTTTCATGGAGAGAGGTTGCAGAGAATGACGGTTTGTTTCCTGTCGTACGGCGATTATTCCTCGTAGGTAATTCCGAAGATCGTGTCTGTCAGCCAGCGGCGGAAGGAGTCGTTGTCTTGGAATTGTTTGAAGAGCTGTGCGTCGTCTTTGAACATTGCCGTGATCACCCGTTTGAGGGCTTTGTCGTGTTCGATTCGCGCGTTCTGCCGGTCGGAGTTTTGCCTGGCATTTTGGTAGGCCGGGTCCGCTGATACCTTCGGCGGAATGATGTCTATGATCCGCCGTTCCACGGCCTTCGGGTCGTTAAATAGCCCGCCGAACTGGTCGTTGAAGGCTTTGATGATGTTTGAGAGTTTGTCCATCTCCGGCTCAGGTTTGCGACCGCCGCCGCTCGTTGGCACCGGTTCGATTTCGGCGTCGGCGTCGGGCAGCGCAATGGCCAGTGTTGCCTTTTTTTCGGCGCGGTAGCTGTCCATGTCGATGGCTTCGAGAATGCCTTTGGCGAGGTCTTCCTCCTTCGGTGCGGGGAGCTTCGGGATGAGGAAGTTCAGGAAGATCGAGAGTTTTTCCCACTCCTGCACGCCATACGGCAGGATGGTCGCGAGGAAATCATACGTGCGGGTGAAGGCCTTGGCCTTCCCCTTGAAATCGACCTGCTTGTCCTCGTCGAGGTCGTTCACATAGACGGCGACGCAGGCGTCGAGGATTGGATGAACCTTGTCAACGATCTGCCCGTCGAGATAGAGGTTCACGAATTCTTCCACCTGATCCGGCGAATAGACCTGATACCCATCCAGCTCGTTCTTGAGGGTGTGGAGCTTGTTTGGGTCCGTCTCCTTGCTGAGGATCGTGGCGCGATAGTAGTCGGCGAAGGATTTTTCGATGGCCTCGGTGTCGTTTTGGAAGTCTAGGACGAAGACGTCGTGCTTTTTCGGGTGTGCCCGGTTCAGGCGAGAGAGAGTCTGAACGGCTTTGATGCCGCTGAGCGCCTTGTCCACATACATGGTGTGCAGCAACGGCTCGTCGTAGCCGGTCTGGAATTTGTCGGCGCAGATGAGGAATCGATAGGGGTCTTCCTGGATATTGTCCGCGATGTCGTTGCTCGAAAATCCGTTTAGTTTCGCCTCGCTGACTTTATCGCCCTTGTATTCCGGCTCCCCGGAGAAGGCGACGATGGCCTTGTAGGGGCTTTTGATTTCCTTGAGGTAGGCGGTGAAGGCGAAGAAATACTCGATGGCCCGCTGAATGCTGCCGGTGACGACCATTGCCCGTGCCTGTCCGCCGATCTTGTTCTGGCCGATCACCTGTTCGAGGAAGTGGTCCACCATGATCTCCGCTTTGTCGCGGATGGCTTTGCTGTGACTCTCCACGTAGAGGCGCAGTTTCTTGCGGGCCTTCTTTACGTCGAACTCCGGGTCTCCCTCGACGGTTTTGGCGAGTCGATAGTAGCTGTCCACGGGGGTGTATTGTTTCAACACGTCGAGAATGAAACCCTCCTGGATGGCCTGTTTCATCGTGTAGCCGTGGAAAGGCCGGTGTTTCACCTCGCCTTCCGGGTAGGCGATGCCAAACATTTCCAGCGTTTTGTTTTTCGGCGTGGCAGTGAAGGCGAAGTAACTGGCGTTTGGCAGCATCTTCCGCTGCTCGATGATGCGGTTGATCTTGTCCTCCGTTGTCTCCTCTTCTTCCTCGGTGGCCTCGCCCAGCGCTGCGCTGATCGCCGCCGCTGTGCGTCCGCCCTGGCTGCTGTGCGCTTCGTCAATGATGATGGCGAAGTTTCCGCCGCGGTGTTCCGCGCCGATGCTGTCGAGCACGAAGGGGAAGGTCTGCACCGTGGAGATGATGATTTTCTTCCCGTCCTTGAGGAACTTTGAGAGTTGCTCGGTCTTCGAGACGCCGGCGCCTTCTTTCACTGCACCGACGATGCTGCCGACCTGGGCGAAGCCCTTGATGGTCTCGCGGATTTGTTTGTCGAGGATGCGCCGGTCGGTGACGACGATGATCGTGTCGAATGCTTCCTTGCCGTCCTTCCGCGCGCTGATGAGCTGATGTGCCAGCCATGCGATGGAGTTAGATTTGCCGCTGCCTGCGGAATGCTGGATGAGATAATGCTGGCCCGCGCCCTTCTCCCGCACGTCGGCCAGGAGTTTGCGCACCACGTCGAGTTGGTGGTAGCGGGGGAAAATCTGAACCTGCTTTTTCTTTCCGGTCTTCGGGTTCTCCTCCTCCACGATCTGCGCATAGTTTTCCAGAATCTCCGTGAGGCCCGCTGGGGTGAGGATGTGGTTCCAGAGGTAGTCCGTCTTCAATCCGTCCGGATTTGGTGGATTGCCCCCGCCGTCGTTCCAGCCCTGATCGAAGGGAAGAAACCACGACTCCTTCGCCATGCCCTTGCTGCCCTTGAGCGCCGTGCACATGGCTACCTTGGCGTCGTCCACCGCGAAATGAACGACGCAACGGCCAAACTCGAACAGCGTCTCGCGTGGATCGCGGTCGCGTTTGTATTGTTCGATGGCGTCCTCGACCGTTTGCTTGGTCAGGCTGTTTTTCAGTTCAAAGGTCATCACCGGCAGGCCGTTGATGAAGGCGCAAAGGTCCAGTGCCCGCTTCGTTTCCTCGCGGCTATAGGCGAGTTGGCGTGTGATGCTGAACCTGTTCTGCGCGTGCCGCTCCACTGCCTTTTTGTTCTCCGGTGAAGGTGTGCCGTAGAATAGATCGAAGCTCAGTGCCCCGTGCTTGATGCCGTGCCGCAGCACGTCAATCGTGCCGCGCCGCGAAATCTCTCCCTGCAAGCGGGCGAGGAACTTCTGGCGAGTAATGTTCTTCTTGTCCTTGTAGTCGCCGATGCCGAGTTTGGCTGTCGCCTCCGGTTGGGTGGCTTGGAGGAAGGCGAAGAGCTGCTCCACATCCACTGCGAACTCGCGATCATACGCCGCCGCGTGCCCGGCAAACCAGCCGTTGCCGCCGGTCAGGGGCGCGGTTTCCGCAACGATGCCCGGTGCGCCGGAGAAAAGGCCGCTCGTGCCGGTCATGTGAGCCATGATCAGAGTTTCGAGGCCTTTTTCGGTGGTGTCGGTTGGCATGGGCTCAGAGTTTATCGTTTAGAATTCTTTTCGACCGAGCGAAGCTCGGAAGCAGGGGTTCAAGCGTTGTCGGGTTTAGCTCGCCCAAGACCACGAACGACCGCTTTCCCTTTTTATACGCATTGGTGCAGTTCCGCGTGGCGTGTTCGAGCTTGGTATGAACGTCGGCCCGGCCGCGGCTCTCCAGACCATTTGTGGGTGGAAGGGCGTTCTCTTGAAGGTTGTGTCCGTAGTGGGCCTTCAGGGTTTCCCGGTCCGCCACGATCCACGACTCCATGCATGTCGTCATGAAAAGCACCTGTTCATCCTCGGCCCCTTCAGGTTTTTCCCAATTGTCTCGTGTCTTAAGGTGCGACCAAGCTTTCTCGATGTCCGCCATGGGGTCCTCGCTGTCGATGAGCATCGCCACAAAGTGGCCGGGCTTTGCATCTGAATGGGCGGTCTTGAAGTCGTCGAACGCGGAGTCCCTGCCTCCACACGCACTCAGTCGAGGTAGGCGACCCGTGAATCCGGATTTTTCCAGGAGTCGGCGAAATCCCTCGCGGCAGCGAATTTGATCCTCCTTGGATTCTGCACCCTCGATGTAAAGATGTGCGCTCACCAGCGGGAACCTCCGATTTCACCTTTGGTCCAGAGCTGCCCGAGCCGGTATTTTTTCAGCCATGCTGTGAGATCTTTCGCCTTGAGGCGATCCATGCGGGTTTGCCCCTGTTCCTTGGCACATACCACCACGGCCTCCGGCGTCTCCGTCATCGCGTCAACGAGGATGTCCGAGTGCGTGGTGATGATAAGTTGTGTGCGTTCTGCGGCGGCTTTGATGAGGTCCGCCACCTTGGGGAGGATGTCGGGATGCAGACCCAGCTCCGGCTCCTCAATGCAGATCATCTTCGGTGGCTCGGGGTCGCAGAGGATGGCCAGCAAGCAGAGATAGCGCAGAGTTCCATCCGAAAGGCGTGTCGCCGGTATGGAGAAGTCTCCTTCCGTGAAGAACACCTGAACGGTTCCGCCTTCGATGAAGACCTCGAAATCATGAATGCCGTCGTAGAGGTCTTTCAGACCGTTGAGGATCGCCTTCTTGGCTTTCGGGAACTTTGTTTTTAGCCTGTTCAGGAAAAGACCGAGGTTGGAAAAGTCTTCTTCCAACGTGTCATTCCGCATGTCTGCCTTCTGCGGTTCGCGGAATACTGCTCCCCGCCCGAATGCCCATTCCCGGTAAATTCGGATGCTTTCGTAACTTTGTGCCAGCCACGCCAGTTCTGGATAGGTCTCGGGGTCACGACGCTGAGCGAGAATCGAGAGGTCCGTTTCGATGGTGTCACGCGCAAGTTTACGCTGTCCATCGCCCGCGGTATTCAAGACCGGATGGCCGCCTTGGAAGCGGTAATAGAAATAGGCTTCCGGTTGTCCCTGATAGGGGCTCTGGTTCTCGACCTGTTCATCATCGAGGGCGAAGGCTTGCGATACGGCATGAAACGCCATGCTGTGACGAAGCGGCTGTTTCCCTTTTGGATTGCTGACCACGACTTCGAGGCGGGCTTTGCCGTTCTTCTTTTCACCTTTCCAAATCCACTCTGCTACTCCGCCGCCCTTGCGCGTGACCTCGCGCCATTCCTTTGGTGCGGCACGCAATAGGTTGATCGCTTCGAGGAGGTTCGATTTGCCACTCCCGTTTGCACCGATGAGCACGTTTAAGTTCCGCAGTTCGAGTCCGGGAAAATCCGGCCCGAAGGAGAGAAAGCTCCTGGGTTGCAGATGTCGGATTAGGGTTGGATCTGGTGCGGTTGGCATAATTTCAATTTATCTATGGTTCGAGGCATCTTTCGCTGGCGGTTTCCGGAAGCAGTTTGCTGTAGCCCTCCAGCATGACCGACATCCCATCGAGGGTCGGCTGAACGGTTAGGTCTGGATATTTTTTGCTGATCAAGTCCGCCTTGTTTTTCAACAAGACTCGCACGTCTTCAAGCCCTCTCAATTCATCCTCCAACGTCGTTTCAAACTCGGGCACCGTGTCACTGGCCACTGCAAGCGATTGATCGAGCCGCAGGGAGTATTCGATGAGCATGAGGTGGGGTTGCCTTTCCGTGATTTTCTGGTGCGTCTCTTGATGCGGCCCTTTGTCCACCGGCTCGATCCAGCCAAAAATGTTCCGGAACCAGTCTCGTTGATTGGGATCCTTGACTAACTCGATTTCGTGTCGCATTTCGCGCCGCCAGCGCGTGCGTAGTTCTCGAAGTTCTCCTCGCATTTTCCAAAGCTCCCACTGTTTTTCTTTGGTGACTTCTCCCCGACAAAGTTCGCGGGCTGAGGTGTAGATGCGTTCCAGCGCCGACATTTGGTCGATCTTCCGATAAGCCAACAAAAGATCGATCTTCGCATCTACGGCCTTCAGTCGCCGAGCAATGTCCGCTCCAGATATGATATGCGCCGCGCCGACAACCACCGCGCCCAGAGAGGCTAAGCGACCCAATGCTTGGGCTCCTCGAGCCTCCTTCATCATCTCCAAAATGCGGCCGTCCTTGACACCTCGAATCACGGGAAGGGTCCGTTCGGAAGCGGTGCGGGAAATCACAGCGACGCCTTCTTGCAGCAATTTTTGTCCGTCTTTCGAGATGGATACCACCATGTTCACGCCGGTTTCGGCCAATTGCAGGCTATTGACCGCAATAACCAAACCGTCAGGCGCTGATGACATCAATCTGCGATTGAGATCGGACAGCGCGGCCTCTTGGCTGGCCCCTGCAAACTTCTCCAGGTCCAGGGATTCATCGAAACTCAAGCGCGTGATGACATTATCGAGAGGGCGGGCGGCTTCTACATAATCAGCAACTCGCCCGTCAACGACTGCGACGGTTTGACCCATGGGCCTCGCGGTGGTTGATCCAAACCATGATGCAAGCCGCGGCCAGAAAAGAGTCCCGGCTATAAAAACCAACGCAATTCCCAACAGGATCATGAGCCAATCCCAATTCATGCCTCAACTTCCTCCAATTCTTGCGAGGCATCATAGATTGGGGCCTCGACTGGCATGAGTTCGGATGATTCAGGCAGCTTGGCTGCTGCGGCGCGGACGTCCAGTTTGCCGGTCACCACGTCCGCCGTCAGCCGCGTCCGGTATTCCTGCATCAGTGCGATTTCCCGCTCGGTGCGGGCGATTGCGGTGTTGAGGTCTGCCGATTGTTCTCCGATCCCTTTTAGGATGGTGTCCTGTTCGTTCCGAGGTGGTAGCGGAATATGGATCGCGCCGAACCGGTCGTTGTAGAGTCGCATGAATCCTGAGGTGCCCGTGCCTAGTCCTTTCGATTCGGAGCGAAATTTTACTCGGAGTGTGCGGGTCCGAAAAAGCTCCCCCAAGTAATCGACGTTCACGTCGGAAATTGGGTCGAAGACGGCGTAGTCGGGACTGACGAGGCCAGTGATTTCGAGACACGAAGGGAATATCACTCCGTTGCCTGCCTGCATTCGGTTCACTACAAACTGCCGTGGTTTGACAATCTTGAATCCGACCAGCGTTGCCGCTTGGGGTGGGCGAGTGAAGTGCTCGGAAAATACGACTAGGCCGTGATGCATTCGCATCGAAAGCAGTGGCTCTGCCCCGCTGGTGGAGCGGTTATCAACCTCTTTCAGCAGGTATTTAATTCGTATCACCTCCCAATGCTTTGGGATGTCGCTGAGCCAGGGGATGCTGGAGCGTTTGAGGGGGGCGTTGGGGTTGAGGCCGCAGGTGACGGCGCGGTGGATGATGGCCTGCTTCTGCTCGTTCAGTAGCCCAATCAGCTTTCGTTTGGCGCGGATGAAGCCGTCGATCTTCCGGTTCGCATGGTCTAAAAATCGCACGATAGCCGCTTGTTCCTCGGGGGGAGGTAGCGGAGTCTTCAGGCTCGCAAATGTCCCGCGTTGAATCGTCTTCCGAAGCCCGGTGTAGAGCGGCTTCATCAGCTTTCCGTCGTCGATGAAGCGGTAGTAGTGGTTCAGGAAACGGGGATCAACTCGCGCCGTCGGGCTGAAGACGTCGTATGCACCGGTGATCATTCCCCGCTGACGCGACAGGCCAACACCACGCGGGGTCTCGTCGATGTCGAACAGGCAAAAGATCATGTCGTTTGGCCGAACGACTTTGTAGGTGTTGAACTGCGCTGGAAATTTCCCCTTGGGATTCACCATGTCGCGGGCAATGACGCCTTGGAGGGTGAGCGAGAGTAGCGTGTAGTCAGAAGCACCTTCGCCTACGACCTGGCGCTGGTCTTTCATCAGCGCACGATTCGGAATCATTTCCCAATGGCTGGGAACAGCGTCCAGCCACGGCAGGCTGGGATTCTTGTATTCCGAATGCTGCTGGAGTCCCTCGATCATGCCGTGGCTGCCTCCATGACACGGTTGGGATTCCAGATGTGCTCGGCAAGCTTGAGGTAGAGCGTGCAGCGCTCCTCCATCTCGGCGGACTTGAACAAGACTATCGGTTTGAACGGTAGGCCGGTGGTCTCGATAAATCGAAGGAAGCCGGGATTGTTCTGGTAACAGGTGGAGTGAAGCGAGCGGGCCAGTATGTTTTGCCCGTGGTAGTGTGGTAACTTTTCCTCGTAGGTAAGGTCGCCATAGCTGGCATTGAAGCTTTTTGGCAACAGCAGCAACCCGCCGATCCGATTGCGCATGGTGGCGAAGTCGCTGGGGTGGCTGAATTCATCCTTGTGCCGTTCAGGGTGGTTGGCCCAGATGTGCTCGATCTCGTAGCGCTTTTTCCCGGTGGCCATGTATTCCGCGTAGCGCGATGCCATGCCGGAGCGGGTCTCCACAAAATCCGTCATGCGGGCGAGGAGGCGGTGAATCTGACGGCCGTTTGTGCCGTGCATGGCGAAGCGCTCGTTTTTCGCAAAGGTCTCCTGGTCGTCTGCGAGCCGCTGCGCGAGGACGGCGGCGGTGTCGGCCGCAGATTTCCCCCGGATGTCCCTTATGACGTTGAACATCGCGTATTGGAGGGTGGAGTAGTCGATGGCTCGCCAATTCCAGATGCGGCGGGTGATGAGAATGTCGATGAAGGTGCTCACGACGCGCAGCTTGCGGAGGATTTCCGGTTCTGGATCGTCGGGGAGCAATGGGGCGAGCAGGACTGAATACTGGAGGGTAAAGTTGTGGTGGGTGTTGAAATGGATCGCTTCCAAGCCGGTGGTCAATTCCCACCCGGCCCATCTCGTCCGCAGGTATTGGGCGGTGTAGAACTTGAAGTCGCGTTCGATGAAACGGGCGAATTCGGAGGATTTCGTCAGGCCGAGACTTTCCTCGTGGTCGCGAATCCAGCGGTGAAACTCGGTGCCGATGAGGTCGAAGTCTTCGGGCTTCGCGTTGCGTTTGCGTTCGCGAATTTTCTGGGCGTGCTGGCTGCGGAGCCACGCCTTGATGGCGTCGGCGTCTTCTTCCTTGCCCCAGTCCTGGCACTCAGCGATGCGTTCTTTCCAAACTTTGCTGGCGGCGTTGCGGGTGGACTCGTCGGTGATGTTGGCGAGAAGATAGCCCTTGAGCATGTCCGTAGGCGTGAGGGATAGCCCGCGGTCGTTCATGGTCTCGAAAATGGTATAGGCGTCCTCGTCGGAGTAGGCGGTGATTTCGACGAGATGGACGTTTTCGATGAGCCAGTCGGCAAAAAACGGAAGCACGGCTCCGCCGATCTCGTCGGGAAACTCGTCCGCTATGTCTTCGAAGCGGCCGAGGATGTTGACGACGGACTCCGACTGGTCGGTAGGGTCAAAGGGCTGGCCTGTGTAGATCGCATCCATGCAGGGCGTGCGGTCGGGCACGTCGAGGTTGAAGGAACGCTTACCGTGTTTCCGAGAAAAAATGAGATCGGCCATCTGGCCTTTCTCCTCCTCGTCCTCCAAGTGACGGTGCAGGTAGATGAGAAGGAGCGTGAGCGAGGTCAGCCGTTGCTGACCGTCGATAATGTATTTTTGGCCGTCGCGGTCGCTGATGATGATCGAGCCAAGGAAGTAATGGCCGTAGTTCTCGACATCGGTGCGATCGTGGCCCGACTCGTGACTTTCGAGGAACTTGGCGGCGAGGTCCTCGACAAGCTCGGTGATCTGCTTGGTCTGCCAGCGGTATTCGCGCTGGTAATAGTCGATGGAGTATTTCGCGCCGCCAAGAAGCTCGCGAATGGTTTTGGCCTTGCCGAGGATTTCCTTCATTTCGCCGCTCCTTTCGTGATCTCGGTGAGCAGGCTCTCGGTTTCCTGCTCTAGCTTGAGGATGTCGGCACTTATCTCAGCGAGGGTGCGAAGCTGCGGCGGCAGGTAGAAGTGACGAGTGAAGCTGACTTCGTAGCCGATCTTGGTGTCGGCTTCGACGATCCACGCGTCGGGCGTGTAGGGCAGGACTTCGCGGCGGATGAATGCCTCGATGCCGCCTTCCTCCAGCAACGGAATTTGCTCGTAGTCGCGAAGTTCGCTGTCGGGTTCGTATTCGGCGACGCTGGTTTTCCCTTCGACCTTTGCTTCGTAGAGTCCGTGTAGAGGGTCGGGCTGAGCTTTGCCGGGCTTGTGAATCTTCTTGATGACGGGTGCGGCGGCTTCATCACGCCAGCTCACGGCGGCGACGATGAGTTTCAGGTCGGCGGCACTAGGTTTCAGACCGAGTTTCCTCTGGGTCGCTTCGACCTGATCGAGGAAGACGTTGTGATCCTCAAAGAGTCCATCGCCCAGGGCCTCGCGGAGTTTGGTGGCGGTGGCGACAAGCGCCGCGTCGCGCCGCCAGGTGTCGGTATCGAGCAGCTTCTTCTTTGTCTTTTCCGGCAGGCCCTTCTTTGCGGTGCCGTCGCCGTTGTCCTCATCGTCCCCGGCTTCGTCATCGCCCCACGCCTCCACGAGTTTCGCCAGTTCCTCACGGACGGACTGCGGTTTTTCAAAAAGGTCGTCGCCGAGTTTTTCGTAGAGGGCGGCGCGAATCTCCTCGTCGCCCGACGCGAAGCGGAGCTTCTCGATGAGTGGGCGGGTGAGCTGGCTGTGCAGGCGGAGCGGGCGCTCGACCTTTACCTTCCAGTAACCGAAGGCGGCGTTGGGGAAGATTTTCGACTGCGGCGTTTCCTCGAACTTGAGGAAAGCATTGCAGATGCGCTGGATGTCCTCGGGGGCAAGTTCGCAGTTTTTCTTGCCCATGTTCTTTCGCAGCGGGCGGAACCATTGGGTGGCGTCGATGAGTTGCACCTGTCCCCGGCGGTGTTCCGGTTTTCGGTTTGTTACTACCCAGACGTAGGTGGCGATGCCGGTGTTGTAGAACATGTTCAACGGCAGGGCGACGATCGCCTCCAGCCAGTCGCTCTCGATGATCCAGCGGCGGATGTTGCTCTCGCCTTGGCCGGCGTCGCCGGTGAAGAGCGATGAGCCGTTGTGCACCTCGGCAACGCGGCTGCCGCGCGGGGTGTCGTGCTTCATCTTGCTGAGCATGTTGGCGAGAAAAAGCATCTGGCCGTCGCTGCTGCGGGTGAGAAGCGAGTAGTCGGACTCGCCAGCGTGCTGGATGACGAAGCGAGGGTCTTTGAGGTCCTTCTTGCCGCCCATGCGCTCGAGATCGCCCTTCCAGCTTTTGCCGTAGGGCGGATTGGCGAGCATGAAGTCGAACTCGCGGGAGCGGAAGGCGTCGTTGGCCAGCGTGGAATGTTCCGGGCCGCCGACGATATTGTCAGCGGCGTCGCCGTCGCCCTTGAGCAGGAGGTCGGCTTTACAGATGGCGTAGGTTTCGCCGTTGATCTCCTGGCCGTAGAGATGCGTAGCGACCTGTTTGCCGTGGGCCTTGGCGATCTGCTGGAGCGTCTCCTCGGCGACGGTCAACATGCCTCCGGTCCCGCAGGCGCAGTCGTAGAGCAGGTAGGTGCCGCTCTCGATCTTGTCTGCCACGGGCAGGAACATGAGGTTTGCCATGAGCCGGACGGCGTCACGGGGCGTCCAGTGCTCGCCAGCCTCTTCGTTGTTGTCCTCGTTGAAGCGGCGGACGAGTTCCTCGAACATCGTGCCCATCGAGTGGTTATCGAGGCCGGGAAGGTTTCCTGCGGGCTGTGGACTGAGGTTGATGTCCTTATCGAGGAACTTCTCGATGAGCTGGCCGAGCGCATCGGCCTTCGAGAGACGCGGGATCTGGTTGCGGAACTCGAAGTTGGTGAGAATGTCCTGCACGTTGGGCGAGAAGCCGTCGAGGTAAGCCTCGAAGTCATCGCGGAGTTTCTGCTGGGTTGCGCGGGATTTAAGGTCGCGCAGGAGGAAGGGCGAGGTGTTGTAGAACGCCTGCCCAGAAGCGGCGCGGAGGGCATCGTCCTGATTGGTGACGCCTTCTTTGTCGAGGGCGGCTTTCATTTCGAGAACGGTCTGCTTGGTGGGCTCCAGCACCGCGTCGAGGCGGCGGAGCACAGTCATCGGCAGAATGATGTCGCGGTATCTGCCGCGGACGTAAACATCCCGCAGGACATCATCCGCGATGTTCCAAATGAAGTTGGTGAGTCCGCTGAGTTGAGTTTGGTCCATACGTCAGGCTTCTATCAAGCCGCTGATGGAGCCGAGCGGACGCAAACTACAGAGTATATCGGAGCGGCGGGGTGGGTAGAGCACAAGCGATCGATCCTGTCAAATTGGAAGCGTTTTGACGAGAAAAACCCCCTACTGCCCGAAATGGGCTCCAAATAGAAAAACCCGGAGAGTTTGAACTCTCCGGGTTTTTCGTGGGAATGGTTTAGTCCGTCATCCTTCTCTCATTTTTCGATACGGCGGAAGACTTCCAGGTTGACCTCATCCGTTGACTTCAAGAGGGCTGTGAATTCGCCATTTCTGAAGAACCTGAAAGGAGCGTCCGGTGAGGCATTTTCCGGGCCAACGGGAAAGTGATTCCGCAGATGATCCAGGATGGTCTGTTCGTATTGCCGGGCGTTTTCAAAATGCGCCGTCAGTGCCTCGGCCACCTCCTCCTTTCTTGTCGCCTGCTCGAGCGTCAGCAAGCTTTGGGCTTCTTCGAGGGTTTTGGCCTTCTCGAACTGCCTGCGGAGCGCATTGGATTTCGGAGTGATCGCCGAGGAGCGCGCGCCGGAAAACGGACGAAGATAGCGCACCGTCAGATACGCCGTCCGATCGACGTCCCCCCCAGCGAAGGGGTTGAAGTATCCGACGGGCTCGATTTCGAGAGCAAGCTCCCCAAAAAGAGGCTCGGCAATTTTCTTCGGGAAGAGGCTCTGGGACCCATCCCAAATCTTGGGGTCAAGTAATACCGCTGCCGCGTCTCCTTCTGCGGTATTCGCGGTATTACTTTCCGCGATTGTTGGTGCCTGTCGGAAAAGGTAGAGAGTCACTGATGCATATTGCGAATCGAGAACGGCAGACACATTCCGGTCACCAAACACAGCCCGACCGCTAAAATCTGGCCCGGCGGTTTGTTCTCGCCCATCTGTATTGTATTTCAGCCGATAATTTTCGTCGGGAAAGGCATGTTGAAGCGCTTTCCTGATGGATTCTGAGATGGCAGACAGTGCTTTTCCGGTTCCGTTGGAGAACTCCTTGTCTCTCTTTTGCCGTGCAGCGATGAGAGCAGATGCGAGCTGTTTCGCCTGCGCTTTATCAAACGGTGCCGTATTATTGACTGTGTCAAGCTGTGCTTGGAGAAGCTTTTCTTCCTCGGTTCGATAGGCGAAACGGTCCGCGAACGTGATGGTAATGCAGGTCAACTTACCGTGTCGGAACATTGCCTGTGCCATGACAGGGTTCTGTCCGAATAGCATTGTCGGTGTTTTCCAAGTCTGCATTTCCCAGTCCTTACCCGCCGACGCCTTGAGCCAATCGCCGGGGAGGTTGACCGGAGTAGTTTTCCACGCGTCGGTAAGAAAAATAGATTCGGCCGTGGGTGATTGAGCGTGGATGTCTGGCACAATGGCCAGAACCACCATGATGGTAGTGAGCAGGGTTATTTTCATAAATGGTTGCGGAAATCGGTGCCTCCCGTCGAGGGACGCCAGCACGCAAAGCATGCGAAGAAGGGGAAATCGGTCTTATGCAGGAGCATCGGAATGCGTTTACCCGCGAACCGTAGTTTCCACCAGTAGAATTTCTATTAGTAGAAAACAGGAAGGGCTTCATGCCCTAAAAAGAAGGTGTGTCTGGTCGAAATTCACCCTTTGGGCAACGGCGCAACGCGTTCGGGGCGGCATTGCGCCGTATGCGGGTGACGCAGGGGCTCTCGGCGACCGAGGTGATCGCAAAGTTGGGAGTGCGCGGATGGGATGTTGCGGCCTCGTCTTATTCTCAAATTGAGAGCGGGCAACGCATTCTTGCGGACATCGAATTGCTGCTGATTTTAGAGGTGTTCGGCGCGGAATTAAAGGACTTGGAGATTCCGAAATCCCTACGACGGCCTGCCAAAAATCCAAAGTAGGTCAATTCAGTGGGGTCAGCGCAGTTTTCTAGCAACGTAGAGTACGAATTCGATGGCGTAAGCGAGAGCGTAAAACCCGATGGCTGCAATCCCGCAGGCCAATCCCCAAACAATTTGCCCAAGTCCCCGAATGATGTTGATGATGCCCCAAGCCAGCCAAATTGAGATGAAGGCGATAAGGATTACTTGAATCATGTTAGGCCACGTCTTTTCGTCCCTGGGGAGGAGCAAACGTGACGACCAAGGAGGCTCCCTGCGGCTGACACGAAAAAACGGGCGGTTTCCCGCCCGTTTTGGTGATCGACTACCCTGCGGCCGATTTCCGTTTTTTGGGTTTGGAAGCGGGGGGTGCTTCCAAGGGAAGTTGTTCGGCTTGCGAGAGCTTGGGTCTGGAATTGAGGAACTCCAGATCGTTGATGTGAACGACGAGTTCACCAGAAACGGTGCCATCGCCCTTTTGAAAGCCCTTTGCCTCGGGGCGCCCTCTGATGAGGATTTTCATGCCAACGGAAATACGCTCTCGGAGCTTTTCTCCGCGTGTGCCCCAGAGTTTCGCAGAAATCCAATCGGTGTATTCTCGTTCGTTGATTTTCCGACTGCTAGCGACCGAGACATTTAGCACGCTTGTTTCCCCGGCGCGGGCGAAGCGCACCGAGCCGACATTTCCAACTACAATTGTTTCTAACATTTCAGGATAAGGTGTTTATGGTGATAGCGGAGGCGCGAAAGCCGTCTCCGATGGCTATTCCGAAGAGGCCTTTGCGATGAATCGCGGGAGATTCTGGAGGAACAATCTGAGAGTCGGGCAGGCCGTATTGCGGGCCGGACGGTTCAGGTCAGGGAAGACATGGCTGCCGATCGCATTGGGGTTCGCACTCGCGTTGATGGACGGCCACCGTGAGGAGAGATAGGAGACAGGGTTAACGTCTTCCGGCAAGAAGCAGTAAACGGGGAGAATTTGGTGAAAATCGGGGTGACCTTCAGAGTAAAAAATTCGCCCCGGTCGTCCTTCGATTACCAATCGCATAGGTCGGGCTCCGGGGAAGGCGGTTCAGAAGCGGGAGCCTTGGCGCATTTTAATGCGTCTGAAAGTGCCTCTTCCACAAAACGACACCCCGACCGCGCAGCTATGGCCTGTGTCAAACGGACGCTGGCGGCTTCGCGGAACGCGGGCTGAATCCACGAGGGAAGGGATTGTTCCGCTTGATGTGCGATGAGTTTGTAATGGCTGGGGTCAAGTTGGGGAATGAGTAGCAGACTCGAGTTAAATCTGTTCACGACTTCTCGCGGTAATTTCTTTGCGATGATTTCGGGGGTTGGGCCGAAGCTTTGGAGCAGAGTCTGGTGCTCTGGTTGGAATCCGATTTGGCCCGAACCTCCCTGCGCTTCGTAAAAATCTTGAAAGGTTCCTGCGCCAATCACGAAAGTGGTTGTGCATAGTTTTTCTGCAAGGGTGTTTCGTTGGGATAAGGACAGCGTGCCCTGATCGTCCACCGCAAGAGAACTGTCTTCGGTGCCTTTGGCACCGACCGGAAAGACACCGTCTAGAATTTCAAACAATTCCCCGCGGATGTAGCTGTTCCACGGCGTCTCATACCCGACCTTGTCGATCTCATCCAAAAACAAAATGGACTTGGGATGACTGTGGATGTGTTCGATAATGGTGGAGATTGTTTCGGCCACTGCCCGATTATGGGCACCGCTTGGCATCCATCCCGTGACGTTGATCCGTAGCAGGGCCGCGCCAGTTTCCGCCGCGAGTATGGTTCCAAGCGCCGATTTACCACCGCCGGTCGGCCCAATGATCAGTGAGTGCCATCGGGTCTTAATTGGGAGGTGACGCCAGTGCCCGGCAAAATACGTCTGAGCGCGAATCAGTAATTCTTGGTAAGCGGCGGATTGATGATCGAAGATTTTCATTTCCGACGCGACGTTTCCATAGCGAATCGGGCGGCGAAAGACCGCCCGGTATGTGCCGGTGGCTGTGATTGTGAGTGGCGGTCCTGCGCTGCATCCTTTCGCAGACACCGCCGTTTTACGTTAGCTCCGAGCTAGACGATGTCGTTCGTGGGGCTTTGCTTGCTCTTTCGGAATTTCGGTGATTCGCGAATATATCGATCCCAAGACAAAAAATCCTTCGGTGGGGCAATTTCGTTGATAGAGGGAATGGCGATACGCATCCACTGTCGAAATTTGTCTCCGATTTCAGTGCGGGCGGCGCTGACAAATAACTTGGTCGATTTCGCCATTGAGGCGAGCATTGAGGTTATTCTGGGTTTGGGCTTTCGTCCGACCACGATGATACTTCGTCTGATCGCCGCTTGGGCTTCGTGAACATTGAGGGCGAGAGCTTCAACAAGATCATCAACGACAATCGTGTCCGCCTTTTTGGAGCCTTCAATGTAGATTTGTCCATTATGGCCATACTCAAAATAGAAACCCGCCTCAGAGTCCTGTATATCCTGGACAATACGACCGGCAGGTTCTGAGGCCAATTCACCGGGAAAATAATGCAGATTTGTCACCAAATGGCCCCGGTTGTTCGCATGAATCCAGCCCCGCTGTTTGAGCTCATCGATAATTTTTGCATTGCAGTTGAGCGGATCAACAAGGCGCTTGCGGAGTTCCGGCCACCTCGCTTCATTGGATTGACTGATTTCCCAGCGGATTGTGTCGGCAAATTTAGCGAGGGCCTTTCGTTCGTCGGTTTGTGGCTCTGCTTCGATTGATTGGGCAATGGTGGCGGTCGCTGTCTGGATGGAGAATAGGTCAGTAATGAGTAGGGTGGCAGCGTCGCGGGTGCAGCCGGTCAGATAGATTGCGGCATCGATACCTCCGCGTCCTCCTGATTTATCCCGCATGTTCCCGAGCCCTTTGATTGCTGGCGTGAGGTTACGGAATTTGTTCGTATTTTCGTCCACTTCCAGAGTCATCCCTGAGTGAAGGACATACTGATATTTTCCGGGTTCGGTTGCGGGTTTTGCGTCAATACCGGTCAATTTCTCGATGAGTTCTCCCACGGGGACGACTCGCGACATAGCAGAGAGGTCTTTCGAGAGGCGTTGCTTTTCGTTGACGATGACCGCTTTTTCTTCTGAAAGGCGAAAATTGGCGAGCAGTAGAGGCTTCTGATCTTTGGCCATTTGATTTTTAATTTGATCAAGTTCCTTTGCAACCCGGTCGTAATCCTGCGCCTTCATGATTCCTGAGACGGCAATTTCACGGAGAGTTTCTACATCCGCTATCTTCTCGAGTTCTTCGCGTGTGCGAGCCTGGGTGCGAAGCAGGTGATTTTGATTCGCAACTTCTCGATATTTTGCCCGGCTGCCGATGATGCCTCGAACAACGTCAAGACCTTGTTTCTGGCAATAGTCAGCAAACTCGGATTGAAGACGCGAGAGAGTTCCCGTAAGGGGAATGCGGATTTCTCTCTCTCCGTGTGGGTCATCAGGATCGCGGATTCGCTTATCCGGAGTGAACATGGATTTGCTATCGAGCCCCCAGTTTTCTTGAGCGGGTCGAACCGACTTTTTACTGGATTTACGTCCGGCTTTGCTCCGCATTTTGAATACGGCAGGGAGCACATATCCAGTCAGGTGTGGGTTGAGTTCGTCCATGTGGCCGAGGCCACCGAGATAGTTGTCGCCGAAGCGTTCGCGGAGAAATCCATTGGCGATTCTCGTCCACTTTTCGCTCTTTTCCATGTTCAAGGGCTGCGTCTCGCTGCCATCGCGGAGCCATTGCGGCGAAACCATCAACATGAGATTCACAACTTTGCACAATTCGGGCCTGCTATCGTCTATCCCGAGGTCTTTGATGCGGGCTTTCGCTTTTTTCGCAACGAAGTCGGTTTTATTCGCTCCAATTTTTTGCGCGAGTTCTGCCGAGAGCTTTGCCGGATTCCATCCGGTCTCCTCGGAGCATATGGTGATTTCCCGGAGCCGTTCTGGATCGGCATTGGGCGTATCAATTAGCCGTAAATCGTGAGCTGTCAGGCCTTGGACGCCGTGTTTTTTCTTTCCATTTTGGAATGATCCCATTCCCCAGTCATGGAGTTTGCGGATGCGGATGCTGACGAATTTATTCATGGGAGCCGTCCTTCCATGTTCGCGCGGTCAGCGGGAAAGCGATTCCGCCGTTCTGTGAAAACCGACGTGGACTCGTGAAAAAAATCCGTATGGATTTTCATTGGAAACCTTGACGGTTTCCACGTATTGTGTGAGTGGCAGCCGTTCATGGCTACACGGTTGCGGAGCCGGATTTCCGGCGATGCGATGGGGTCGAGGGGAGCACTCCCCCGCTCACAAAACCGAATTTTCCCGAAGGGCGGCGGGACGCCGTGGCTTAGCCAAAAAATTCGGTTTAGTGAGTTATACCGATTTTCTTCCGAAAATCGAGTTTCAGGCGGCATCTCGCCGCTCATGGGCGCGATTGCGCCCGGGAGAATGGCATTCGCCATCCGGGCAATGCCGACCGAGGGAGCAGCATTTTGCTGCTCCCCGGTTTGCATGGCTTTGCCAGGGTGGGTCATTTTTTGCACAGGGTGCCGAACGCCTTCTGCGCGTAGCGGCTGACTTTGGCGGCGGTGCATTTCCGCCGGATGTCCTCGTTCATGGTGGTGGTGACTGCCGGGGCAAGGGCCTCGGCGATGGCTGTCGGAAATCCGGCGGCTTCCAGCACTTCCTTGGTCCACTCCGGGTTGAGGGGGCTGGTTTTGGTGGATGCCATTGCTTTGGCGGCTGGCTTCGCGGAGGTTTTTCCGGTGGCCGGTTTTTCTGCCGCGTCGGGAGTTCCGACCGGCAGGTTTTCGCTGGGTTGTTGTGTTGTGGTCATGGTGGATTTTTGTGCGAGCAATCCTTTGGTGCTCGGTTAGGTGGAAGAGGGGATGCCGACTTCGGGGGCAAGCGTGGCTTGATCGACACCGTCTTCGTCTGGGTCGCGCTCCATGTCGGGTGCTTCGTCAAGGGTGTGTCGGCCTTTCCCCGGAGCTTCAAATTCGACCGCCTTGGACGGGATGCTGCCACGCACGATTGGACTGGTGATGACCCAGGTGGCAGCTCCGTTTACGAAGTATATCGCGATTTTCGCGATCTTACCTTGGCGGGTCTTCTCCGTGCGAATGCTGATTTCTTTGATCCGACGACGGACTTCGGATTGCAGGGCAAGACGGCTCTGTGGGTCTCCCGCCTCTATCAGGGATTTGAATCCCTCGATACCCTCGGTCATGTGGTTGCGGGCGGCAGTCAGTTGGTCCCTCTGCCGTCGGAGTTCTTCGGCCCGCGCCTGAACTTCCTCCATTTCCTCGGCCATTGTGGTCGCCCTCGCCATGGCAGATTTGCGCAGGATTTCGGGCATTTCTGCGAGGGCATCCAGAAATTTATTGATCTCCGCGTCGAGCTTTCCGATATGCAACTCGGCGTCCGCGATTTGAGTTATGAGTTTGGCGGTTTCTTGGTCCGGGCCTTTATTCACGAGGCTGGACCAGTCGAGGTCTCGAAGGTGTTTGAGGACGGTTCGCTCGAACTGGTCATAGGGCCACATCTGGGACTTGATTCCAATCGGGCGGAGGCGGGCAGTGCAGAGATACACGCGAGTCTTTCCGGCGGCAGTCTTCTCGTTGTAGTGCATTTTGAAGCCGTTGTGGCCGTCGATGACGAGCCCGGTGAAAAGGTTGTGCGTGCTCGGGCGGCGTGGGCCACGAGGGGCTTGCGTGCGGCATTGGGCGCGCTGCCAGAGTTCGTTTGAGATCACCTGCGGAAAATATCCATCGATTGGTGGGCCTTCGGGGATACGGCGACGGGTTTCTGGATCGAGGCGACAAGGTTGATAAATTCCCATCGCCGCAGGCCATTTGAGGAGGAAGTGAAGGGAGCTTTCGGCCCACTCCTCGCCAACTCGCCAGGGCTTGATTTTCTCCGCGTTGAGGACGTTGGCAATCGAGCGTTTTCCGAGGCCACTGGCGGCCAGTTCGAACATGCGCACGAGCAGCTCGGCGCGTTCGGGGATGACGACGTAGAGTTTCTTACCGTCCTCGCCCGTGACGAGTTTCAGCCAATTCGGGCAGTTTTTTCCCCGCGGGGCCTTGGTTTCCAGCGCCATCTGGCGCTTCTTTTTCCAGGCCGCGCCGATGCGCTTGCTCTTGGTGGCCGATTCCTCGTGCGCTCTCATCATGAACACGATGCTCATCATGAGGCTTCCGGGGTTCTCATTGATTGTCGCCCGGCTGTAAATCATCTTGTCGATCAGGGTGACGACCACGACGCCCGCGTTGATGATTTGGAGGAATTGCGTCAGCGCTTCGGTGATCTGTTCCCGACTGAGCCTGTCCAAACTTTCGACCAACAGGGTCGATCCGGCTGGCACGTATCCGGTCTGAATGGCCGTGAGAAAGGCGGCGAGTTTTCCTTCCGTGGCGTGTTTCCCGTGGTAGGCCGAGATGCCCAGATCCTGCAGGTGCAGGCTGTAATTCAGAATCAGGCCGTGCTCGGCGGCGTATGCCTCGCTGGCCTCGGTCTGCCGCCGCAGGCTGTCGCCTTTCATTTGCGCGGGTGAAGAAAACCGGATGTAGCTGTAGGCTACGTTGGTTTTCTTTTCGGTAGGGATGGTAGGTTCCATCCCAAGCATATCCGGTTTTTGGTACGACCGGTTAAGCGGTATTTTTGGAAATTTTACGCCTGCGGGATCAAGGCTCTGGTGAATTGGGTCAGCACTTCTTGAAACGCTCTAGTGGCCAAGGCGATCAAGACGGTCTATTTCGAGACCGGCAGCCAAGACATCGCCGGCCGCACGGCAAGTTGGGCTACCGACGCTTGATGGCCAGCCAAGGCGCTCGGTCTCCGGCGCAAGGAGTCCGAGGATGACCGGGGCCGGAGATGGACAATCCACTGCAAACAACTTAACTAATAATCAGTCCTCAGGCTTACTTTCAACCCAGCTCGAAATGGTGAATTCGCTCATGGTAAAGAGGGAGGAGGTCGTGGGCATCGGGTGAGAATGAAAAGCGAATGGGTGTGGTTCGAGCCGAACAACGCTCTTTTCATCAATCCATTTGATAATACGCGGGTTATTTGGATGTCGGCGCGTGAATCATGGGATAAACACCCACCGCTTGCTCCGATTGGATGGCCGCCGCCAGTTCCTTCGGACTTAGAGCCTCTCGGATCCCCCGTCCATCATCATTCCAACTGCCCGGTTTATAAAAGTTCAACTCCGCACTCTTATATACATGGCCGGCCACTCTCCATCCCTCATCCATCCCTTGGGAGGCGATAACAATTCTGTTGATCTCACCGAATCGCACATCCGGAGTGATGTTGATCTCCAGGCAGTTTTTCAACTCGCGGATGATCCCTCCGGATCCGTAGCGCTTTCTGCCATTCACAATCAGATATTTTGAGGATTGGGAGCTTTCGGTTTCGACTTTCACCCAGACTTCCTGTGAGGAGACGTCCGACGGGATGATCAGATCCTTATAGATGAACGAGGTTTCGATTTTGCCCGGGAGGGTGAACGGTTTTTCGGATTGAGGCCCATCGACGGCGTGCCATTCCCCTGTGAGCGGAATGGTCGAGGAGGGTTTCGCCGACCGGATCAGGCAGATCATGGGCATGATCCCTTTGCCTTCGTGGATGATCTCAAGCTTGTTGCCGAACTGCTGCAGATGACCGGTCAGATCAATCGATTGGGAAGTCAGCTTGTCGCCTTTCCAGACCTCGGCTCCGTTGATCAGAATTCGCACGGGGCCGGGAAAGCCGGGCAGGCGCGAATAGAGGACGCGACCATTGACCTCGAGCCGATAGCCATCGCGGCTATCCCACGACTGGGGCAGGTCGAAATGTCTCCGGTAAAGGCCGATCCCCAGATCCGGTTTGATACCGATTCCAGGCGCATCCCAGAAGACGAGCGGACTGGGTTTCATCCCCGCTTCGAAATCGCTCAAGCCGGCGAGGCGGGTCGCTGCTGCCAGGGAACCCGCCTGGGCCAGCAACCAGTCGTGATTCAAGTCGAGGCTGCGAAATGGCTTGATGTCGGGAGGAGGAGTCCCTGTCACCAGTCCGCCCCAGATTTCCGACTGTCTCGTCAGCCAGTGGGAGAACTGTTCCTCCGGATTCTTCCGGTGGATCGCGAACCACTGGAAATCCCAGTCCGGAATATTGGCTTTGAACGTCGCGGAGTTGCCGCTGATGGTCGCGGGCACATCTTTGCCTGTCACGGGATCATAGACATGGGACGGGGGGAAATCCATTGTCCATGTCACGGTGCTTTCCTGTCCCGTGCCGCGGATCATCAGGAATTCCTCGGAGCCATTGTTCGAGACAAGAGTCCGCACCAAAGTCTTTCCACCGCCGGTTTCCGCCGCATGGACAGCCGAGCCCAGTTGATCGAGCACCGCCTGGCGGATGAACCGGGGCCAGACACCCGCCGCGCAATAATAAATCGTGCCCTTGCCAAGGGAACGGCTCGTTACCGCAGGGCTTCCATCCATGAAAGTTCCCAGAACGGCTGTTGCCCCCACCGGCCGGATGGTAAGGCATTTCGTCATCTTGTGGGGGGTGGTGCCTTCTGACACTCCTTTCACCGTGGAAAAGATGGGGTCGTCCCCGCCGGTGATGCGCACCACATCCCCGTCGCGTTCGCCCACGATGGTCACACCCGCCAGTTTGGCGCCCGGGTGCGCGTCACGCACGCTGTCGGAATGTCGACCGCTGCCCGCCTGCAAGAACAAAATGCCCCCTTCCGAAACATAGCGTTCGAGAGATTGGGCGACCCCGTCGTCCCAGCACAAATTTCCTTCGTCGAAGATGGCGCGATACGGCAGTCCCCCCTCCTTGACCCTGACCTCGTCGAGAAGCGGCGTCATCTCGCCGCCGCGCTCCAAGCCATAGCCATGCCGCCAATCTTCCTCTTTGGCAAATTCCCCGATATACCATCCGTTCTGCAGACCACGGAAACTCGCCAGCGGAGAGGTGTGGACATTGGCTCTCCCCATGATGCGAATGGCGGGCAGGTGATCCTCCAGCCACTTTCTCATTTCCGGCTGTCGGGTGATCGACTGAATGGTGTTGAAATAGTCGTGCGCGTTCTTCCCCATGAAGATCAGGCAGCCCATGAGCCCCCGGACGCCCCGCGAATCCCCAATGGGTCCGGATGTCTCGGAGCTGTCCTGCAGGTTCCTGGCGACACCATATTGTTTTGGGGTGGTGAACCACCAACCCGGGCCCGATCCGGTATGATGGGAGTAACCTCCCACCTCCTGGAGAACCTTCCAACCGTAAGGCGAACCGCTGTAGGCGTGAACCTTGATTGGGCGGTCCGGGTCCACCGATCTCAGACTCAGAAGCGTGCTCCTCACGGAATCCGCAACCGCCCAGTCGATGAAATCCATATGATCGAAGCGGCGGGCGTTCAGGAGCGGGTCACTTGTCGGAAATTCCTCCAGTTTTCTGGTTGTCACGAAGACCGGGCCGCGGGGAGACTCCTCGCCGCCGGACATTTTCAGCGTCACTGTCAGCTTGGAACCGGGCTTGAGGGCATTCGAAATATCAAACTGCCCGACTCCCCGCATCGTGCGGAAGGTGGGATCGACCGACCCCATTTCCTTTCCATTGACGAAGACCTGGACCGGCTGGCGGGTCAATGTGGCGACCGTCAGATACGCCGGACGTCCCAAAGGCATCGCGCCAACGTCGATGGTGCGTCTCATCCAAATCGTGGATTTGGAGGTGTGATGGAAGAGAGAGGAAAAAATCGCATCGCCCGGGTAATGGAGCCGTATCCAGCCGGAGTCGTCATGGGACGGGGAATACCATTGTTCGCGCGCTCCCCGATCGCCATTATCGGGCATGACCCTCCACTCGCCCGCGAGATCGACCGAGGCGTTGGTCCATCCATAGAAGGTTCTCCAATCGACCATCTGGACATCATCCCAGCTCTTGAAGGAGTCCGGTTTGCCCGTGTAACGCAGGGACACATCCCGCAGGGAGAGCTTTCGGAAATCTCTCAGGAACCTGACGAAGTTGCGCCTCTGCACTGGGCCGTATTCGCTCCATGCGCCAAAGAATTGGAAGAGGCTCATGGAAACCTCGCCGTCCGGATCGAGGATGGCCATCAGGTTGTCGTCCTTGTCGATGGACTTCAGGAGATTGGTGGCGGTGACATTCTGGGCGTCCTTCAGGAGCCCGGGCGCGTGAGGCACCTCCCCGTAATACGTCGATTCATACATGATGCCCGACCCCGGAAAGGTGGAAAGAAAAGGATTGCGGTTATAGAGATCAGGACACGTCTCCAGCCATTCGACATTCTGAAATTTGACACCATAGCGCTTGAAAAACGCCCTCGCCCAAGTCAGGTCATTGTCGTTGATGGTCATGTCGAAACACCTGACGACATTCATCTGGGCGTTGAGCCCGATCTTTCCCATCCACGAGTAAAATAAGTCGGGGGTATTATATTCGGGATCGGCCGCGAAGTCACCGGTCCCCTGCCAGGTACCGAAGCAATAGCGGTCCCATTTGTCCATGAAGAGCGGATGGGAAAGCTTCGCGCGACGCAGCGGCTTCGGAGTCCCGAGGTTGCGCAGTTCCTCCATGAGACGCCCCTTGTCCATGCCCGTCAGAACATGAACAACCCGCGCGTCCTTCCCTAAAACCGGTACGATGAATCCTCCCTCGCCAAGAGAGATCGCGTCCCGGGTCTCAACCCCCTGATTCCAGGCCTCGATCTTGTTTCCCACACTCAGCTCGTAGTCGGAAAAAATTTTTGAGGCGAAGATTACGGCTCGAGACGGGTCTTCAAACGTGAACTTGTGAATGGTGACGGCGGTTGAGCCGGAGCCGCGCGTCGCTGCGGAATGGCCGAAATGCCGATAGCCGCGAAGGGCGAATGGCTGGCCTTCCATGGCCGGTGCAGGGGAGGGAACGGGAACTGGGGGTGGGGAGACCTCCGCCGCCATCTCCTTTTCTGCGAACGAAAGCAGATCCGTGTTCCTGATCGGAATACGCTGCGAGGATCCATTGTGGGTCCCTGTCACGTTTTCCAAATCGATCTGAATGACGTTGATCACGTTCCCGGCCGGCAGTTTTACCGCGCCGCAAACCTTCCCGTTGAAGAGCAAAGGGAACTCGACAGGCACGGTCAACACGACGGTTTTCGGCCAGGATTTCGGATGCTCAACCAGCCAGGCCAGCGGGTCGGGCTTTGGTGTCGCGGTCGGCCCGGGAGTCGGCTCTGGAGTGGGGGTGGGAGTGAGAGCCGGTGTGGGCGTTGGCAAAGGCGTTGGCGAAGGCGTTGGTTCGGGAGCGGGCGCCTGCGGGAGGATGAACCTTTCGGTGGTTCCAACGATCCGCTTCCAAGCCTGTTGGGGCGATCCGTTATTGAGGAGCATGACAGCCGCGAAGATTGCCGCCGCCAGCACCAGGACGCTGACCGCCAGACGTTTCATGCGGTTCTCCCAAGACGATTCATTGCATTGGCCCCAAAGCAAAAAGTCCCCGCTATTTTGCCGGATAGAGGTCAAGGCGGATCACCTTGATATCCCAATCGAAGGAGGCCTTGGGATCGAGGTTCACCCCGTTGTAGTCACCACCGTTGGCGAGGATCAGTTCGTTTTCCTGTCCGAATTTGAGCTGGGAGGTGATGTCGATGTCGCATCGGGATCCCAAGCTGTGGTGGTGGCGGCGCACCAGACGGTCGTTGACCCATGCGCCCAGGATGCTGCGGCTCGCCCCTTCCATATACAGGCGCACCTGGTAGCGGCCTTCCCATTCCTTCGGGATAAACACCGTGCGCGATGGCATCTTCAGCCGTCCCTGGCCGGGCAGGGCCAGAGTGGCCGGGCTGCCATTTTCCATGCCATTCCAGATCCCGGCGAGGTTGAGCGATCGTTCGGCGGGTGTCGCGTAGTAGAGCCACACGTTCCCGGCGAATCCCTGGTATTTGTTGTCCCCCTTGAATGTGAAGGACAGGACATTTTCGCCGCCTGTCACGAGGTCCGTCACATCGAACTCGTTGAAGCTGTCCTTGGTGAAGTCGTGAAGCATTTTCCCGTTCAGCGCCATGCGTGCCGCCCCGAGATAGTGGGGGCCGCTCCACGCCCCGCTGGTCATGTAGATTCTGCCTCCCCGGTTCAGCCAGGCCTCGGGCACGGTGAAAGTCTTGCGGACATAGGCCGGCTTGTTTGGCTGCGCGCCATACGTGTTGAGCAGACCGAGGATGCACGGTTTCCAGGAACCGGCCAGGAATCCGGCCTTGGTCCAGTCCTCCCCGGCAGGCTGCCCGATCGCAAGTTGAGCCCCCTCGCGCAGATCGAGCGTCGGATCGGCAAATTTGCCCTTGGTATAGGGGCCGAAATCGATGGTCGGCTTGGCCAGCCCATGCCACATGCGCTGCTGATAGGTCCACCAATGCGCCACCGCTTCGTTGGGATCATAGACATCGGCGGTGACGACCTTGACCTCCTTGGCTGGCAGGAAGACCTTCGTCGTGGCCACTCCGTCCGCCCATGTGAACGGCAGGTGTTTCTCTCCCTCCACTCCGAAGGCAGCAAGCCGGGCCGGCTTGCGCGGCAGGCGCATGGCAAGCGTGACGGTCACGCCGGCATCGTCATGCCAACTCACAAGGGTCGTGGAAGCTTCCAGCCCGTTGTTATAGCGATACGGCTGCGCCCACACCAGGAGGTCATCCGTGGTGCATCGGGCGGCGGGAAAACCAACTCCGCCCAGGAGATCGGTCATGAAATCGACTTCGCACGGCCCCGGCTTCCACAGGCCGTGAACATCCTTTGCATCGCGCCAGAAGGCGGTGCCGAGGGCGATCACCGAGCCCTTGCCGAGTTTGCGCCGGACGATGGCCGGTGCACCGTTTTCGAAGGTCGCCAGCACTTCGGAGTCCGCGCCGGGTTTCAGTTCGATGCTGAGCAGGTTGTGCTCGCCGCCCTGCCAGTCGGCACTGTGGCCGTTGTCGTCCATGGTCTTTCCCGCGAAAGATTTGAACAGGCTCTGTTTGGCATTGAACGTGATCCTGCCCTGGCCGGGAGCCCGCAAGCGTCCGATTTCGCAGCCGGTGAGCTGGCGGATCGGCCAGGAATCCGGTTGGGAAAACGTGCTGCGACCGGTGAACGGGAGCGTCACGAATGTCCCTCCGGCCTTCACCCACTCGGCGATCCCCTGCAGGGCTGCGGGGGAAACGACTTCGTTTCCATCGTCAATCATCAGCGGGTAACCGTTCATTTTTCCATCCCTTACGCCGCCCTCATCAAGGTAGAGATAGGATTGGCCGAGCGTCTGCATGGTGCCGCGGCCAAAATCCCAATTCCAAGGGGACTGCACCTCCTTGCTCGCGCCCACCGGTGGATACGGAGCGTCCTGCAGCAGTCCGCTCTCCCCTTGGGTGGAACGAAAGAGGAGCACCTGCTGACCCGGGTCGAGATCGAATCGCCCCATCTGCTTCAACACCGGCCCGTGTTCCAGCCAGAACTTCCGCAAACCTTCGTTCCGCGTGTAGGTTTGGATGAGGAAGACCGGGTCGTGGGCGTTCAGCCCCGCGAGAAAGGTGCGGCGGAAAGACTCGAACTGATCGGCGACGTTTCTTGCCGGCCCGGCCGTTTCACTGGTGCCCGGCACATCATACAGAAATGCGTAGCGTTTATACCAGGGGAAGAACCATCCGCCCTCGCCGGTGAAGTGCGGAAAGCCGCCATAGTCCGCCGCCAGTTGAAGATAGCGGTCCGTTCCCATGCCGCTTGGGGCCATGAACTTGATCGGACGGTTGGGATCGACCTGCCGCATGCCGTCGAGGATGTCGCGCCAGGCAAGATACTTGGAATCAAGGTGCCAATCCTTCCACATCGTCCACAGCTGGTTCATTTCCCCGCCAAAATACGGGAAGATGCGCGGCGGCTGGGTGGAGAGGTACATCCGGCCGTTCCACCTGGCGCCGAGCAGATGCAGCGCGATTTGATTCTCTCCCGGCCGGACCCATTTCGTCACGTCGATCGCTCCCCAGCCGCCGATTTCTCCGGCCTTCTCCCCGTTGAGATAAATCTCGTGGAAACGTCCCTTCGGTCCGGTATGGATGCCGGCATTGCTGATCGGGAAAAAGTAGAGGAAAAGGCGCGGGCTCGCCGCCTGCGCCGGGGTCAGAGTGAAGCTTCTGCGGAACCACGTTGACATGGAATCGTGGCCGGCACTGCCCAGCTCGAGGTCATGAAAGAGGCCGTAGATCCCATCGTTGCCCGGCAGGCGCATGGACTGCCACTCGCCCGGCCTCATCGGCGCTTTATACCATTGTCCACGCACGCCGGGATAACGGTCTCCCGGCGATTTGGAATACCAGGCATCGTCCAGAACGGTTTTTGGAGGGATATCCACGCGGTAATTCCAGGTTCCATCCAATGAGACAACCTGCTGACTCAATCCCTCGAAGGTGGCGAATTCGGGGATCGTCACCTGTTCCCAGTCGGCGAAGGGTTTGTCCTGCAAGCCATACATTCTCGTCGCCTCCCCGAGGGTGACGCCGTGCTTCTGCAGGTAGTCCCGCCAACTGCGCTGGGCGGCGGGCGAGTAGTCGTCATGCATGTCAAACCAGGGATCATGCGACAGCTCGCCCTGCGGATGCATCCAGCCCATCAGGAACGGGTTGTCGGTGACCTTCCGCATATTGGCCATCGTTTCGGCGGCGATGTAGCGCTGGATGTCCGGCTGGAACCAGGAGAAGTGTTTCTGGGCGGTATAGAACTGGATCGGACCATGCCATCCGCTCTGCAGGAAGGAAGCGGGCTGCTCCACGTATTCCGGGAACCGGCGGTCGGTCCAGTTGCTGCCACCGGGAGGTCCATAGACGCGGAGGGAGAATGGCTGCCCGGCATCGGAGAGCATTTTGGAGATCCATTCCCACTGCGTGTCCTTCATCAGACCATCGCCGAAGTCGAATTCCGTAGGGTCGATAAACAGGTCGCTGCGAATCCTGTTGTCGATGAGGAATTGCACGTCCTCCGTCGGGTCGATGCCCGTTTTCTTTCCCGCGCTGGCGGTCTTGTCCGGACCGTCGGGGCTGTCAAATCCACCAACCCCGTAGCTGCCCCAGCCGTAGCGGTCAAACCGATCCAGATACAGGGGATACCTGGCGGAGGCGACCGCTCCGGAAACCATCGCTGGATGACTCTCCGCGAATGCCTGCAATGCCTTCTGGTTTTCGGAACAGACGATGCGTCCTTCGGCTCCATCCACGCAGCCAACGAATGCGGAGCCATTCGAAGTGACATTCAGCGGCACCGTTTTCCCGGCCACCTGCAAAGTCTCCACTTTCAGCCCTTCCGAAAGCTTGAGGTCGGAAAGGAATTTGCCGATCACTGCGGACGCCTTCTCCTGGTTCTCACAGCGGAACGTCCATGCCCACGCGCGCTCGCCCGCGCTGGAGTCGAATGCGCTGCTCGTCGTGCCCACGCGACCATAGCCGCGCAGCGTCTGGGTGGCGGGGGTGTCGGTCGCATACGCGACTTTCCATGGGCTCCCGCCATCATCGGCTTTCTGGGTCTGCAACCCGGCTGCCAAAACCAAAAAGAGAACGAGGAAGGTCGGACAGCGGGTTCGTCCGGTATCGATCAGGCGCAGGGGCGTGGCGGCATGAGCGGGGAAACCGGTGCGCCCGCTCATCCGGGGTTGGCGGGATTGCCGCAGTTTATTGATGAAAGAGGCAGTCAAGGAGGCGGGGGAACTGAAACGCATAATTGGAACGATGGGTGAAAAACGGGTGCGACATCATCAATCGAGGGAGTCGCGGACACAAGGGCTCACAGATCCCAATTGTCCGTGCGAAACGGCGGTCAGAGGCACGGCGAAGATCGATCCACCGCCGCCTGTCAGGCCGAGCGAGAGCCCGACGATTCCCCCGTAGCAGAGGGCAAGGATCATTTAATGAGTCACTCCCTCCGCCGTGGCGATGCGCTCGCACTCGGCGCAGACTCCATCGATATGCACGGCGTCGAAGCCCTCGGATCGCAGGAACGAGGCGGCCAGCGAGGCCCGCTTGCCCGTGCCGCAATGGATGAAGAGTCGGCGGTCCTTTGGCAGGTCCGCCAGGCGCGTTTTCAGCCGGGTGTAGGGGAACGAGCGTGCGCCATCGAGATGACCGCGCTGATACTCGCCGGTGGTCCGCACGTCGATGATCTCGCCTTGCTGGAGCGCCCTGGCGGGATCGAATTCCCGAAAATCCATTCGATCCAGACGCTCTGAAAGCACGCCGGCGGCTTTCGCCTCTTCCACGGTGATCCAGCCGGCAATCCCGTCGAAGCCGATGCGATAAAGCTGCCGCGCCGCAAGATCGGCATCCTCCGGCCTCTCCAGCACGAGGAGAATCGGGGCGTTCTCTGTCAGATAGGAGCCGGCAGAGGTGGAGAAAAATGGCGAATGCAACGGCGCATGAATCGCCCTGGTTACGTGCGCCAGGTCGAACGCCTCGCGGTCGCCGCGGGCATCCAGAATGCGGACCGCCGGATCGCCTGCCTTGCGGGAAAACTCCGCCGCTTCCAGATGCGGCGGTGTCGGCGCGCCTCCGGTGACCGCAATGCCATCGCGATTCACCCGCTTCATCGTGGCGAAGTAAAGAGGCGACTCCGGTTGCCCGGAGAGGATGTCCTTCACGAACGCCTCGCCGTCGGTCATCGCGAGCTTGAGCGGCGCATTGAAGCGGCGTTCGTAGCCGAGCGTGGTCGTGGGCACGGCCCCGAGGGCCTTGCCGCAGGCGCTGCCCGCGCCGTGGGCGGGCAGGATTTGCAGATAGTCGAGGAATGGCAAAAGGCGGTCGCGAAGAGATTCGCGCAGCTTGCGGGCCGATGGCTCCATCGCGCCCTTGACGCCTGCGGCGGATTCCAGCAGGTCGGGGCGGCCCACGTCGCCCACGAAGACAAAATCGCCGGTCGCGAGGGCGATAGGCCGATCCGCTCCACCGCCGATATCGGTGATGAGAAAGCTCAGGTGCTCGGGCGTGTGCCCGGGAGTATGCACGGCGTCGATTCGGATATTGCCGACCATGAAGTGATCGCCATCCTCGAGGAAATGGGTGTTCGGCCGCTGACCGGGCCATTGATAGAGCCAATCCGGACCGCCTTCCGCGGACAGGTAGAGGCGGACATCGGGATCCTGCGCGAACTCGCGTCCGCCGCTCACGAAATCGGCATGGATGTGCGTCTCTGCCACGGCGGTGATGCGCAGGCCATTCTCGGTGGCGAGCGACTGGTATCGGTCGATGTCGCGCTCGGGATCGATGAGGAGGGCTTCGCCCGTGCGCTGGCAGCCGACGAGGTAGGCGTATTGCGCGAGCTGGGGATCGAAGATTTGACGGAGAAGCATGGGATGGAGTGTTGGGGGTTTAGCGGGGCGAGGTGCAGTGCGAGCCGCCGGAGGGACCGCGGCGGTTGTTCCAGGGCATTCGGGCAATGAGCATCCCCATGCCGCAGGTGTCTGTGATGCCCGCAAACACAAGCCCCGTGCCGACAAAGGCGGGAAGCGCGATCCATGCGGGATGCACGAAGTAGCCGAGCATCGCTCCCGTAAAGACGAGTGTGCCGGCCGCGATGCGGACCTGGCGCTCGAGCGACATCGTTTTCGTTCCGCGGCTGAGAGGCAGACCCGCGGCATCCCATGCCTGCACGCCGCCTTCGAGGATCCGCAAGCCCTCCAGTTCGCATGATTTGAGTTTCTCTGCGGCCTGGCGGGCCCGGTTGCCGGACCGGCAAATGAGGAAACAGGCGCTCTTGCCGGCGGCGAGCTGCTTCACCTCTTCAGGATTCAAATCCCCGAGGGGATGCAGAACGGAACCGTCGATGTGAGCTTCCTCGAACTCCGCCGGGGTGCGCACGTCGAGAAGTAGAGCGTCGCCGTTCCTCTTCTGGGCCTCGGCGGGTGAGATGGTGGATATTGGAGTTTCTGGAGTCGCTGTGATGTTCATGAATTTGACGGGTGCGTGGGATTGCCGGTCGCGGCGGTGAGCGGTGAAATGCATGGGAAGCCTGCGATCATGACGGTCAATTTATGGAGGAGGTCCGTGAGTCGATCTCGAGCGGCAGGTTCGCCGCCTTCCACTCGGGCACTCCGAATCGGAGGCGCTGCACGGAGACTCCGGCCTCCTGCAATGAGCGGGCGCCATTCAGAGCGGTGATGCAGTAGGGGCCGCGGCAATAGGCGAGGACCGGGACGCCGGCGGGGAGTTCGCCCGCGCGTTTGACCAGATCAGCGAAGGGAATGTGCCGGGCGTGCGGGAGATGACCGGTCAGGAACTCGTCCTCGTCACGCAGGTCGAGGAGAATGATCCGGTCATGGCCCGCCTCATCCATGACTTCCTGCATCGTCAGTGTGGACAACGACTCGGGATGCTCGAAGTAGTCGCGAACGATCTCGCGGACCTCGGGCAGCAACTCCTCGCCCAGATTCCGCAGGGCGAGCCACACCCGGATGACGCTCTCCCCTGCGAGACTACACCAGACCCGGCGCCCTTCCTTGCTGGCCTCCACCAGGCCGGAGGCGCGCAGCACCTTGAGATGGGAGCTGGTCGCAGCGACCGATTGGTCGGTCATGCCGGCAAGCTGCTCGACGGTTTTCCTTCCCTGGCTGAGCAGAGCGATGATTTTGAGGCGTCTGGGGCTCGACATGGCATCGCCAAACCGCGCGAGCATGCAGAAGATCGCTTCCTGTTTTTGTGAAATGTCATTCTTCATCGAAGTCCGGCGATCTGGAGTGGATTTCCAAGATACTCCTCACAATCCAACACATCCAATGAAGAGAGTCAAAGACTTAATATAGTATTTGAATGTTTGACAGGGAGATTGATTTCCGAGGCATGAATCGGCGACACTTGTGCGTCAATACCTCCGTGGATCCTCGGATGATCGACCTCCCATACGGCAAGGGCCATCTTTCCGTGCGTCTGCCGGCGAAGGCGCGGCCTGCGATCATCCGCAAGACGCCCTTGCCAAAAATCCAGGACGGGCGAGCGGCTGTGCGTCAGGCTCTCGACCACCCCGTCCAGGCACGCCCATTCAAGGTGCTCGCGCAAGGCCGGCGCAGCGCATGCATCCTGATTTGCGACATTACCCGTCCCGTCCCGAATCACCTCTTTCTCCGCCCAATGATCGAGGACTTGCTCGCTGCGGGCATTCCCGCGCAAGAGATTTGCGTCCTGATTGCCACGGGACTGCATCGTCCCAACGTGGGGGCGGAGCTGGCGGAACTCGTCGGCGATCCCTGGGTGCTCTCGACCGTCCGAGTGGAAAATCACAACGCGCGCGACGATGCCGGGCACGTCGATCTCGGATCGACGCGGACGCGCGGCACTCCGGTGAAAATCAACCGGCGCTTTATCGAGGCGGATCTCAAGATCGCCACGGGGCTGGTGGAGCCCCACTTCATGGCCGGATACTCGGGCGGACGCAAATTGGTTGCACCCGGGATCGCCCACGCGGACACGATCCGCACCTTTCACAGCGCCCGGTTCATGGCGGATCCTTTTGCCAGCTCATGCAATCTCAACGGCAATCCGCTGCACGAGGAACAACTCGAGATCGTGCGGATGATTGGCGAAATCCATGGACTGAACACTGTCATCGACGAAGAACGCGATCTGGTCCACGTCACGTTTGGCGAGATTGTCGCGAGCCACCTCGCGGCGGTCGCTGTCGTCCGCAGTGTCACCGAAATCGACGTGCATCGGCGATTCCACACCATCGTCACGTCGTCTGCGGGCCATCCGCTCGACAAGACCTACTACCAGACCATCAAGGGAATGGTTACGCCTCTCGACATCCTCGTGCCGGGGGGCACATTGATCATCGCCTCGGAGTGCTCGGAGGGCTTCGGCTCACCGGAATTCCGGGAGGCGCAGTCGCGGCTCGTCGATCTCGGGCGGGATGCCTTTCTTCGGACTCTCCTGTGCAAGCCACTGGCTGACATCGACGAGTGGCAGACGCAGATGCAACTCAAACCGATGCGCGCCGCCCGCATACAGCTTTACACATCAGGTTTGTCGGCGGAGGAGCGCCGGCTCGCGGGCGTCGAAGTCATTGAATCCATTGACGAGGCCATCGAGGAGAGCATCGGTCGCTGCGGCGAGGCCGATGTGGCGGTGATTCCAGAGGGGCCCTACGTCATTCCCTTTTACGCGATGGGACCGGACGCCGGCGGAGACGCTGATTGAGGGCGAAGCCGGCGATGAGGAGCGGAGGGGCGGCGAGGAAGGCCCAGTAGGCTGCGAGGGGCGGAGCGGGCGGCTGGATGGCGACCTGGGTGTGCAGGGATTCGCCGCCATCGCCGAATCGAATCGTCACTTCATGCGGACCGGAGGAGGACAGGAGGACGTTCGCGGCATAGAGGAGTTTGTTCTGCGCTCCGGCGTGGGTGGCCGAAGCCGCGTCCGTTGTCGTCTTCATCGAGCAGCAGGGAGGCACCCAGGCTTCGGAGCCGGGATTGGCGGCGGCCTGGATTTGGATGGTGACGGAGCGGTCGAGGATCGGCGCGCCGGTGGCGGCATCCTGGAGCATTACGCTCAAGTCCGCGGGACCGGCCCGGAGCGGGGCCGGGGAGCCGAAGAGCGTGACGCGGCAGGCGCCGACGACTTCCTGCGCGAGCACGGCGCCGCCGTCTGCGAAGGCGATCTGCGGAACGAGGAATAAAGAAAGCAGGAATGCGGGAAATGCGATTGGAGATCGCTGGGCTCGAAGCCCAGCCAAGCAGGCTGGAAGCCTGCGCTCCCCGTCAATTGGAAGAGCGAAATTCATGGCGTGAGGGTGCCGCGCATTTGCATCGGCTGGAAAATAATCCATGTGCCGGCGACGTAAAGCGCGGCGGCGAGCGCGGCCCAGGGCAGGGCGGCGCGGAGGGGGCGCGGCGATCGGTTTTTGGCGATGCGCCACGCTGCGTAGAGCGTGAGGAGAAAGCCGGCGTCGAGGAAGAGGAGTTCGATGCCGAGCAGGCCGGGCCAGGCCCAGGAGGCGACGGTCCAATCGGGTTCCAGACCGAACAGGCGCTGGAAGACGGGGATGGGCGTGTGGGAGGCGGTCAAGAGGTGAAAGACAAAATGGGCGAGCCACATGCCGAAACCTAGCGGGGCGAGGGAGATTGCGTAGGCGGCGAGGGTTCGAAGCACGGATGCGCGAGTTCGCTCGTGCGGACGCGTGAGGCTGGCGGCGGCGAACGTGGTGCTGAGCGGGAGAAACACGAGGGAGATCGCAATAAAGAGCGTGGTGAAGGCGAGGTGCGAGAGGCCAAGCGCCGGAGCGAGGGATTGGATCGGAGTGATCATTCCCGCTGCGTTCGCGAAGGCGCCGAACGTGAGCACGAGCACGAGAGCGGCGAGATCGGGCCGGGATTCCCAGCGCCCGATGGAGGAGCGCGGTGCCGGATTCCAAAGGTCGGAGGCGGGCAGGGTGCGCTGGAGGGCGACGTTGTCGTGCGGGCAGGCGGAAACGCAATCGAGGCAGAAGGTGCAGTCCATGTTGCCGGATTTTTTCGGCTGGAAGAGCTGGAGCTCGCAGCCGCGGCGGGTGGCGTTGCCCTTGATGCAATCGAAGGTGCGGCAGGTGCGGCAAACGTCGGGCTCGCGAATGCGGATTTCGGAGGGCGAGGCGAGGGATTGGACGAAGTGAAACTGGCCGATGGGGCAGACGTATTTGCAGAAGCTGGCGCCCTTGAAGAGTCCGTCGATGAGCGTGGCGGCGGCAAAGTAGCCGACGATGAGGGCGGCGGTGGCCCAGGGGCGGTCCCAGAGGCTGAAGCCCTCGTAGGCCCATAGGTAGATCGCGATGAGCGCGACGGGCAGCCACTTATTGCGCAGGAAATGGGGCCAGGGGAGCTGGCGGCTGCCGAAGATGCGGCGGGCGGTGTCGCGCACGAGCATGAACGGGCAGGAGAGGCAGAAGAGATTGCCGGCGAAGACGAGCGCCAGCACGGTGAGGCCGCGCCAATGGGTCCAGGGCAGCACGCCGGCGGCGTTCATGGCGCTGACCTGCGGGCCGGTGAAGCCGTCCCAGACGACGAGGGCGGCGAGGAGGAGGAGCGCGAACTGGAGAGGGCGGCGGAGCTTCGTGAGCGGAAGGCGGGGGAGAGCGGATTTGAATTTGGAAATCAGGAAAGCGAAAAGAATTCCCGAGGCGGCGGCGCGGCGCGGCGGGGGAGGCGGCGGAGTTTTTTTTCGGGAGAGGAATTGGACGGCGATGAAGCCGCAGGGGATGAGGAAAGCGATGGAACCGGGCACCCACATGATCGCGCCGGCGGCGGCCTGGTCGCTGAGCGCATTGAGGTCGGTGACGCGCGGGGCGGCGGCGTAGGTCGGGTAGAGGACGCGGTCGTAGAAGGAGAAGAACGCGGCGAGCGCGGTGTTTTGAAAATCCGCAAGGAGGAGGTAGGGAATGACGATCCAGCGGGGACGGGTCTGGTGCGTGGGCCAGGGCAGGATGACGTTCCACCAAAACAGCAGGGCGGTGCCGAGAAAGAAGCCGTGCTCGACGCGGTGCCATCCGGTGGAGTGGAGGGCGAGCTCGTAAAGCGGAGGAGTGTGCCATGCGACGTTGGAAATCGCGAAAAGAAGCCAGGCGGTGACGGGATGGGTGAGAAAGGCTGCGGCGGCCCTGAGCGGCGCCCAGGTGAGGAACGGGCCGAGAACATCTGCGGTGAGCCGGCGCGGAAGGCCGAGCAGGATCGGGAGCCAGGGCGCGCCGAGCAGGAGGAGCGGCGGAGCGACCATGGTGAGCAGGAGGTGCTGCACCATGTGGATGCTCAGCAGGAAATTCGCAAAGGCGTCGAGGGGCGAGGTGAGCGCGAAAAAAATCGTGACGATGCCGCCGAGAAAGCATCCAAGCCGCCAGGGGGGAAAGCGATGGGGGGCGCGGCTTTGAAGGCGCTGCCAGCCGCGGGCGTAGAGAATGGCCGCGAGGAGGAGCCCGGCGACGAGGCCGGGCTCGAATTTCCACGAGGCGAAGGCGGCCGCTGCGGCGTCGGAGTTCACCGCCCGGGGGCGGCCCGTGCGATCCTAGCCGTGGTCGCCATGGGCGGGATCCGCGCTGGCCTGCCGTTTGGAGTTTTCCGGCGGTGGCACCGAGGGCTTCGCGCTATCCTGCGCGGGCGTCGTGCCCGTGGGATGGAGCGAGACCATGTAGGCAACGAGCGCGTTGACTTCGTAGGGCGAGAGATTTTTGCCGTAGGCGGGCATGTTGCCGCCGCCTTGGATGACCTGGCGGGCGAGCTCCGGCGCAGTGAGTCGGCTGCCCACCTCGGCGAGGTCGGGTCCGCGCACGCCGCCGATGCCATCGATGGCGTGGCAGTTGCGGCACTGCTTTTGTTGGAGCACAATGGCGCCCTGCAATTCGAGCGGGGTATGGCCGACGAGGAATTGTTTCGGCGTGGGGTCGGCGCGCCAGGCGGTCATTGCCGGCGACCATGGAGAGGTGATGCCCCACCAACTGAGCAGGCCGAGGGAAAGATAGAGGCCGACGACGGTGAGCACGGCGGCCGGGCGGCGGCTCCAATGCTTCTCGCCGGTGTTGTTGAGGAACGGCAGAAGGAACAGGAGAGTGATGACGATGGGCGGAGCGACGAGGAGGGCGACTGTCTCCATGTAGTCGGGCATGAGCGCCGCGATGGCGAAGATCCACATGAAGAAGAAGTCGGGGCGGGGGTTCGCGTCGATCTGCGTCGGATCCGGGGGGCCGATGGGACCCTTGGGACCGAAGACGGCCGCGCAGACGAGGATGCCGACGATGACGATGGCGCCGGCGATGAGGTCCTTGCCGATGCCGTGCGGGACGAAGGGCATGCCTTCGCGCTTGATGATGGCGGCATAGTGACGGTCGTAGGTCTCGCGGTTGACCTCCACGCCGGGCTCGGGCCATTCGTTGATGCCCTTGAGAAGCACCATGCGCAGGTGGAGCACGATGATGGCGAGGATGGAGCCGGGGAGGACAAAGACGTGAAGCGTAAAGAATCGCGACAACGTCTCGGCGCTGATGATCGGGCCGCCGAGCAGCATCTGGACGAGCGGGCCGCCGATGCCCGGCGAGCGACCGGTGATCGCGGCGCCGATGCCGATGCCCCAGTAGGCGTCCTCGTCAAAGCGCATGACCTGGCCGGTGAAGGCGAGACCGAGCGTGATGACCAGCAGGAGAACGCCCGACATCCAGGTGACCTCGCGCGGGTATTTGTAAGCGCCGAAGAGATAGACCTGCGTCATGTGGATCAACATGATCGAGACCATGAAGTTCGATCCCCAGTAGTGGATACCGCGCAGATACCAGCCTAGGGGCTGCTCGAAGGTGAGGTATTCCAGCGTGGTGTAGGCCTCGGCTCCCGAGGGCACGTAGGCGAGGGCGAGGAGCGTGCCGGTGACGAGCTGGATGATGAGGCAGAGCAGGGTCGCGCTGCCGAAGACGTAGAACCAACTGCTGGTGCTCTTCGGGATGTGATGCCCGGCGGTGTGCTCGAATATCTCGCTGACGTGAATGCGGTCGTCGATCCAGCCGAATACGCCAAGCGCGGCGTCGGTGACTTTCTTTTTCGCGTTGGCGATCATGCGGGTTTCGCTACCTCGGTCGGGTTGCCGGGATTGCCCAGATTCGGGAGAATGCCTCCCTTGATCTCGAGGCTGCCGTTCGTCACCCGGCACTCGTAGGTGAAGAGGCCGCGCGGGGGCGGGCCGGCGGCGTGGTCGCCATTCTCGTAGTAGGCGCCGCCATGGCACGGGCACATGAAAAGCTTGGATTCCGAGAACCAGCGGACGGGGCAGCCGAGGTGGGCGCAGTTGATGGCGAAGACCTGGAAATCATTCGCCGAGATGTGGCGCACCCAGCAGGGGATCCTGGCCATCTCGCCGTCCCAGGGGCGGCGGTAGGGATTTTCGTAGGAGGCGAGTTGAGTGGTCCCCTCGGGAAACTGGCTGGTGGAGCCGAGGTTGATCCACTCGAGCGGGAATTTTTTCGCAAAGCTCGAAAGGACGTAGCCGAGAATGGGCACGCTGATGAGCGCGCCGGCGAGGACATTGAGGCCGATGCCGATTTGGAGAAGGAAATTGCGGCGCGAGGTGGGCGCGGCGACTGCGGTGCCGCTTTGGCAGGCGCAGCCTTCGGCGGCGGGCGTGGTTTCCTTTGGAGCGTCTGGTGTCATGCAGAAAGTGGGTTACGGGTTCGGAGCGGCGAGCGGCTGGCCGAGATCGTTGCGCCGGTTGGAGGCGAGCCACGCGACGACATCGGAGATATCCTGATCGGTCATTGCCCTGCCGGGCACGCGGGAGCGGAAGTCGGGGCAGCCGAGTTCCGGACGGCCGGCGATGACGATGGTGCGCAGGTATTGGTCGGTGACGAGGCCGAGGTAGTCGGGATCGACGATGGAGCCGGCCTTCGCGCCCGCGCCAGTCCCGCCATGGCAGCTCGCGCAAAAGGTGGCGAAGGCAACCTGGCCCGTCGCCGCATTTCCGAGAGGGGCGGCGTAGGGAGGCAGCGGGCCTTCGATCGGCTTCTTGTTCTTGAGGATGAAATCCACGAGGAGGTCGATCTGCGCGGCGGTGAGGCTTCCACCCTTCGATTCGACGAAAGCGGGCATGCGCGAACCGGGGATGCCATTGGTGATGGTATCCTTGAGCGTCGCAGGGGGAATCACCGCAAGGAAGGTGGGACTATTCAACGCGATCGCCGCGGATGTGGTTGCGCCGATGCTGTGGCACGCGAGGCAGTTTTGCGCGAAGAGCGTGGCCGGATCCGTGATGGACGCGGCGGGTTTCCATCGATTGGCCGGATTGGGTTTTCCTGGCATCCAATCGCAGCCGACAAGCGCCGAAGCGATGATGGCGCAGAGCGCGAGGGGCAGAAGGCGCGAGCGGATCATGGCTTCTTCTCCCCCGGGTGCTGGGCCTCGACGCCGAGGCGGGCGGCGACGGTCCAGCCCTGCTGCGTCGAAACCTTCGTGGAGCGAAAGACGTAAAAGCCGCACACCATGCCGAATGCGATCTGGCTGATGACAAACGGGAGCCATTCGAAGCGGGCATTGAGCGTGGGATTGATGAACCGGAGGCTCGCCCAGATGAGGCCGGTCCACATGAGCGGAATGAGGATTCCTCCCCAAATCCATTCGCGCTTTGCCGGCAGCATCGGGAGCAGGACGGTGTAGAGGAGGCCGACGAGGACCGACGTGGTGACGTGGGTGATGAGCGCGACGACGAGGCCTGCGAGGCTGAACTGTTTGAGCACTTCGGTGCTGGCGGTGGAGAGTTCGGGCAGGCCGGCGGCGGCCAGCAGATTCACAGGATACCAGAGACTTTGATCCACGAGATAGCCCCAGGCGCAGGCAATGACGGCCATTACCGCGCCGCCCGCGAGTCCGCCGATGAAGCCGGCCGTATAGGGATGGACGGCGGCGGGAAATTGCTCGCGATGGCCGTGCTCCCCCACATGCAGATGCGTGACGGTGCGGCCCACGCGGCAGACATCCTTCGGCCATTCGTCGTGCGGGCGGATGGGAAAAGGCTCGTGTTTGGGATGCGGGAAGACATCGCCGAACCAGCCGATGGCGCCGATCAGCCCGAGCAGGAAGCCGGCCAGCGAGACGAAAAGCGTGGTGACGAGGCCGAGGAAGAGCAGCGTGAGGCCGAAGGCTGTGATGATCGGCCAGGCGGTCGGCGTGGGCAGCTCGACCGAGTTGGCGGAATCATGGTGAGGATCGCTTTGCATGCTCAATAGTGTGCGCTGATGAAATACACGACCGTGAGGACGACGGCCCAGACGGCATCGACGAAGTGCCAATACCACGAGATGATTTCCACGTGCTCATGGTGCTCGTGATCGAGCTTGTTCCTCAGGCTGCTGATGAGGATCGTGCCCAGCAGGAGCAGGCCGACGACCACGTGGCTGGCATGAAGGCCGACGAGTGAATAGAAGGTCGTGCCGAAGACGTTCGTGCTGATGGTGAGGTGCTTCTCGAAGATGAACTCGTGCCATTCATAGGCCGTGAAGCCGAGGAAGTAGATGCCCATCGCGATGGTGATGAACCACCACAGGTGAAACAGCGGGCGATTGCCTTTTTTGAGCGCGAACTCGGCGAAGGTGATCGTCGCGCTGCTGCCAAACAGCGCAAAGCTGGCAGACCAGGGAATCTCGAGCAGTTCGTGTGGGTAGGGACCGTTGAGGCTCTTGCCGATGTAGAAAATGTAGGCGACGACGAAGATCGCGAAGAGCGCGCTCTCGGTCGTAATGAGCGTGAGCATGCCGACCTTGCGGATCGAGGGCGGACGCCATGGCGTGATCTCGTCGATCGAGACGGGCTGATTGATAAAGGTATCCATCGGGCAAGGCGGCTATTCGTATTTCCAATCCGGATCGTCCGGGTGCTTGAGATCCCAAAGCGGCCGGCGGCTCCGGACCTCGGGAATTTTTTCGAAATTGTAGTCCGGCGGCGGCGAGGTGGTCGCCCATTCGAGCGTCCAGGCGTCCCATGGATCGTCACCGGCGATCTTTCCTTTCCGGTAGGAGTAGATGAGGTTCCAGACAAAGAGCAGGACGCCGGCGAGCTGGAAAATGACGCCGATGGAGGACATGAGGTTCCAGATTTCCCAGCCTCGACCCGCTTCATACGTGTAGATGCGGCGGGGCATGCCGAGGAATCCGGCGATGTGCTGCGGGCCGAACGTGAGGTGAAAACCAATCGTGAAAAGCCAGAAGTGCCAGAGGCCGATCTTGTGGCTCATCATGCGACCGAATGCCTTCGGATACCAGTAGTAGATGGAGGCAAAGATCGTGTAGAGGAGGCCGCCGATGAGGACGTAGTGGAAGTGCGCCACGACGAAATATGAATCGCTGAGCTGCCAGTCGAATGGCGCCACCGAGAGCATCACGCCCGTAAGGCCGGCGATGAGGAATTGGAACAGGAAGGCGATGCAGAAAATCATCGGCATCTCGAAGCGGATTTTGCCGCCATACATCGTGCCGATCCAGTTGAAGATCTTGATGCCGGTGGGGATGGCCACGAGCATCGTCGAGATCGCGAAAAACGAATTGCCGAGGGAGGTCATGCCGACCGTGAACATGTGGTGCGCCCACACGCCGAGGCTGATGAAGGCGATCATGACATTCGCGCCGACCATGATCGGGTAGCCGAAGATGGGCTTGCGCGAGAAGACGGGCACGATCTCGTTCATTGCGGCAAAGCCCGGAAGGATGAGGATGTAAACCTCGGGATGGCCGAAGATCCAAAAGAAGTGCTGCCACAGCACGGCGGAGCCACCCGACTGGGTGTCGAAAAACTTCGCGCCGAGGTAGCGGTCGAGGATGAGCATGATCTGGCAGGCCGAGAGCGGCGGGAGGGCCAGGATGACGAGGAAGGCGACCACGAGGAACGTCCACACGAAGAGCGGCATGCGTCCGAGCGTCATTCCCTTGCACCGCAGGCTGATCGTCGTGACGATGATATTGAGCGCGGTGGCCATGCTGCCGATGCCGCTCGATAGCAGGCTGAGGGTCCAGTAGTCGGAGCTGTGGCCGCGCGAGAATGCCTTGGCGGTGAGCGGCGAGTAGGCGAACCAGCCGATGTCGGGCGCGCTGCCGGCGTTGTAGAGGCCGGGGCCCGCGAAGTAGCTGAAATAGAGGAACCAGCCGCTGAAGAAAAACATCCAGAAGCCGAAGGCGTTCAGCCGCGGGAAGGCCATGTCGCGCGCGCCGATCATGATCGGGACGAGGTAGTTGGCCATGCCGAAGATGATGGGCATGCCGACCATGAACACCATGGCCGTGCCGTGCATCGTGAAGAAGCGGTTGTAAACGTCGGGCGCGATGAGGTGGCTGTTCGGAAAAGCGAGCTGTGCGCGGATGAGCGTCGCCATGAGGCCCGCGACCACGAAGAACAGCAGGCCCGAGCCGATATACATGAGGCCGAGCTTTTTGTGATCGACGGTGAAGAGGAGGTCTTGGATCCAAGCCGACCAGGCGCCCTTCTCCTCGCCGGGGCGGGTGGGCGTGATGACGAAGTCGTCGTCGTCGGTGGCGGTGGTCGTGGTGCCGTTGGCCATAGGTCGGGCTATTTGAGCGTCATGAGGTAGGCGACCACCTGGTCCACCTGCGCTTCGCTGAGCTGCATGTCCGGCATGAGGACGCCGGGCTTGAGGTGAGCGGGGTTCCGAACCCAGTCACGAAGGGATGCCTGGCCGATCGGCGCGACGCCGGAGCCGATCGCCGTGCGCGCCATGAGGTGGGTGAGGTCCGGGCCGAAGAGGCCCACGGCGACCGTGCCGGCGATCTTGTGGCAGCTCACGCAGGAGTTGCCGAAGAACACCTGCCGGCCCTGGAGCGCGATGGCATCCAATGGTGTGCGGGGGGCGGCCCGCTGGTCGGCGAGCCATTTCTCGAATTCGTCGGGTTTTTGCACCATCACGCGGATGAGCATGTTCGCATGTTGCGTGCCGCAATACTCGGCGCAGTTCCCAAGAAATGTCCCGGTCGCCCACGGCTCGAACCACATGTGGTTCTGGTGATTCGGAATGACGTCGGTCTTGCCGTTGAGCTGCGGCACCCAGTAGCTGTGGATCACGTCGGCGGACTCGAGCGTGAGCGCCGTGGGGCGGGGTTTGTCCTTCGGGCTGAGCGGGATGTGCAGCTCGTTTGCGGTGACGAAGTCGGTGATCCATCCGCCCTTGCCGTCGGGTTTCATGTAATGGATTTCCCACCACCATTGGTGGCCGATGATCGTCACGCGCACGGCATTCTCGGGCATTTTTTTGTCCTGGATTTCGCCGATGGTGCGTGTCGTGACGAGAATGAGGACGACCGTGATGAGGATCGGGATGACGGTCCAGGCGAGTTCGATCTGGGAACTGCCGTAGATTTGCGGCGGTTCCTGGCGATCATCGGACGCGCCCTTGCTCGGGAATTTCACCACCACATAGGCGATCATTCCGGTGACGAGGAGGAAGATGACGAGGCAGATGAGCGAGACGACAATCGACGACTCGTGAATCATGAGCGCCGGCTTCGAAAGCGGGTCGAACATGTTCGAGATCGGGTAAACGGTCGGTTCCGCCGCGCGTGCCGTCAGGGCGGGAAGGAGCAGGGTCAATATGGAAAGAAGGTTCGGGAAACGGAACTTCCCTGCGCCCGCCGGACGGGAAGTCGAAAGAGATGAAAAAGACGGCCTTCGGATCACTGGGGGAACGGAATTATCGAGCCAGCCGGAAAAATTCAACCCATTACTTTGCGCAATTTGTGCGAAGGAAAACGCACAGGCCGTGGACTCGCGTGGAATCAAGCTCCCGCCTTGAGGAAGCGCACGCGCTGATCGTGGCGGGGCAGCCGGATGGTGAGCGTGAGGCCCTTGCCCTCGGTGCTCTCGATGGCGACCTCGCCGCCGTGGGCGCGCACGATGCGCCTCACGATGAGCAGGCCGAGGCCGGTGCCCCCGGTCTTCGTCGAGAAATACGCCTCGAACACGCGGCCCATGTTCTCCGCCGCGATGCCGCCGCCATTGTCTGTGAAGGACACGAAAAAGTGCGTCTCGTCCATGCCTGTGCGCACGCGCAGAAATCCGCCGGTGTTCATGGCCTGGAGGCCGTTGCGGATGACATTGTAGAATGCCTGTTTGAGCTGGTCGCGATCCACTTCGACGGGCGGCAGCCTTTCGTCGAGGGCGACGTCCACGAGGATGTCGCGATCCTTCAGCTCGGGCTCGAGGAAGGCGACGGATTCGCTGACCAGCACGTTGAGATTCTCGAGCCGCGTTTCGAGCGGCTGCGGGCGGATCGCGCGCAGGAATTGCATGATGATGTGGTCGAGTCGCGTGACCTCGGCGCGAGCGATGCCGATGCTTTCCTCGAAGTCCGCCCGCGCCCGCGCCGGCAGCTTGCGAGCGCGCCGCTCGAGGAGCTGGAGGTGGATGTTGAGCGAATTGAGCGGGTTGCCGATCTCATGGGCGACGCCCGCCGCGAGCAGCGTGAGCGCGGAGAAGCGCTCGCTCTCGATGGTCTCGGCCGTCGAGCGGCGGCTCTCCGTGGCGTCGCGCAGGATGACGGCGTGGCCCTCGATCTCGTCGCCGTCGTCATCCATCAGCGGGACGATATAGAAATTGAGCGTGCGAGTTTCCGGATAAAAGACTTCGAGGTCGCGATTGACCGTCTGTCCCGAGGCGGTGACGGATTCCAGGTCGAGCCCGCGCACGACCTCCTTGAGCGGCCGGCCCATGCTGGCCTCGGCCTCGATGGCGAAGAAGCCGCATGCGGCCTTGTTCAGCCAGATGATTCGGCCCTTGGGGTCGGTGACGATCACGCCCTCGAGGATCGCGTTGAAGATGGTCTCGAGGAAGCCCTTCTCGCGCGCCAGCTCGACGAGGTAACTCTGCACGTCGGCGGGCTGCACGACGCCGAGGCGGTGGATGAGTTTGTCGAGAAAGCCGCGTTTCATTCGGAAGGGCTGGGCCGAATCTGGAGAGATAAGAAGGAACGCGGGCGACGGGAAGGAGAATTGGCGGCCGCCGCTCGTCATGGAGCCCTGCCGGGCGGATAGGCGGGCCGATGTTGCATGGGCAGCAGGGACCAATTCGCCCCGCCGTCGGCCACGAGCGGGGCGGGCAGGTTTTCCACGACCTGCACCTCGATTTCGCCGGCTTGCGGGAGGCCGGCGGCACGGGCGACTTCCAGCGCGACGCAACGATCCGCGCAGGCGAGGGCCGGGCGAAGGCCGGTCGGAAGCCGGTCGGACGAGGCGCGCTGAATGGAGCGCAAATACTCCGCCAGCGGCAGGCCGGCGAACCACTTTTCGCGCAGGCCGATCACGTTGCGCGCGGCATCCCATTCGATCCAGGAGTTGGCCAGCGTGATGACCGGGCCTTTCGGCGGTTCGGATGCCGAGCCGACCACATACATCGCAACGCCGTCCGCGTGCCGGAGGAGCGGATCGAGGCATTTCCCGGTCGCGCGCACCCGCTCGCAAGCCGCGGCGACGCGTTTCCAATCGACCTGTTCGAGCGTTTTCCCGCCGACGAGGCCGATGATCGGCATGCCGACGTAGAAATCGCCCCGCACGATCCACGCGTCCGGAAAGACGATACGGAACGTGCGCAGAATGGCGTCGAATTGCGCCCGCGTGAGTTGATACATCGGCAGCCATTGGCAGTAGAGCCCGCCGGGCCGCAGCGCGGCGCGCACGCCGGCGAAGTGCTCCCGGGTGAACAGCCGCCCCTCGCCGGTGTTCCATGGAAGAAAGAGATCTCCGACGACGACGTCGAAGGCGCCGCGGCGCTCGCGAATGACGCGGCGGGCGTCGCCCCGGGTCAGCCGCACGCGCGGGTCGGCGGCCATCGAGCGGTTGAAGGGGGCGAAATCATTCCGGGCGAACCCGAGCACGAGCGGCGAGAGGTCGATGCCCTCGATGGCTTCGACTTCGGGATCGAGCGCGGCTCCGGCCACGGTGCTGCCGGTGGCCACGCCGAGCGTCGCGACGCGGCGCGCATCGCCGTGCAGCAGGATCGGCAGCAAGGCCTCGCGCTCCTGATTGCCCGCCGCGCGCGAGCCGCCGAGGGTGTAACTGTTGTTCACGACCAGCCGCCAGTCGTCCGGCTCGCCATGCACCACGGCGACGACTCCCTCGCGGCCCATGGCGACTTTGACGAGCGCATCCTCCCCGGCGAGGCCGATGTAGGGCAGACGGGCGTCGATCCTCCAGCTCCAGGCCACGACCGCCGCTCCCAGCGCGAGCGCGATCCAGCGCCACCGGGCGGCCTGCGCGCCGAGGCAAAGCAGATACCCGCCCGCCAGCACGCTCATCGCGAACCAGATGCCGAACATGGGAGTGAGCAGACGCTCGCCCAGCTCGGCGCCGAGGCAGCCGCCGAGGCCATTCACCGCGAGCAGCCGGCCGGCGTCGATCCTGCGCGCGGCCGCCTCGCGAAGCAGCAGCGGGAAAACGAGCCCCGCCGGGAGGAGCACGAGGAAGAGGGCGGGGGCGCCGAGGCGCACCGCATCGGCCAGATACGCCCCGAGCGGCTTCGCATAGGCCAGGTAATGCACGCCGCCGCGCTGGACGACGAGCACGAGCGGCTGCGCGGCGCAGGCAATCGCGGCGAGGAAGAGTGCCGCCGGCAGCAGCGCGGGCGCCGGTCCGCGCCAGAGCGCGACGAATGCGGAGGCGGCCCCGAGCGCCGCCAGCGCCAATGCGAGGACCAGCGCGCCGGCCAGGTGCGAGCTGATCAGGAATTGCGCGAACTGATGCTGGAAAATCACCTCGGCGGCGAGCACGAGAAAACCCGATGCGAATGCCAGCCCTTCGAGCGTTGCGGAACTCGCGCCTGCATCCGCGGCAGGCGTCGCTTCCGCCTCGTCAGCCGTTTGCAGCCGCCACGCGACCGCCGCGACGACGAGGTTGAGGGCGAGGGTGAAGCCGGACGCGCCCGCCAGGCCCAGTGCCGGAAGCGACCACGAGAACGTGACGACGAGTCCCGCGACCCCTCCGAAGATGTTCGCGGCGTAGAGCGACACGCTCCGGCTGGCGCCCGCCGCGCGGATCATCCACGGCAGCACGGCCCCCATCGCCGCGGCCGGCGGGAGCACCAGCGCGAGGGGCAGCGCCCAGCTCAGCCACGGCCAGGCGGGCCACGGAATCTGCCCCGCAGCCAGGACGACGAAGGCGAGCGCGGCGACGAGGCACTCCGCGAGCGCGACGCTGCGCCATGGACGCGGCGTCGCGCGCCGCGCCGCCCACCACGCCCCCAAGGAGAGGCCGAGGAAGAATGCGCCGATCACCCGCGAGAACGTGCCGGCATCCGCGCCGAGCACGTCGATCATGCGGCGCACCCACAGGAGCTGGTGCGCGAGCCCCGCCGCGCCGCTGAGAGTCGCGAGCGCGAGCGGTGGAATGGAATCGCGCCGCCTCACCGCATGGCGCGCCGCCTCCAAATCCAGCCGGCGGCGGCGGCGAATCCAAGAAGGCTGAATGCCGCCGGCTCGGGAATCGCCACGAAGTGAAACGTGTAGGGCACGCTCGGATCATGAATCGGGCCGGCGCCGGGTCCGTTCGCGCTGCGGTCGATCAGCGTAAAGGTCACGTCGTAGGCCCCCGGCTGCGTCACCGTCCACGCGCGGTTGTGGATGTGGCCCTGGGGATCTTCATCCGGCGCCGGAGGAAAGCTGGATTCGCTCAATACGAAGGAAAATCCTCCGGTCGAGTCGCCCGTGAGGAACGATTGCGAGGGAGTCGTGTGCGTGAGGCCCCAGTTTTCGTCCCAGAATCCGACGCTTGCCCCGGCGGGGCCGGTCACGCTCGTGACTTGCGCCCAGATGGACGAGCCGGCGGCGGCGTGGAAGGGCGCGGCGATGTCCACGTCTCCGTCGGAGAGCGCGGTGAACGTGAAATAATCGTTCGGAAAGAGCGGCCGCGGATCCTCATCGAGCGAGTAGTAGCCGCCGTATTCGAGGCCCGCGGCTTTGGGATAAAAGTGGAAAATTGTGCCGGGCGCGGGCGGGTTGACGAATCGCAACGCTTCGCCCGCGTCGGGCAGACCGTTGAGGTTTTCGTCCACGATGCCGGCGTCGAAATGTTGATGCGCACGGACGGGCAGCGCGGTGGCAGCCAGCGCGAACACGGCGAGATGGAAAAGGGATTTCATTTTTCTTGCGGGGAAATGTGTCCGCGCCGGCGGGGGAGCGGCGCGGACACGGTTTGGCGAATCAGGATTTCTTCGGGGCGAATCGGCGGCGAAGTAGCAGCACCCCGCATCCGACGCCGGTGAACAGCGCGACGCTTCCCGGCTCGGGCACGGCCGAGTAGCTCACCGCGAACGCCTGGCTGTCGGGATGCTGGCCGCTGGCGTCGTGCAGGACGTAGTTCACCGTGTAGTCGCCGGGCGTATCGACGGTGAAGCTGCGGCCATGGACGTGGCCGTAGGGATCGACCGCCGTGCCCGGGCCGCTGACGTCGTTCCACGTGAAGCCGGCGGGCAGGCCGTCGAGGGTCGGCGCGACATTCGGATGGGTGTAGGCGACTCCGGTGTCGGGATTCGCCGGCAGGGGCGCCGCGCCATCACCGATGATCAGCTCGGGATCCGTAAGGTTCCAATAGCTGCTCGGGCCGCTGGAGCCGATGATGTAAGTGAGCGCCGGGCCGCTGGCGTTCACCTCAGTATCCCAGAAGCTGAACTTCGCGCCGCCCGGCCCGGTGACGCTGTCGATGCGCAGCTCGATGTAGGCGCCGGCGTTGGCGGCGAACGCACTTGCCGGCCGATAGGCGCCAGAAAAATCCGCACCGGTGCCGGCCCAGCCCAGGCCCGTGCCTGCGAGCGCGGTGAAGGTGATGTTCGATGTCTGGAAATAGCCAGCCTGCACGCCCACGGTGACCAGCGACATGGCTTGCACGCCCTGACTGGCGCCCGTGACGATGGCTCCCGTCGTATTGCTGACGAAGGAGAGCGCGTCCCCGGCGCCGAGGACGGTGTCGAGGTTGGTATCGGTAATGCCTCCATAGACGTGACCGGCCCGGGCCGGCGCGAGGGCAAGAAGCGCGAGGGCAACGGCCGAGGCCGATGCGACGATTGAGAATTTTTTCATGATTTTATTGGAATGTTTGTTGTGAATTGGGCGTCGGGGTTGAATCCCCCGAGGTTGGGTCGATGAAAGTGCTTGGCACCTGCACGAGCGTGGCTTTCAGGTGTTTCCAGGTGATGTTTTCGACGTGGCCTTCCGTGAAGAGATAGTTGGCGCTGCCGTCGTGGCGCTCGACGGCGATCTGGTCCTTCACGACTTCCGCCGGGACGGGAATCCCCCGGTAGCTTGCGAAGTGAAAGTGATCGCCGGAGTAGCCGTCCGACATCTCGGCGAAAAGGATCGTCGAGGCCGGCTTGTCGAGCTTGGTGAGTCGGGAAAAATTCAGGTCTCCCGCGCCGGCGGGATTCGGAGTGAGGAAATCGTTGATGCAGTAGCTGTAGGGGCGATTGACCGGATCGCACGGGCACTTGAAGCACAGCGTGCCTTCCGCGTAGGGCTGCAGCGACTTGGACCACGAGGCGAGCCCCTGCCGCCGCTGATGCACGGTGGCGGGCAGGGTCATGTCATTGTCCGCCGCGTAGCCGATGGTGGCGGCTCCCAGGGCGCGAAGGTGGCTCAGGCATTGCGCGCTTCTCGCCCGGGCGATGGCTTTCTGTCCGCCGGCCGAAATCAGGGCGAGCACGATCGCGCCGACCGCGATGGCGGCCAGAAGTTCGACGAGCGTAAAGCCGCTCCGTTGTGAGTGGGGCATCGTTGCGTGATTGCCGGGGCATGCCCGGCGCCCGACGGCGCAAAGGCCGGCGGCAGGTTCCTCTTCCAAACGACCGCAGGGCGAACGGGACGCGACGAATCGCTGCCCGGAGACGCCGTGCGGATCAGGCGCGGGAACTCAAGCGACGATGGGGACCGGCGTCGGAGGCGGGTCGGAGCGCGACGTGAAGTGGGAGTCCGCCGTCGCGGGATAGAAAAATTTCTCGCTCGCGGGGGCGGAAACCGCCGTTCCCGGCTGGGCGACGAATACCTCGGCCTTCCTGTCCGCCTTGAAGACCGGCTGCTTTTGCTCCTGCTGGTATTTGGCTTCGGCGATCTTGCGGCACATCGCGCACGGATATTTGCCGCTGAACGTTTTCTCGATGCCGACCGAAACGGATCGGGCGTCTTGCGAATAGCTCACAAGCATTTGCGACCACGCGACCGCTTGAAAAACCGCCCAGTGCCCGCCCAGGACCGTGAACATCGCCATGCCCATGAGGGGCAGGCCGAGCCAGCGGAATAGGCGGGAGCTTTTCACCGCGTGGGGTTCTTGCGGAGAGCCCGGCGAATGTCCAGCCCAAATCCGGGCCGGTCGCCGTGCCTCGCGCGCTCGACTTCCCGGCTCGTGGTGGATAGACGTTCCAGCCTCATGTCGCGCCCCGTCACGCTATTTACCGGACAATGGGCGGATCTCCCGGTCCGCGAACTTCTCCCGATGGTCAAAGCCATGGGATACGACGGCGTCGAACTCGCCTGCTGGGGCGATCATTTCGACGTCGATGCGGCCAATGCCTCGCCCGCCTACGCCGAGGCCCTGTGGAAGCTGCTCGGGGAGCATGGACTCGCGTGCCACGCGATCTCGAATCACCTCGTCGGCCAGGCCGTGTGCGACCGGATCGACGAGCGCCACAAGAGCATCCTGCCTCCCGACGTGTGGGGCGATGGCGATCCCGAGGGCGTGCGCCGGCGCGCTGCGGAAAAAATGACGGCCACTGCGCGGGCGGCCCGGGCCTTTCTCAATGCCCGGCCGGACGGCGCGGGTCGGGACACACCCGCCATCGTCAACGGCTTCACCGGCTCGTCGATTTGGCATTCCATCTACGCCTTTCCGCCCACCTCGCAGGACTACTGGGAGCGGGGATTCCAGGATTTCGCCCGGCGCTGGCTCCCGATTCTCGAGGTCTTTGATTCCGTCAACGCAAACTTCGCGCTCGAGGTGCATCCGGCCGAGATCGCCTTCGACATCGCCTCCGCCCAGCGCGCGATCGAGGCCGTCAAGGGCCACCGTCGCTTTGGATTCAACTACGATCCGTCGCACCTCGGCTACCAGGGCGTCGATTACGTGAAATTCCTGCGCGTGTTCGCGGGGCGCATTTTTCACGCGCACATGAAGGATGTCTGGTGGGGCCACGGCGACGGCACGG
>JAQTOP010000054.1 GCA_028713285.1 Terrimicrobiaceae bacterium
GCGACCTGTTCCGGCGTGCCTGCGGCCACCACGGTGCCGCCGGCTTCTCCGGCCTCGGGGCCGATGTCGATCACGTAGTCGGCCTCCGCCACGACGTCGAGGTGATGCTCGATCACGACGACCGTGCCGCCCTCCTCGACGAGGCGGTGGAGCACGGCGATGAGGTTCGCCACGTCCGCCGTGTGCAGGCCGATCGTCGGCTCCTCGAGCACGTAGAGCGTGGATTTGCCCATGCGGGTGGTGCGGACAACCTCCGCCTTCGCGGTGCCGCGGCGCGCGAGCTGGGTGACGAGCTTGATCCGCTGCGCCTCGCCGCCGCTGAGCGTGGGGCTGGGCTGGCCGAGCTGGAGGTAACCGAGGCCGGTCTCGACGAGGAGGTCGAGCGAACGCTTGATCTTCGGGTGGGCGGCGAAGAATCCGGACGCCTGCTCGACCGTCATTTCCATCACGTCGCCGATGGATTTTTCGTTGTAGAGAACTTCGAGCGTGGGGGGATTGTAGCGTTTGCCGCCGCATTCCTCGCAGGGCATGTAGGTCGTCGGCAGGAAGGTCATTTCCAGCTTGATGACGCCCTGGCCGATACAATTTTCGCAGCGGCCGCCTTCGTTGTTGAACGAGAACCGGCTGGCCGTGTAGCCGCGCACGCGGGCCTCCGGGAGCTGGGCGAAGACGTTGCGAATTTCGTCGAGCACCTTGATGTAGGTTGCGGGCGTGGAGCGGGAGGTCTTGCCGATGGGCGACTGGTCCACCTCGAGCACGGCGCCGAGTTTTTCGAGGCCGCCGATGGCGAGATAGCCCTTCGGCGCGTGTTTGCTTTTCGATTTGCGGGTGAGGCCCTCGCGCACGGCGGGCACGAGCACGCCGCGCACGAGGCTGCTTTTGCCGGAGCCGGAAATGCCGGAGATGACGGTGAGCCGGTTGATGGGAAAACGGGCATCCACGTCCTTGAGGTTGTGCAGCGAGGCGCCGGCCAGTTCGATCCAGCCGGGCGCGGTCGCGAGGTCACGGCGGGTGCCGGAGAGGGGATGACGCATGGGCTCGCGGAGGTATTTCGCGGTGAGCGATTCGTCGTGGAGCATCACATCCGCGACGGAACCCTGCGCGACGATTTCGCCGCCGTTGCGTCCGGCGCGCGGGCCAAGGTCGATGAGATGATCGGCGCGGCGCATCGTGTCCTCGTCATGCTCGACGATCACGAGCGAGTTGCCTTTTCGGGCGAGCTGCACGAGGGCATCGAGCAGGCGGTCGTTGTCGCGCGGGTGCAGGCCGATGGTCGGTTCGTCGAGGACGTAGAGCACGCCGCGGAGGTTCGAGCCGAGCTGGGCGGCGAGGCGGATGCGCTGGGACTCGCCGCCGGAGAGCGTCTTCGCGGCGCGGTCGAGGCTGAGGTAATCGAGCCCGACGGACGACAGGAATTTCAAGCGCTGTTCGATCTCGGTGACGACATCTGTTGCGATGGGCTTTTCCGCCGCGGTGAAACGCAGTTTCCCGATGCGTTCGAGGCCGCGCGCCGCGGAGGCCCGGGTGAAATCGGTGATCGGATGGCCTTTCACGCGCACGGCAAGGGCGGCGGCGTTGATACGCGCGCCTTCGCAAACCGGGCACGGTTCGGACTCGCCGGCGTCAAGCGTCTCGAAGCTGCGCTCCTCCGCGAGGTCAGCCTCGAGCTGCGATTCGAACTCGCCGGCCGCATGACGCCAGACCTCGCCGAAGCCGCGGCAGTGCTCGCACCAGCCGTGCGGCGAGTTGAACGAAAACATGCGGGGATCCAGTTCCTCGAACGCGCGCTCGCACTGCGGGCAATTCATCTCGGTGCTGAGGATGTGCGACTTTTTCTTTGCATCGACGACGCGGGCCGTTCCCTTGCCGACAGCGATGGCCTGCCGGACGAGCTTCGGCGCGTCCTTCGCGGCGGCGGACGAAATTTCACCGATCAGCACGTCGATGGTGTGTTCGCGGAAGCGTTCGAGTTTTTCAAAATTCGCAACGGGCGTGAGTTTGCCATCCACGAGGAGGGTCGTGTAGCCGTGGCGTTCGGCCCACCGGGCGACCTCGGTGTGGAAACCCTTCCGCGCCTTGACCAGCGGGGCGAAGAGCTGGACGCGGCCGCGCTTCGCGAGCGCCTCGACGTGCGCGACGATGGCGCTGACCGTCTGCGTGACGACGGGCAGGTGGCAGTCCGGGCAGTATTGCGTGCCGAGCTTCGAGAAAAGCAGCCGCAGGAAGTGATAGATCTCGGTGACCGTCGCGACGGTGGATTTGCCGCCGCCGCGGGTTACGCGTTGCTCGATGGCGACGCTGGGCGGCAGACCCTCGATGGCATCGACCTCCGGCTTCTCGAGTTGCTCGACGAACTGTCGCGCGTAGGGCGACATGCTGTCCAGGAAGCGCCGCTGGCCCTCGGCGAAGAGGATGTCGAATGCGAGCGTCGATTTGCCCGAGCCGCTCATGCCCGTGATCACGACGACCTGATCCCGCGGGATATCGAGCGTGATGTTCTTGAGGTTGTGCTCGCGGGCGCCGCGCACGCTGATCGCATTCGGCGCGCGGTGGACGGCGGAGAGGCGATAGCTGAGCGGGGCTTCCTCGATGTGGCCGACAGGGCCCTTCAAACTCCCGGCGAGGAAGCGCCCGGTGTGCGAAGCGGCGACGCGGGCAACCTGCTCGGGCGTGCCTTCGGCGACGAGCCGTCCGCCCTCGTCGCCGGCCTCCGGGCCGAGATCGACGATCCAGTCCGCGGATTTGATGACTTCGAGATTGTGCTCGATGACGATGAGGCTGTTGCCCTCGTCCACGAGCCGCTGGAAGACGCGAAGGAGCTGCGCGACGTCGTCGATGTGCAGGCCGGTGGTCGGTTCGTCGAAGATGAGCAGCGCGCCGGCGTCGCGTTTCTCGACGAGGTGATTCACGAGCTTCAGCCGCTGGGACTCGCCGCCGGAGAGGATGTTGAGCGGCTGGCCGAGGCGCAGGTAGCCGAGGCCGACGTCGGCCATGAGCTGGAGCGGGTGGGTGATTTCGCCGTGGCGTTCCTTGTCGGCAAAAAACTCGATGGCCTCGCGCACCGTCATTTCAAGCACGTCGTGGATCGATTTGCCGCCGATGCGAATCTTCAGGACGTGCGGCTGGTAGCGGCGGCCCTCGCACTCGGGACAGCGCAGGAAGAGGTCGCTGAGGAATTGCATCTCGACCTTCTCGAAACCCAGGCCGGCGCAGCGTTCGCAGCGGCCGTTGCCGGAATTGAACGAGAACGAACTCGCCGTGAGGCCGGCCTGCGTGGCGTCATCGGTCGCCGCGAACAACTGGCGGATGCCATCGAACGAGCCGATGTAAACCGCCGGGGTCGAGCGCGGGCTGCGGGCGAGCGGGGATTGATCGACCATCACGATGTCCTCGATGTCCTCGCCGCCGTCGATGGAGGCGAGGCGGCCGGCGGACTCGAGATCGTCCCCTTCGCCGCCGACGAGATTTCGGTAAAGGACGTTGTGGATGAGGGTCGATTTGCCGGAGCCGGAGACGCCGGTGACGCAGCAAAAAACGCCGAGCGGGATGCGGATGTCGAGGGCGTGGAGGTTGTGATGCTCGATGCCGCCCAGCGTGATGAAATCGACGGGTTCGCGGCGGGTGGCCGGCACGGGGATCGAGCGTTCGCCCAGCAGGTAGGAGGCGGTGAGCGAGTTGCGGATTTCCGACAGCGGGCCGGAGTAGGTGAGTTCGCCGCCGGTGCTGCCGCGGCCGGGGCCGATATCGACGAGGTGATCCGCGGCGCGAATGATGGCCTCCTCATGCTCGACGACGAGAAGGGTGTTGCCCTTGTCGCGCAGCGCGCGCATGACTTCGAGCAGACGGACCGTGTCGCGCGGGTGCAGACCGACGCTGGGTTCGTCCATCACGAAAAGCGCGTTCACGAGCGACGCGCCGAGGCAGGTCGTGAGATTCACGCGGGCGACTTCGCCGCCGGAGAGCGAGCGGGTCGGGCGGTCGAGGCTGAGGTAGCCAAGGCCGACGGACTCGAGGTAGCGGAGGCGGGCGCGGATTTGCTCGCGCACGAGCACGGCGCTCGGATCGCCGGGCGGCATGGCGACTTCGTCGAAGACGGTGATGAGCTGCTTGACCGGCAGCGCGGCGAGGGCGGGCAGCGTGAGGTTGGCGGGTTGGAGCCGGTAATTGAGGGTCTCGGGCTGAAAGCGGCCTCCCTTGCACGCAGGGCATGGCTGGTAACTGCGGTAGCGCGAGAGGAGCACGCGGATGTGCATCTTGTAGGTGCGCGCTTCGAGCCATTTGAAATAGCCCTTCACGCCATACCAGCCGTCGGTTTGCCGGAGTTCCTCGGCGCCCGTGTCCACGCCCGACTCGCCGTCGATGACCCAGCGCTGTTCGCGCTTCGGGAGGTCCTCGAAGGGCGCGTAGATGTCGATGTCGTTGCGCGCCGCGGCGCGCAGGAGGTCGTCCTGGCATTCCCGGGAATGGCCGCTTTGAAACGGCTTCACGACACCGCCGGAAATGCTGAGCGATTTGTCCGGCATCACGCGGGCGTAGTCGATGCCGATGATGCGGCCGAAGCCGCGGCAATCGGGGCAAGCGCCGAGCGGGTTGTTGAACGTGAAGAGGCCGGGCGAGGGGGGGCGGATCGAGATGTCGCAGTGCGCGCAATGCCAGCCGTTCGAATACGGCTGATGATGCTCGGCGGAGACTTGATGGATCGAGACCTTGCCCTGGCCGAGCCGGAGGGAAATCTCGATCGCCTCCGACAGGCGCGCGAGGTGCTCGGGCAGGACTTCGAGTCGGTCCTGGATGACGTGGACGATGCCGGGCAGCGCGCCGCGGGTCGGTGGTTCGTCAGTGCGGACGATTTCGCCGTAGAGCAGAATGCGCAGAAAGCCCTGCTGCTGGAGGAAGGCGTAAAAGTCGGCCGGTTTGGTTCCCGGTGGGACCGGGATGCCAAAGGTGACGAGCACCTGCTCGCGGGCAAAGTCGGCCAGCACGTGGGCGACGATGGACTGCGCGGTCTCGGGGCGCACGGGTCGCGAGCACTCCGGGCAGGTGGCGCCTGCGGCCCGGGCGAAGAAAAGCTTCAGATAGTCATTGATCTCGGTGATCGTGCCGACCGTCGAGCGGGTGGAGCGGACGGAGTTCGTCTGCTCGATGGCGATGGCCGGCGGAATGCCCTCGATGGAGTCGGCCAGCGGCTTGTCCATGCGGTCGAGAAACTGCCGCGTGTAGGGGCTGAACGTCTCGACATAGCGCCGCTGCCCCTCGGCATAGATCGTATCGAACGCGAGGCTCGACTTGCCGCTGCCGCTCGGGCCCGTGACGACGATGAACCTGCCGAGCGGCAGATCGAGGTCGATTCCTTTGAGGTTGTTTTGGCGGGCGCCGCGGATGCGGATGGACTTCGACACGCCCCAATCTACGACGGGGATCAAGTCGGCGTTAAGCCTTCTCGGGCTTCATGCCATCGGTCCGTAACAACACACGCTGGCGCATGATCTTGCCGGCCTTGAACTTCACAGTGGCGCGGGCGGGAATGACCACGTCCTTTTCGGGCTTGTTCGGGTTGCGGCCGACCCGGGATTTCGTGAGACGGACCTCGAAGACGCCGAAGTTGCGCAGCTCGACGTTCTGCCCGTCGGAAAGGGCGTCGGTGATGTAATCGAGCGTCTTTTGGAGCACGTCGAAGACCGACTGTTGCACAAGCCCGGTCTCATTGCTTATCCGAACGACCAAATCCCTTTTCGTCAAATTTCCCATAAACTCCGTCTTGTTCCGCGAGTCAGAAAGCAGAAATCGGACCCGGCGGCAACCTCATTTTGCCATGCGTCCGGTTTGCGTAAGAATCTGGCGCAGAAGCTTCAACTCCAAGCGGTGATTCCGGTCGATTCCCGCGGCGGTCGTGGCGAGGCGGGCGGTCCAGTTTTGATCCCCGATGGCGCCGGGCACATTAAAGCGATCCTCGGTGCCGAGAATGTCGGTGATCATCGGAATCGCCAGCCAGGAATTTGCGGCCATGAGACCGCGCATCGTCACGGCATGGATGTCGCTGTCGAATGCGTGCGGCTTTTCCAGCGGCAGCTCGCCGCAAAAGGCGAGGAGGGCGTCCATTTCCTCGCGGGCGTGGAGCGCCTCGGCTTTCTTCGAGGATTTCGTGAGTGCAAACCAGGCGTTCCAAAACGTATGCACCGGCGGGTGGTCGTGGGTCGCGTAGGTCGCAAGCGAGAGGCGCGGGTAGGTGCCGCCCGGCGTGAGCGGGCAGCCGGGCTCGCGCTCCCATTGAGGAATCTTGAAGCCGGGAATTTCCAACCGTTCCAGCACAGGGCGCACGTAGGGAGGCACGACGCCGAGATCCTCGGCGATGAGCCGGGGAGCGGCGATCTCCTCGAGCATGAGCTTGAACAGGACCTCGCCGTGGCGGCGGTTTTGCTCCTCGTTGTCAGGCGTCGAGTCGTCGCGCGGCATGAAGCCCGGGAGCCGCCCGCCCGTGAGCGCCTTCGCCTCGTCCTCGGTGAGATCGAGGAATTCCGCATTGCGCTCGGGCCGCCATGGGAAGCTGTAGATGCGGAAGAAGCCGAGCGCGTGATCGACGCGGATGAGGTCGAACATCGCGACCATCGCACGCAGGCGCCGGCGCCACCACGCGAAGTCGTCGCGCGACATGGCGAACCAATCGTAGAGCGGGAAGCCCCAGTTCTGGCCCCATTGCTCGGTGAACGGATCGCTCTTGAATACCTTTTCCGGCGGCGCGCCGCTCGACCGGGTGAGGTCGAATACACCGGGCTCGCTCCACACGTCGCAACTGTAAACGCTCACGCCCACGGGAACATCGCCCATCAGCGACACGCCGAGCCGTTCGCAATGGTCGCGCACGGCCTGCCATTGGGTAAAGGCGATCCACTGCACGTAGCGGTGGAAATCGGAGAGGCGCTCGATCTCGTGCCGGTTCTCCGCCGTAAGAGTCTCGATCCACTCGAGCGCGCCCGGGAGCGTGCGCTGCCGCTCGGGCCAATCGCAGAGGACCTCCGATTCGCCGTGCAGCGTGACGAGTGCGCGATAGAGCGAATAGGGAGTGAGCCACTCGTCGTGCTGGTGGATGAAATCGTCGAAGGCCGCCTGGCGCTCCGCATCCGCCGTCTCGCAGAATGTCGCATGCGCCGCCGCGAGCAGGGCGCGCTTGAGTTTCTTCACCTCGGCGTAACGCACGGAGGCCGCGCGCATCGCGCGGAGGTCGAAGCCGGCGGTGATGCGCTTGAAATCCGCCTTGCGCAGGTCGGGCAGTTCGTCGGGGAAGGTGGCGATGGTTGTCGGATCAAGCGCCATCGAGCTGATGATATTGTAGGGGCTGTTGTCCGCGCCGGATTCGTTGACAGGCAGAATTTGCACGACGCGCAGCCCGTGCCGCGCGGCCCAGGTGGCAAACTCCCGCAACGCCAGCGTGTCGCCGATGCCGAGGTCCTGCGAACCGCGCAGCGCGAAGACGGGAGCCAGCACGCCGGCGATGCGTTGGTCGGGGCTCAAGTCGGGCACGGGTCGCCTTCCTATCGGGAAGCGGCGGCGCGGGCAAGTCCCGGCTCAGCGCCGCGCTGTGGGATTGTCAGCGGCGCGGCGAGGCCGTATGGAGGAGCAAATCGCCGTTCCCGAATGTCCACACACCGCCACCTGATCGTGCAGCCCGATGATGGGACCGCGCCCGTCATCGAGCTGATCAACAGCGCCCGCCGCTCCCTTTACCTCAAGCAATTCACCTTTACGGAGCCCGCCATCCAGCAGGCCGTGCTCGCCCGGGCGAAGGCCGGCGTGGACGTGCGCGTGATGCTCAATCCGGCGCGCTCATCGGGGAGCCGCGCGAACGACGACGCCTTCGCGCTGTTCGAGGCGGCCGGCGTGCCGGTGCGCTGGGCGAGCCCGCATTTCGCCGTCACGCACGAGAAATCCACCGTGGTGGACGAGGCCACGGCGCTCATCGCGACCTTCAACCTGTGCGAAAAATATTTCACGCAGACGCGCGACTACGGCGTGATCGTGCGCGACCCGGCGCAGGTGGCGCAGGTCGTCGAGGGCTTCCACGCCGACTGGGAGCAGCGGCTGTGGCATCCGTCCGATGACACCGGCCTGCTGTGGAGCAACCACAACTCGCGCCAGCTCATGTCCGAATTCATCGACCGCGCCGAGGACACGCTGGAAATCCAGCATCCGAAATTCGTCGATGCCACGGTCACGGAGCGGATCGCGGCGGCGGCGCAGCGCGGCGTGCATGTGCGCGTGCTCTGCGGCGGCAAGCACGGCATCAGCGACTGGGACATCCTCGATACGTTCTCGTCGCTGCGCCTGCTGCATTACCTCGGCGTGAAGGTGCACAAGCAAAAGAACCTGCGACTCCACGCAAAGCTGCTGCTCGCGGACGGCCGCCACGCGCTCGTCGGCTCGATGAACATCGACCGCAGCGCGTTCGATCTGCGGCGCGAGCTGGGCACGACGATTGCGGACCCTGCGATCATCGAGCAGCTCGCCGAGGTCTTCGAGGGCGACTGGGAGAGTTCGCACAAATACGACCCGCCGGAGCCGTTGCAGGCCTTTCATCACGTCGAGGACGATTTTCCCCACGACCCGGACCTGCACCATGAGTGACGCGCCGGCTGCGCCCGTGATTCCCGGCCTGCTGGAGCTCGCGCTCACGTTCAACAAGATCGCCATCGCGAGCTTTGGCGGGGGGCTTTCCGCGTGGTCGCGGGAGGTCGTCGTCGTCGAGCGGAAGTGGATGAGCGAGGAGGAATTCCTCAGCGCGCTCACGATCTGCCGCATCCTGCCCGGCGCGAACCAGGTGAATCTCGCCGTGTTTGTCGGAGTGAAATTTCACGGCGTCCTCGGCGCGATCGCCGCCTGTGTCGGGCTCACGTTCGTGCCCGTGCTCATCGTGCTTGCGATGGGCTGGTTCTATTTTACGTATCGCGAAGTGCCCGCGATGAAATCGGTGCTGCGCGGAATGACAGCCGCCGCGGTGGCGATGACGCTCGCCATGGCGATCAAGACCGGCAGGAAATGCCTGCGCGGGCCCATCCCGGTCGCGTTGTTCGTCGCGATGTTTGCGTTGAGCGCGCTGTTGCGGCTGCACCTGGCCGTCTCGCTGGCGATCTGCGGGCCCATCGCGCTGTGGTGGGCATGGCCGCGCGGAAAAAAGGAGGCGGCATGAACGCGCGCACGCTGCTCAATCTCGTCGCGGTCTTCGGCTCGCTTTCGATCCTGTCCATCGGCGGCGGGAATACCGTGCTGCCGCAGATGCACCTCGACGCCGTGAAGCACTACGGATGGCTCACCGACTCGCAATTCGCGGATGTCTTTGCGATCTCGCAGGCCGCGCCGGGACCGAGCATCCTGATCGTCACCCTCATCGGCTACAAGGCCGCCGGCTGGATCGGCGCGCTGGTCGCCACGGTCGCCATGATCCTGCCGGCGGGGTTGCTCGTGTATTTCACCGCGCGATTCTGGAACAGCGCGAAGGACGCGGCGTGGCGGCATGCGGTGGAGAAAGGCTTCGCGCCGCTTACGGTCGGCCTCGTGCTCGCGAGCGGAGTGATCGTCGCGAAGTCCGCGGATCACGGCTACCGCCAATGGGCGCTCACCGCCGTGGCCACGGTCATCTTCACCTGCACGAAGACGAATCCGCTCGCGGTTGTCTCCGCGGCGGGCCTGCTCGGCTGGCTGGGCGTCGTGTGAGGCATCCGCGGCGGCGGGCAGCCGCGAATGGATTGAGTCCCATGCTAAAAATCGTCGGTATCCTTCTCGTCGTCGTCGGCATTCTGGCACTCGTCATCCCGAGCATCTCCTTCACGCGAAGGGAAAAGGTCGTCGATCTCGGCCCGATCCAGGCCACCGCCGAGAAAAGAGAGACCCTTCCGCTGTCGCCGATTCTCGGGGTATCCGCGCTCGTGGTCGGCGCGGGGTTGCTGGTTGTGGGTGCGACGAAAAGAAGCTGACCCGCGTCATCGCGCGGCCGGCAGGCGATAGATCGTGAAGTCCTCGCCGTGCGCGACGGCGGTCAGCGTCTTCGCCCATGCCTGCTCGGACTCCGGGTAGCGCTCCTCCTCGGGCGGCCCCCAATACAGGAAATCCACGGCAAGGCGCTGCGCGCTCTTTTCCCAGCCCGGGCCGGCGACCATGAGGTTGTCGAGCTCGGCCATTTTCGGTTTGTAGTTCAACCCGTGGCTCCACAGATGGCCGTCGTAGCCGAGGGCGACCTTGCGGCCCAGGAGGATGAGCGGGTGTGCGTATTCCGGAGCGCAGGCGAAGCGGGCGTTTGCATCGATGCCGCGCACGGCTTCGGCCGTCTCGTCGAGCAGGGCGGAGTCCTCGACGAGCGTGTAGTTGTGGCGTCCGTCGAGGCCGGCGACGAGCGAGAGCGCGCCCGTGAAAAACAGGACGGCGCAAACCATCGCGCGCGGAGCGGGTGGCAGCGGCTGTATCAGTTCGGTCCAGATGCCCGGAGCGACCGCGAGCCAGCACCAAAGGAAGATTTTCGTATTGTCCCACGGCCAGACGGCGAACGAGACGAAGCAGCAAATGAGGAACATCGCGCTTGCCGGAAGGACGATCGCAAGTGTCTCCCGGTTGCGCGGTGGCGGGCGGCGAACGATTGCGATGACGGCGAGCAGGACCCACAAGACGAGATAGAGTCCGAAGTTGCGCAGCCAGAACCAGGCGATCGTCCACGCGTCCTTCCACCAATGATCCGTCTCCGGTTGCATCCATCCCGGCAGCCAGTGAATGCCGCCGCTTGCGGCGAAGCCGCCCGTCACAAGCGCCGCGCAGACGGTCGCAGGAATGAGCGCGCTGGCTGTGAATCCGGCGCTTTCCCGCCGCGCCGCGCGATCCCTGGCGAAGAGGAACATGCCGGCGAGCGCCACGCTCAGATAGAGAAACGTGTGGACGCTGTAGAGCGGCATTGTCGCGTAGAGCAGCAGGGCCGCCCAGGCCGGCAGCAGGCCGCGCTCGCCGCGCAGATAGCGCGCCCGCCAATGAGCGAGGAGGAAAAGACCGGCAGGCAGCGCGAGGAGCAGGCCGCGCTGCGTCACGAAAAGGGCGAGAAAGAGATTCTTCCACTCCGCGTGGCCCTGCACATCCTGCGGCGTGAAATTTCCGCTGGTGAGCGCCTCGCGCAGCCACGCGAAGCCGGCAAGCCCGCCGCCGAAGAGAAATGCCGCGAGCGCAAATCCGCGGCCCCAGCGCCAGAGCGCCGCGGCGGTGAGCGCGGATCCGGCGAGGCCCGTCCAGACAAGACCCCGCTCGACCGGCAGGCCCGCCGCGAGGAGCAGGCTGTTTAGAAAATCGGCGCCGATGGGGTATTTGAGCGGCTCGCCGGTGAGGATCGGGCTGGCAGGCCAGAACGGTACGCCACTCGCGAGGTAGCGGATGAAATCGAGATGGAGGGCGAGGTCGCCGAGATTGTTTGGCGAGAGGATGCACAGGCGGTCGTTGTTCGGATAAAGCAGCCACAGAAACGCCCGGAGGCTCGCCAGCGCGAAGACGCCGAGGAGCAGCCACTCCGCGAGGTGCGGGGGCGCGTCGGTCTGCGGCTCATCGGGAATTTCGCGAAAGGCCAATGCGCCCGCGCCGAGACCACAGCTCAGCGCCAGCACCGCGGCGAGCGGCGAAAGACCTCCCATTGCGAAGGCGAGCGCGATCCCGAGCGCGACCGCCGAGAACGCGGCGACGAGCAGGGCGAGGGCGAATTTCATCGGGGGCTGGGGGAGGGTTGCGGACCGACCGTGGGCTCGCCTCGCAGCAATGATCGAAACGCCGCCACGCGGAACCACGCGACGCAATCTTCCTGCGCGTCGCGCAGGCGGAATTCCCGGCGGTAGTAGGGCTCGCGGAGCAGCTTCTCCACGCGCTCCGCTTTTTTCTTCTCGGCGGCAATAAAATCGGCGGCGAGGGGGTCGGGCCATTCGGTGTCCTTGCGATAGGCGACGTTGGGAAAGTCGCCGAGCATCCACGGCAGCGGGTAATAGCTATCGAGCAGGATCTCGCCGGTGAGTCCGTGCGCTGCGGGATTCGTTTGCGCGAGCGTCAACAGCGGATCGGTGAGCCGGCGGATTTCGGGGAACGTCTGCACATAGACGTAGGGCTCCGCGGGATTGGCGAAGTCGCGGAAGTTGAGCTGCGCGCCGCGCATCATCGAAGCCGTCACGCAGGCCGAGGCCAGCATCAGCGCGGCCGCGGACCCAACCGCCGCCCGCGAGCATTCCTCGACGAGCGCTCCGAACGTGAAGAAAAATGGCCAGAGCAGCACGAGCAGAAGCCACGGGGTCTTGTAGGGAATGATCGTGTAGGCGACGAGCGCGCCGGCCCCGTAGATCGCGAGGTAGCGCAGGTGGGCGGGGGCGGGCCAGAGCAGGCGGATGCAGGCGGCGAGGCCGATGAGCGCCGGCCATTCGTAGCGGGCGAGGAGGAGAAACCAATAGTAATTGAACGGCCCGAGCTGGTCCTCGGGCTTGTTGTGTCCGCTGGCGCCGACTCCGGTTTTGAACCACGCGGCATACGTTTCATAAAGCCCGGCCAGCCCCTGCCAGTGCAGGAACGTGCCCGAATAGAAAAACACGATCGCAAACACAGCGGCTCCGGCGGCGAGCCCCGCCTCGCGCGAGGTCCAGCGCTGCGGCGCGAGCGGGACGGCCGGGCGCGACGGCGAGGCGAGCTGCCAGACGAGCAGGCAGGGGATGGCGAGGGCGAAGCAGCCCAGGTGGATGAAGTAGGTCTCCTTCGTGAGGATCATGCCCGCGATGCCGCCCGCGAGCGCGTGGAGGCCGGCGCGCGTCCCGTTTTGCCACAGATCGAGGATGCCCCAGGCCGTGAGCAGGAGGAACGCGAGCAGCCAGGACTCATGAATCGAGTAGCGCGCGTAGAAGACGCAGGCCGGCGAGACGGCCATCGCGGCGGCGGCCCAGCGCGCAGTATTCACGCCGAGGAATCGGCCGAACCGCAGCGTCAGCCAGACGGCGCCGAGGCTGGCGAGCACGGCCGGCAGGCGCAGCGCAAAGAGGTCCCGGCCGAAGAGCTTCTGCGAAACGAAGACCGCATACATGTGCAGCGGGCCGTGGTAGTTCGTCGGATCGTAGGCGTAGTAGCCGGTGTGCGCCATTTGATCGGCGAACCATCCGTTCACGCCCTCGTCGAAGTGCGGCGGCTTGAGGTCCAGTGCCGTGAAGCGAAGCGCGGCCGCGAGCGCCAGAATCAAAATTTCCGGCCACGGCCAGGGGCGACGAAGGAACTGCACGCCCCTGCCAATAAAACCGCGCGACGCCCGAGGCAAGCGGCCAGAGCGAAAGTGCGTGCGGCTTGCGCGGAGGCGCGGAGATCGATTGGTTTCGAAGACTCGATTGCCAGATAGCGATTGACATCAAGCGGGGTGCTTTGAGGATGGCACCTTCGTTCTGGGAAGGTCACCCCCCTCAGATTCAAAGACCCTTCCCATGAAAATCAATCTCTTCTCCCTTGCGCTGGCATTCAGCGCACTCGCCGCTTCGAGCCTCTCCTGCCGGGCCGCCACTTACACGGTGACATCCCTCGGCGATACGCCGGCTCCCGGGACGCTGCGCTGGGCGATCGAACAGTCGAATGCCAACGCGGGCAGCACGATTGCCTTCGCCACGACCGGGACCATCCTCCTTTTCTCGCCGCTGCCCGACATCACGCGCACGGTGACGATCAATGGCGCCACGGCCCCGGGTTTCGACGGGACGCCGGTGGTTGCGGTGGATTTTTCCGGACAACCCGGCCTTTCCATCGCGGCGGGAGCGGATGGCGCGCACGTGAAATCCCTCTCGCTCGTGCATGCGGGCAATTCCGCCATCACGATCCGCGCGTCGAAGGTCACGGTCGATGGCAATTACATCGGCCTCACGCCGGAGGGCGCCGTGAATGCCAATCTCGGCGACGGGGTGAAAATCGCCCCCTCTTCCCACGGCAATCTCATCGGCGATCTCAATCCCGTCACGGGTTTCAAATACTTCGATGCCTCAAATGCCGCCGACTTCACGATCCAGCCCGTCACCGCATGGCAGGGGTTGCGGAACCACGGATCGAGCACCCGGCAGTTCCTCGTCTGCGGCACCACCAATGACGACGGCCTGCTCTACGTCGGCCCCCTCGCGGGCGGCGGCAAAAGCTACAAGGTGAAAAAGCCCGATGCGGCGACCACCAGCGTCTATGGCCCGGACAACCGGAAAAACGGCGGCCTGCGCCTCGTCGGAAGTTACACGCGCCGGCACGACGGCGCGGTTTACAATCACGGCTTCGTCTGGGATGGCGCCGCGGGCGATCTACCTGGCGGAGGCCTCTTCCGCACGATCGACTACCCCGGGGCGAAATATCAATTCACCCACAGCACGATGGGCGATCTCGCCGTCGGCAATGCGGACGGCCCCGGGAAAGCCGGCAAATCCCCGCTCGGCCCCGGCATCGCCTACCTCTACGACGTCGCGCATGCCGCCTTCGTCGCGAACGTCGTTTTCCCCGGCTCGAAGAGTAACACGGCCTACGGCATCTGGTATAACGGCGGCACGAGCTACACCATTTGCGGCGGCTACAGCCCCACCGCGACAAACAATCTCAAAAATCAATCCCTCCCTCTCGCCCAGGGGCGCGGTTACCTCGTCGATTACGACTCGAAGACCGGCAAGTTCTCCCATTGGGCGCCCTACCGCTATTGGAATGGCAAGCGCGGCCGGAGTTTTATCACGCATTTCGAAGGCATCAGCAGCGCGGAGGCCGGCGTTTACACGCTGAGCGCGGATTCCGTCAAACGGGGGACATCCGGCCCCAATCAAGGCTCGTGGGTCTCGGTCCGCCGCAATGCCGACGGCAGCTTTGGCAGGGCCCAGTGGGTCGATCTGAACTTCCCCGACGAGCCGGTCGGCATCACGAGCAGCAACTCGGTCTTTGGCAACAATGTCGTCGGCGTCGTCATCGGCCCGTCCGTCTTCGCGTATCAGGCGACCGTCAAGATCGGTTTCCAGCTCTCCAATGTCATCAGCGGCAACAAGGGCAACGGCATCGGCATTTACGGATCCAACGGGAACGTCGTCGCGCAGAATTATATCGGCGCCGATCCCACCGGCGTCCGCGCCATCGGAAACCGAAGGAACGGCATCCTCGTCACCGCCCGGGCCTCCGGAAATCTCATCGGCGGGCAGGAGGCCGGAGACAACAACCCCACCGGCACGGAAAACAAGACGACGCCCGTGTTCATCGTTCCTCCGCAGGGAAATCTCATCTCCGGCAACAAGGCGGACGGCGTCCTCATCACGGGCTCCTCATCGAACAACACGCTCAGCGGAAACTTCATCGGTACGGATGCCAGCGGCAACAAACCGCTTGGCAACGGGCTGGACGGCGTGGGCATCGACCATTCGAAGGGCAACTCCCTCATCGGCTGCACGCTCCATCAGAATCCGTTCGTCTTCTACAATGTCGTCAGCGGCAATGGACGCGACGGCATCCGTCTCACCAATGCCGACAATGCCACCGTGCAGGCGAATTTCATCGGCATCGGAGCGAACAACGCCACCCTCGTCGCCAACGCGGGCGACGGCCTCAGCGTGGGCGGCTCCTCGAAGAATACGCAGGTCGGCGGCGTGATTCCCCTGGGCAACGTCATCTCCGGCAACGCGCGCAACGGCATCGCCGTGCGCGGCACCGCCAGCGGCTTCATCTCCTTCAATACGTTCGGCGGCGGCTTCGCGTTCGGTCTCGCCGCGCCGAATGGCCGTAATGGCATCCTCATCACCTCGACCGGAGGCAACAACACGGTCCGCACCTGCATCCTTTCCGGGAACGCGGGGAATGGCATCGAGATCGGAGGCGACGCCTCGGGGGTCCAGGTCACCGACACCGCCTGCGGCACGAATACCGACATCGACGCGGCCCTGCCAAACCAGGGCTGCGGCGTCGTGCTCAGCGGCACCGCCCACGGCAACGCCATCGGCGGATTCGAACCCTCCGTCGAGACCCGCACGCATTTCTCCGGCAACGCAGGCTACGGCATCGCCGTGATGGACCAGGCGCATGACAACGCCATCTTCAACTCGAACGTCGGCCTCGGTTTCGCATTGACCGATGGCCTCGAGCCGACGATCCCAAATCAAACCGGCGGCATCTTCCTCGACAGCGGGACCTCCGGCACCACGATCGGTGGCGTCAGCGCCATCCTTCGCAACAAGATCAGCACCAATACCGGAGGCGGGCTCATCCTCTCTTCGTCGGCAAGGAACAGCGTCCTCGACAACGCAATCCTAAAGAACACCGCGTTCGGACTCTTTGCCACCGGCCCGTGCAACGGCACCGTCGTCCAGGGCAACACGATCACCGGCAACGGCAACGCCCCCGCCGACAACGTGGACATTTCCCAAGCCTCCGGCATGAGTTTCACGCCTTAGCGAAATTTTCCAGCCAAAACTTGCATGTAGCGCGCGGCTGCCGGCCAGCAGGACGTCGAGGACGAACCTTGCCCGTACGAAAAATGCGCGCAATAGCGAAACTGGGGTCGGCGTAAGAGCGGTAGTGGACTTGGGCTCCCCAATCCGAAAAGGCACACCCATGACGAGGGAACTTCCCATAACAAAAAAGAAAACGAGCGACGCGGTGGAAATCATTGACCGACGGTTCCTGATGTGATTGCCCGGAAGATTCAGCAAGGAATTGTCTGCCCTCGGCAGCCCTGCGGTCATCCGACCCGAAGATGGCGGAGGGGGATGGGATTGTCCGGTGAACCGGACCTGCCAGATGGGCTTCGCCTTGCGGGCTGTCGCGCTTCGCGCGAGGCAGTCGAACTGCGTTCCCATCCCACCCGAATTGGCGGAGGAGGTGGGATTCGAACCCACGGTCGGTTTCCCGACAGCGGTTTTCAAGACCGCCGCAATCGACCACTCTGCCACCCCTCCTATTTAAGAAGCTGTTCCAATTCTCGGCGGCCCGAGCCCGACTTCAAATACCGCTCGCGCTTTTCCGCCACGCTGCGATTGGGATGCTCCTCAAGTAATATGCGCTTCCATGGACGCCAAGCTTTTGTTGAACGCACCTTGCCGGCCTGGTGCGCCGCAAAGCGGGTATCCGGCTCTGCGCTGCTGCCGATGTATCGACGGTCGAAGTTTACCGAGTGCAGCACATAAACGTAGCAACTCATTGGATGCGGTTGTTCCCGTGATGTTTCAACAAAGTCGAGGCAAACGCGACCACGTTTTCGCCGCAGGCGAATCACGTGGCAAGACCGCCGTCGCCTGACCGGCAGGAGCCGGAACGCGACCCTGGCAATCGACCACTCTGCCACCCCTCCCTTGCTCCGACGTGGAAACGTAGCGCGCGCCCGCCGGGGCGTCACGGCGAAATCGGGCGGTGCTCAGCGGCCCTTCCTTCTTGCAGCGGCGATCTGCACCTCGACCTCCGCTTTGCGCAGCGCCTTCGCGAACGCCGTGGCCGGAGGGCGATCCGTGATCAGGACTTCGATCTCCTGCAGCCGCGCAAAGAAAAACGAAGACCGCAGGCCCAGCTTGCTGTGATCGACGAGAAGAATCGCCCGATCGGCCAGCGCGAGCGCCTTGCGCTTGAGGCTGGACTGCCCCTCATTGGACTCGCTCAGGCCGCGCTGGGCATCCATGCCGCGGCAGGAAAGAAACAGTGTCCGCACATGGTAGCAGTCGAGCACGTTCTCGGCGAGAGGGCCGACGCAGGAGAGCGAACGCGCATCGACGGCGCCGCCGATCAGGACGACTTGAATGAAGGGGCGGCCGGCGAGTTCGATCGCGATCTTGACCGCGTTGGTGAGGACCGTAAGCGGAGCGTCGGGAAGCCTGCGGGCCAGCTCCAGCGTGGTGGAGCTGGCGTCGAGCAGGATGGTGTCGCCCGGCTCGATGTGTCCAAGCGCGCGTTGCGCGATGGCCTGCTTTCCGGCGACGTTCATCGCCTCCCGGCTCGTAAAGGGCAGGTCGCGCCGGCTCGCTTCGCCGCGGATCGCGCCGCCGTGCGAACGGATGAGCTGGCCGTCGGCTTCGAGCTTCTCGAAATCGCGGCGCACCGTTTCGTCCGTGACGTCGAGCGCCTGCGCCACCTCGATGGTGCGCACGCTGCCCTGCACGGCGAGAAGGTCGAGAATCCGGCGGTGGCGCTCCAGGGCAAGCATGATCGGTGGATCGGGAAGGTTGAAAATTGGGTTGATTTGGCGGGCGAGTCAATGCATATCCCATGATTCCCAACGAAACACAGAAAGTCCCAACATGAAGTTCCAATTTGTCACGTATGCCTGGGATGACGCCACGGCAGCCACCCTGGATCCTGTCGCGCGCCTCGTCTATCGCTCGAATCTGCTCGGCGCGGACCAGCGCATTACGAATACGGGCGGCGGCAACACCTCGGCGAAGATCGAGGAGATCGATCCCCTTACGCTGCAACCCACATCCGTGCTGTGGGTGAAGGGATCTGGCGGGGACCTGCGCACGGCGAAGCGTGAGAATTTTTCGTCCCTTTACCAGGGGAAGCTGATCGATCTGCAGTCGCTCTACGCGGGCCGGGAGGACAAGGGGCTCAAGGCTCCGGCCGAGGATGGCATGGTGGGCATGTATGCGCATGCGACGTTCAATCTGAACCCGCGTCCCTCGTCGATCGACACGCCGCTGCATGCGTTCCTGCCCGGCGCGCATGTCGATCACATGCATCCGAACGCGATCATCGCCATCGCCGCGAGCCGGCGGTGCGAGGAGCTCACGAGCGAAATTTTCGGCGGGGAGATGGCCTATGTGCCGTGGATGCGCCCGGGCTTCGAACTCGGCCTCGCGATGCGGGAAATCTCTAATCAGCAACCGGCGGTGCGGGCGATCATGATGGGCCAGCACGGCTTCATCTCGTGGGACGACGACGAGAAGGTTTGCTATGGGAGGACGCTGGAGTTTATCGAAAAAGCCGCTGCGTATATCGAGGCGAAATATGCCGCGAAGGGCGGCGACTCAGCGGCATTTGGCGGCGCAAAGCATGCATCGCTGCCCGCGGAAAAGCGCGCCGAAGTGTTCGCGACGATTCTGCCGTGGCTGCGAGGGCAGGTGAGCGAGCGGAAGCGGTTCATCGGCACGGTGCAGGACGACGAGAAGATTCTGCGCTTCGTGAATTCGAAGGACGCCGCGCGCCTGGCGGAGCTGGGGACGAGCTGTCCGGACCATTTTCTGCGCACGAAGATCAAGCCGCTCTACGTCGATTGGAATCCCGCGACGGGCGACATTTCCTCGCTCAAGGATTTGCTCAAATCCGGCATCGAAGCCTACCGTCGGGACTACGCGGCGTATTACGACCGGTGCCGCCGGGACAACTCGCCCGCGATGCGCGATCCGAATCCGACGGTCGTGCTGATTCCGGGCCTTGGCATGATCGCCTGGGGCAAGGACAAATCCGAATCGCGCGTGACGGCGGAATTTTACAATTGCGCCGTCGAGGTGATGCGGGGCGCGGAGGCCATCGACGAATACATCGCGCTGCCGCAGCAGGAGGCCTTCGACATCGAATACTGGCTGCTCGAGGAGGCGAAGCTCCAGCGCATGCCGGCGGAGAAGGAGCTGGCGCGGCAGGTGGTAATCGTGATCGGCGCGGGAAGCGGCATTGGCAGGGAAACCGCGCACCGCCTCGTGAAGGAGGGCGCGCACATCGTGGCGGTCGATCTCAACGAAGACGCCGCAAAGGCCACGGCGGCGGAGATCGTCGCCGGACATGGCGCCGGCATCGGCGTGGCGGGCAGCGGGATCAGTGGTTGCGGACCGGCCATCGGGATTGCGGCAAACATCACCGACCGCGCGAGCATCCGCGCAATGCTCGACCAGGTCGCCCTGGCCTACGGCGGATTCGACCACATCTGCGTGACGGCCGGAATTTTCGTGCCCAGCGACACGACGGGGCACATTCCGGACGACAAGTGGGCGCCGACCTTCGCCATCAATGTGACAGGCAGCTACTACGTCGCGGACGAAGCGTTCAAGACGTGGAAGGAGCAGGGGCTTCCCGGGAACCTCGTTCTCACCACCAGCGCGAACGCCGTCGTCGCGAAGAAGGGCAGCGTCGCCTACGATACGTCGAAGGCCGCGGCCAATCACCTCGTGCGCGAACTGGCCGTCGAACTCTCGCCGCTCGTGCGCGTGAACGGCGTCGCGCCGGCGACGGTCGTGCAGGGCTCCGCGATGTTCCCGCGCGACCGCGTGATCGGCTCCCTCGCAAAATACAAGATTCCCTATTGGCCCGACGAGGAGACCGAATCGCTCGTCTCGAAGCTCGCGCAGTTCTATGCGGACCGCACGCTCACGAAGTCGCCAATCACCCCGTCCGACCAGGCCGAAGCTTATTTCCTGCTCGTGACCCAGCGCCTGAGCAAGACGACCGGCCAGGTGATCACCGTGGACGGCGGCCTGCACGAGGCCTTCCTGCGCTAGCGCCGCCGCCAAAAAAACGGGGCTGCGGGCCGGGGGACGCCAGATCCTTCAAAGCGCCGATGTGCATTGCGTTGGACGCAGGCTGCAGGCGCTGGTTTTTTCCCTGCCGTGGAACGGCCGCCAACCTTCAGTTCATTCACGCTGCCGAATCGTCGCGCGAAACCGAACAGCTTGCATCTCACCGGCATTCGCATCCTCTTCGGTGCGGTCGCCGCGCTTCTCGTCGTCAGTTTCTGGGTGACGTATTGGATCGGCAACCGGGTGATCGTGAGCGGGGACGAGCAGATCACGCGGGAGACGGTGTTGCAACAAATCCAGCAGGTCTTCTCGCTGGTCCAGGATGCGGAGACCGGCCAGCGCGGATTTCTGCTCACGGGAAGGGAGGAGTATCTGAGTCCCTACGTCATGGCGGTGAAAAACATTCACGCCCAGCTCCGCAGGCTGGACGCGGCCGCCGGGCGCGGACAGGTTTCGCGCGACGCGGCGCAAAAAATCGAGCGGCTGACCGGCTGGAAGCTGGACGAAATGGAGCGCACGATCGACGTGGCTCGGAAGGAAGGTCGTGCGGCGGCAATCGACATCGTGCAGAGGGACGAGGGCAGGCGGACGATGGATGCGCTGCGCGACGCCGTGCCCCCGTGGAGAGTCCGGTGGACCTCGTTCTGCGCGAAGGAAAAATAGTGGACCTAGCAAACCATACGCTCCTCATCCGCAAGGACGGCAGCGAAGTCCCCTTCGACGACAGCGGCGCGCCGGTGCGCGAGGCGGACGGCTCGCTGCGCGGAGTGATTCTGGTGTTCCGGGATTTCAGCCGTTACAAGGCGGCGGAGCGGGAACAGCTTGAATTGAAGCAGCGGCTGGAGGTCGCAAACGCGGCGAAGGATCAGTTCCTTGCGACGCTATCCCACGAGTTGCGCACGCCGCTCACGCCGGTGCTTGCGACATTGTCGGTCTGGGAGTCCAAGAGCGAACTGCCCGAGCCGTTCGCCGGCGAGGTGAAGCTGCTCGCGCGCAACGTCCGTCTCGAGGCGCGATTGATCGACGATCTGCTGGACCTCACGCGCATCTCCCGCGGGCAAATGACGCTGCGCGCCGAGCGGGTGGACGTGCATGGCCTGCTGGCGGCGATCGTCGAAATCCATCGCAGCGATGTGGACCGGCGGAGGATCGATTTGAGGGTGCGGTGGAATCGAGGCGCGCAGTGCCGGACCCGACCGGGCTCGGCGTTCGTTGTGCGGCTTCCGCCGCTCGCGGAGCCGTCGCCCGTGCCGGCGCCGAAAGACACAACGGCCGCGCCACGGCCGGCATTTGCGCCGATCGCCAGCCTGCTCCTCGAGGATCACGAGGACAGCGCGGATGTCCTCGCGCGAATCATGGGGAAATGGGACACGCCGTCGAGGTCGCGCAATCCGTCGCCGGCGGCCTCGAGAAGCTGCGAAGTGGCCGTTTCGATCTGGTCTTGGCGACATTGGACTTCCCGACGGCGCGGGCATCGACTTCCTCAGTCGCGCGCGGGAGTTTTGCGACACGCCGATGATCGCGCTGACCGGCTACGGGATGGAGGATGATCTCGCGAAATATCGGGAAGCCGGATTCTCGTGGCAGCTTATCAAGCCCATTCGCTTCGAGCAGCTCGAGGAAGTGCTCGACCGCTTCATCGCGAATCCGGCTTCCTTCGGACAGGAACAACCCGCCCCAACGCCTGCAAACAAGCCGGACGGAGGTCCCCCCCCGGGCGATTCGCCTGCGGAATGAACGACGACCGCCCCGCTACCGGCCGAATTTCTTCAGGGTGCGGGTTACCGCATCGCTGAGGATTGCGGCTCCGTCGCCGAGGGACGAACAGGTCCTGTCCACGGGGCCGCGGAGATTCGTCGCGAGTGTGCCCAGAAGGTCGGCCAGACGGTCGCGGATCTCCTCCTTTTTGACGGTGAGCGAGGGCCGGGGCGGAGCGGGGCGCATCACGAGCGCCACGACAGCGCCCGCCGCGATGCCCACGCCAAACGCCGCAAGCAGGGTGAGCGCCGGACGTTCGCGCACGCATTTTTCGCTGCAGGCAACAACGTTGTCGGTGCGTTGTCGCGCGGAATCGAGGGCCTGCTGCACTTTGTCGCGAGCGGTTTCGGCGGCGGCGGAGAAGTCGTATTCAGTCTTCATGGATTGTGAGTCGTCACCATCGCACGATTTCGACGGGCAGGCGCTCTTTTTTCGGCTCCGTGGCGTTGCGCCGCAATTCCGGGGCCCTGGTCAAGCCACCGGGGGGCGGCGGCCAAAAATCAGCGACAGGATGAACAGCACGAGAAAGACGACGAAGAGCACGTGCGCGATCCAAGCGGCTGATCCGGCGATTCCTCCGAAGCCGAGAATTCCGGCGATGATGGCGATGATGAAGAAAGTGACGGCATAGCTGAGCATGGGATTCCTTTGGTTGAATTCACCGGGAGATCGCGCCCTGGCCGTTCTGTGGATGCCTGCGGAAGAAAGTTGGCGCGATTCGGAACGTGCTCGTGGCCGAGTCCTGCAGGGTTGTTCCGCCGGCGTCGAGCGGAAGCGCCCGCACCGGCGCAGCGGGAGTTATTCGATGATCCGCCGGGTCGAGACGAGGAAGGTCGGGAAGTTTGCCGCAAGCTCGAAGGAGGGGATTGGCTTTTGCAGCGGCGGGGATTTCGACCGGTCGGCCGCAGCCTTTCTCCGCCGGGGCTTCGCCGTGAGCGTGTTCGAAATTCCAAGGCCGGCTCTCCTTCCCATGCCTCCAATCCCACCACGCGCGCCGCCGAACGGGCAATCGGGCATTTCCCCGAATGAAGGGTCGGTGACGTCGTCCGGCACTTGCGCGGACCCGCCAGGCGGGAGGGGGATTCCACGGATGCGGACCTCATCGCGTCCACCGATTTCAGAACCCGCCGGCAGCGCCTAAGGTCGAATCCGAACCAGGAAGAAACCATGGAAACCCCGATTGAATACCCCGACGCCACCGAACAGGATCGCGAACTCGTAACCGGCCTCGTTGCACAACGTCCCGAGGCAATGGAGGCGCTGTGCCGGCGTTACAGCACGGTGCTCAAATCCGTGATCATGAAAGTGCTTCACGACGACGCGGAGGCCGAAGACGTGCTGCAGGATGTCTTCATGCAGG
>JAQTOP010000055.1:0-10275 GCA_028713285.1 Terrimicrobiaceae bacterium
GAACCGCGGAAGCTGACGCGTTCGCAGATGGATGATCTCAAGGATCTGGCGGCGATGGTCGATGTGGAGATCCAGTCGAAGCAACTGGCCGTCGCGCAGATGCGGATGAACGAAGAACTCGCCGCAGCGAAGCGGGCGGTGCTCGTGGATCCGTTGACCCGGCTCTGGAACCGGGCCGGCGGCGAGGAATTCCTTGCCAGGCAGCACGAGGTGGCGGTGCAGAACGGGGAGAAGTTTTGCGTCGTGATGGCGGACATCGATTTCTTCAAGAAGATCAACGACACCTTCGGCCACGCCGTGGGCGACGACGTGCTGCGGGAAGTGGCCAGGAGGATTTTGCGGAGCATTCGCGATGTGGATTTCGCCTGTCGCGTGGGCGGTGAGGAATTCCTGTTGGTGATTGCCGACCCGCTCGCCACCGACGCCATCACGGTCGCGAAAAAGGTGCGGGAAACCGTTCGCGGCACGCCGATCCTATCGGAGGGGAACTCGATCCGGGTGACGATCAGCATGGGACTGGCCTACTTCGATCCGGCCTCGATCGTGACGTGCGACGAGGTCATTCGCCTTGCGGATGCCGGTCTCTATCGGGCGAAGGAGACGGGCCGCGACCGCATCATCTCGCACATCGAGAACGGGGCGTAGCGAATAAGTGAGGCGGCGCCCTCAAGTCCATGTCGAGAGCGGCTTTCGGGAAACGGTCGGCTTTCTATTCGGTAAAGACCGGCATCGCGAAATGGACGATAGCGAGACTGGCACTGCACGATTGCAAATGGCCTAATGCACCGCGCCGAAGAATCCGTCTCCGCACGGGCCGCCGCGCTCCGTGGCCTCGATGCGCGAGACCACGCTGCCCCGGCCGTCGAGCACCGGATGATAGAACTTCGACAGGCGTTCCGTGGCATGATCGACGTAGTGCCCGATAAAAGTGCGACGACTGCGATCCCGCGTGCGATTTGGGCCCGATCCATGGATTAAATTCCCGCTGAAAAACATCGTGCTCCCGCGTGGGACGATCACGGGAATGGGCCTCGCATCGCGAGGAAACGGCTTGATGTGGCTGTCGCCGTAATTCATCCACTCCTTCCCTTCGCCGAGAGTCGGGCAGTAAATATCCTTCCGCTGCGACTTGGGAACCACGTAAAGGCAGCCGTTCTCGAGGTCAGCGGTGTCGATCGCCGTCCAGGCGGCGATGCATGTCGCGGGGGCCGAGTGCAAATAGAAGTTATCCTGGTGCATTCCCTGGCCCTTCGCCCCCGGGGGCTTGAAATAATACATCGTCTGCGCCGCGAGCGGCGGGCGATCCAGCAGCGCCTCAAGCACTTCAAGCACGTTCGGCTGGAGCATCCAGCCCTCCGCCTTCTTGCTGTAACGGTGCGGATGCATGGCCCGCAACTGCGCCTTCGTCGGGTCGATCTCGGAATAACTCGCACCTCCGTCGTAGATCCGCCCGCCGTGGATCTTGAAGTCCTCGAAGAATCCTTCGATCTCCGCAATTTCCGCTTCGCTGAACAACGCATCGACGACGCAAAAGCCGTCCGCTCGAAATTGGGCGATCTGTTGGGATGAGATGAGAGGGGTGCGGAGGGGTGCCACCATGCGCCGAAGTTAGAGTGCCGACGGAAAATGGGAATGGACGCCGTTGCTGAATATATGGATTATCTTCCTCCATGCGAGCCGGGAAGGAGGTGCCGGCCCTGCCGGTTTCCACGGTCTGGGGCGATGAATTTCGGAAGGACGCCGCCTACTTTTGCCGACGTCCCCGCGGCAGCGGAGACTGGCTGATCATCCTCACGATGGGCGGCGCCGGGCTGATCCGGGCCGCCGGAGCACACCGCGAAGTTTTGCCGGGCGACATCCTGCTCTACGAACCCGGCGCCGCGCAGGACTACCGCACGGCGCCGCGCGCCGGCCGCTGGCACCTGCTCTGGGTGCACTTTGCGCCCAGGACCTCGTGGCGACCCTGGCTGGACTGGGACGCCGTTGGACCGGGAACGCGCTGCCAGAGGCTCACCGGGGAAGCCCTTCCGCACGCGGCGGAAGCCTTGCGAAGGGTCCGCCGGAATTGCGGACGCAGCGGTTTGTGGCATGAGGAACTCGCCTTCGTCGCGCTCAAGGAAGCGATCCTGTGGGTGAACCAAAGCCGCGAATCCCCGCCCACCCTCGATCCGCGAATCGAAAAGGCTCTAGGCCTGCTCCGGGATGAATATCGCCGGCCCTTCGACCTTCCGGCGCTCTGCGCGCAGTGCGGGCTGTCGGTCTCGCGATTCTCACACTTGTTTCGCCGGCAAACCGGGCTGAGCGCCGGGGAATTCCTCGAGTTGAAGCGCCTCACGCATGCCGGCCATCTGCTGCGCCTCACCACGATGCCGGTCAAGCAAATCGCCGCGGAATGCGGCTACGACGATGCCCTCCATTTCAGCAAACGCTTTCGCCGTCACCACGGCGCAAGCCCGCGGGACTGGAGACAGCGGCACGTCGCCGCCTGAGACAGCCGCGCGCTCAGGCCAGCGCCGCGACGGCAGTCCCGACCGAATCGTAAATCGGCACCGCCTGATCGATCCCCGCAAGGCGAAAGACGCTGCGCACGGATTCGCCGAGGTTCGCGACGACGATCCTTCCTCCCTGCTGCGCAAGCGCCTGGTAGGGCTTGATGAGCGCGCGAATGCCCATGCTCGCCACGAAATCCACGCCGTGGAAATCGATCACCAGCGCCCGCTCATCCGCGGCGATCAATCGCGATACGTGCGCGTCGAAGATTTCCGCGCCCGCGTGATCGAGCCGCCCTTCAACGGACAGCACCACGACCCGGCCTTCGCGACGTTCCTCGATCTTCATCCGCTGCCCTTATCATGCCTCCGCCGCGGGCGGGAAGGTCTTTGTCGCCGTGACGATGTTCGACGCCCCGCGCCGCTCGTAGCGCACGTCGTCCGTCATCTGCCGCACGAGATGGATGCCGAGCCCGCCGATCGCGCGCTCCTCCGCAGGCACGGTGATGTCGGGCGCGGCCTGTTCGAGTGGATTGAACGCGTGTCCGTCGTCGCAGACCTCGACGCGCAGCTGATCGTCGTGAAAGTCCACGCCGACCCGGATGCTGTGCTGCGCCGCGTCGTCATAGCCGTATTTGATCGAGTTCGTCACGAGCTCCTCGATCACGAGATCCGCGAGGAAGGCCGCCGCGCCGGGCGCGCCGCGGCCGTCGAGATACTCGCGCACGCGATCGCTCGCCGGGCCGAGGGCGGCGAAGTCGTTCGCGATCTCAAGGATGAGTTCCGGCATGGCCTTAAAATTGCACGCGCAGGATGGAGAAGTCATCCTCGAGCGCGCCGCCGCCGCGCAGCTGGCGCACCCACGCCAGCAGGCGCTCGAGGCCGTCGGGCCGCGCGCCGTTTTCCTGCATGAAGTTTTTGAAATCATCGAACTCGATCATCGTGCCGTCGGGCCGCTTGATCTCATACGTGCCGTCGCACAACACGAGCAGCCGGCTGCCCGGTTCGATCTCGCAGGCGTCGCTCGCGTAGCCGATGTCGGGCATCACGCCGATGAGCATGCCCGGCGCGCGCAGCTCGCGCACCGCGCCGCCGGGGACGAGCAGCAGCGAGGGTGGATGGCCCCCGCTCGCGTGGCGAAGAATCCGGGTGGGGCTGTGATACACGCCATACCAGATGGTGAAATACATGTTGTTCTGCCGCTCCATCGGGAAGGCGTTGTTGAGCCCGGCGAGCACGGCGGCGGGATCGCGGAAATTCGTCTCCGGCAGCGAGCCGGAGCGCAGGACGTTGATCGCGCTCACCGAGAGCAGCGACGCGCCGACGCCGTGCCCGCAGACATCGAGCAGATAGATTGCGAGATGCTCGCCGTCGATCCAATGGTAGCCGAAGGCATCCCCGCCCAGCTCCATCGACGGCGCGTAGTTCCAGTCGATGCGAAACGGCTCGTCCGTCGGCTGCGGGAAGATCGAGCGCACGTAGTTCGCCGCTTCGTCGAGTTCCGACTTCAGGTGGCGCTGCGTTTCCTCGATGCGGCGAAGGTATTTCTGCTCCTGGTCGCGGAGCGCCTTTTTCTCCAGGCTCGCGCCGATGCGCGCGCGAAGCAGGGTGGGATTGAACGGCTTCGGCAGGTAGTCTTCCGCGCCCTCCTCGATGCAATGCACGACGCTCTCAATCTCATCCAGCGCGGAAATCATGATGACCGGAATGTGGCGCAGCGCCTCGTCGGCCTTGAACGCCGCGAGCGCGCCGTAGCCGTCGAGCACGGGCATGAGCACGTCGAGCAGCACCAGGTCGAACGGCTCGCGCCGCGCGATTTCCAGGGCCTCCGCGCCGTCCGCGGCCATCGTCGTGGAGTGGCCCTGACGCTGCAGCCGGCGCGCAAGCGTTTCGCGATTTTCCAGGTTGTCATCGACGACAAGGATGCGGCCCGTCACCGCGGCGCGGGCATCGGAGTGCGTTTCGAATTTTGCGACCGTCTGTCCGGACGCCGGCGCGGAGGGCGTCTCCGGCCCGAGGCCCGAGCCGAGGCGGGCGAAGCCGTCGTCCGACAGATGCTCGCCGACCATGCGCAGAAGCTCCTGCGCGGCGTTGCGAATTTTTTCGAGATCGGCGGCGACGGAGGTGACGCCTTCGTCCGCCAGCTCCTCGGCGACGAGTTCGCTGTAGCCGAGGATGTGATTGATCGGCGTGCGCATGTCGTGCCGCACGCGCGCCAGCGCGCTCTCGCTTTGCGCCCCGGCGCTCACGCGGCGGGAGCGGATTTGCCGGCGCGGGCGAGCTGGGCGGCGATTTTCTCGATCAGTCGGGGAAGCTCGATCGGCTTCGTGTCGTAGTCGTCGCAGCCGGCGCCGAGCGCCTGCTCGCGGTCGCCGGCCATGGCGTGCGCGGTGAGCGCGATCACGGGGATGCCCGCAGTGGCGGGGTCGGCCTTGATGCGCCGGGTGGCCTCCCAGCCGTCCACGATGGGCAGGCTCATGTCCATGAGGATCACATCGGGGGCGGCCGAGGCGGCAAGGTCGATGCCCTGCTGGCCATCGACGGCGATCACCACCTCGTAGCCCTTGCGCGCGAGCCGGCGCGAGAGCATATCGCGGTTCATTTCGTTGTCTTCGACGAGGAGAACTTTGGCCATGGCGGAGCTTAGTGCGGTTTCACGATTTTGGCGACCATTGCGCAAACGTCGCGCAGCAGTTTCTCGCGATCCATCGCGCCCTTTTCAATCACCTGCTGCACGCTGCCATCAAGCGCCTCGCGGTCGCCCGGGGTGAGATCCTTCGCGGTGACGACGATCACCGGAATGCCCGCAAGCTGCGGCTGGGCCGCGAGGATGGACAGCAATTCAAAGCCATCCATCACGGGCATCATGAGATCGAGCAGGATGAGCCCCGGCAACTGCTCGGCGATGCGCTCGAGGGCGATGCTGCCATTCTCCGCCTCGGTGACCGCATACCCCTCCTTGCGAAGCACGCGAACGAGCATCTCGCGGCTCGCGGGATCGTCCTCGACGACGAGCAGGGGCAAATCCGCCGGGCCGGCATGCCTTGCGAGCACGGCGCGCAGCTTTTCGGCATCCACGGGCTTGGTGAGGAAGTCCGCCGCGCCGAGCGCGTAACCGAGCTGGCGATCCTGGAGCATGGTGACCATCACGACGGGAATCTTCGCCGTGGCGGAATCGGACTTCAGCACGCTGAGCACGGACCAGCCGTCCATGCCGGACATCATCACGTCGAGCGTGATGGCATCGGGTTGCAGCCGCTGCGCCATCACGATACCCCTGCCGCCATTGTCGGCGCGAATCGTCGTGAAGCCGCTGCGATCCAGGGCTCGCGCCATGAGGTCGGAGGCGTCAGGATCGTCGTCGATGATGAGGATCGTCCTGCGGCCCGGTTGCGCGGGCGGCGAAGCGATCGCGGACTGATCGGCGGGAGGCGCCGGCTCCGGCTGCGGGACGACGACGGCCGGCAGGTCGACGGCGAAGGTCGTGCCGATATTCGCGCGGCTTTCGACGGAAATATCGCCGCCCATGAGCTGGCAGAATCGCCGGCTGATCACCAGCCCCAGGCCGGTGCCGCCGTATTTGCGGGTGGTCGATGCGTCGGCCTGCGTGAACGCCTGAAAAAGCCCGGCGACCTGCGCGGGGGACATGCCGATGCCCGTGTCGGACACGCGGATGCGGATGCGATCATCTTCCGGATGAGTGGAGTTTCCATCGGGGCTGGCAGCCGTGGGCACGCGCTCCGCGCCAAGCGTGATAATGCCGCGCTCGGTGAATTTCGTGGCGTTGCTGAGCAGGTTGAACAGCGTCTGGCGCACCTTCGTGAGATCGGCGCGCATCGTTCCGAGATCGGCGGCGATCTGCAGGTCAAGGCGGTTGCCATTTTTCTCCAGCAGCGGCTGGATGGTGCCGACGATTTCGTCGATCACCTCGCCCAGTTTGAATTCCTCGAGGAACAGCGTCATTTTCCCCGCCTCGATTTTCGAGAGATCGAGGATGTCGTTGATGAGCGCGAGGAGGTGCCTGCCCGCACCGCGAATCTTTTGCAGATCGGGCGTGAATGCGTCCTGCCCGAGGTCGCCGGCCTCCTCGATGAGCATTTCGCTGTAGCCGATGATGGCGTTCATCGGAGTGCGCAATTCGTGGCTCATGTTCGCGAGGAAGGTGCTCTTCGTGCGGTTCGCCGACTCGGCGGCCTCGCGGGCCTGAACGGCCTCTTCGGTGGCGGCTTCCGCGCGCTCGAGAGCGTCGGAGAGCTTCGAGGCGAGCCAGAACGAGACGAGGAGCACCGCGAGAATCACCCCGCCTGTCACGCCGTATGCCTGCGCCATCATGCGAAACGTGATCCGCTGGACGTCCGGCAGATACATTGCCGCGATCACATCGTAATCCCATGGTGCGAACGTCCGCATCTCGACGCGCCACTGCCGCCCCACAGGCCGCCCCTGCTCTACCGCTTCGGTCACGAGTGGAATTTGCCTCGCAAGCGAAGCGCCCTTGGTTTGAAACATCACCGTGTTGCTCGAATCGAGCAGCGCGAAAAATCCGTGGTCGAGGATGGCGCTCGTCCCAAGCAACTGCCGAACCGCGTCGAGATGCTCGAGCGCGTAACCGACGTAATAGATCCCGATCACCGCGCCGCCCGCGCCCCGGATCGGCTCGTAACCGGCTATGTAGGGGCTGCCCAGGATATCCACCACGCCGTAGAAACTCCGGCCCCTCCGGATCTCCGCAATCGCCCTGCCCTTGGGATCCAGCTCGGTGCCCACGGCGCGGCTCCCGTCCGCGCGCCGCACATTCGTCGTCGCGCGAAGGAAGCGATCGCCCTGCCGTATGAAGATCGTCGCCGTCCCGCCCATGATCGCCTTCACGTCGTCCACGAGTTGAAACGAGCCGCTCATCGATTGATCGCCGAAAAATATCGCATCACGCACGCCGCCATCGGGCTCCGGTTCGGAACGCACGTCCGGCGGTCCCAGGCGAGCGGCTTCGGATTTCAGCACGCGCATCGAAGCGCGCACGAGGCTCATATACGTCGTGTTTGTCGCATCGAGCACGTCCAGGACATGGCCGAGCCGCGAAGTCATCAGAGTCTCAGCCTCCCGACTTACCAATTCGGAAATCCGTCCGTAGCCAAGAAACGCCGCCGTGCCGACGGCGAGCACGACCAGAAGGAACCACAGGAGGACTTTCGTGCGAAGGGAACTGTGCATGGGGCGCGACCGCTCACGGCCAAACTAGGCCGCGCCCCGACAGATTCAAAGCGCCGTGTTGCGGGCCTCTCCCCGCGCGCGCGGGTAGTGTCCTATTTTGAATCGAGATTCACGAATACCTCACACTTCATCGCCGATGAAGTGTGATTGTGACACTCCCTTGTGAGGTATTCCCGATGGAAATTAGGGTATTTCTATTGGCCAAGCGCAAATTGGCCGTGCCACTCTGGACGCCAGCAATTGTGCGCGTAGTGGCTTTGGCCTTTATCGTATCACCATTTAATTTCCACGATCCCGAAGAGATGCCAACGACCTGGCCGTTGCTGAACAAATTTGCTGAGTATTTCCCATTTCCTTCGTATTTCCCAGTAGCGGTTAAGGTGGCGAAAGAGAATCGAATGGTGGTCTTTATGTTTAATCCTCCGTCTTTGTTGCGGATGAGAACGATTTGCTGTGCTGTATAGCGCGTTCCGTTGACGTATTCGGTTCTAGTCCCCTCCCAAAGACCGGCAAAGTCAGTGATGAGGACAGTTTTTGCGAATCCAGAAGTGCAGGAGAGGACAGGGATGAGAATTGCGATGAGAAATTTTTTCATATTGGTCGGGATTTTGTAGTAAGAAATCCTCGGTTTCGGGAACGCCTTGCCTGCTACGCTAAATTTATTTTTGAGCCTTCCTGATACCCGTTGATCCGCTCTGCGTCAACGTTCACGGACTGCAATCACAACCATGATTGCAGTTGATCGCCACTGGCCGAGTGTTTCAATCCGCGCGCCCGTGAAGGGCGCGACTTGCAATGCCCAAGCGGTTTGGTATGGTCTTACGGACTTGTTTCAATCCGCGCGCCCGTGAAGGGCGCGACTGCGGTTCGGGCGGGTGTCCTACGCGTGCTTTAGGTTTCAATCCGCGCGCCCGTGAAGGGCGCGACCGCAGTGAGGGACGCAACAGACCCGAGCGACGACGTTTCAATCCGCGCGCCCGTGAAGGGCGCGACACGAGCGACAAGCAGGGCGACGTGCTGAAATGGTCGTTTCAATCCGCGCGCCCGTGAAGGGCGCGACGACGATCTCGACGCAACCGAGGAAGACAGCCTGTGTTTCAATCCGCGCGCCCGTGAAGGGCGCGACGGCGTGGAGTAATGGCGATCTACGCCAGCGTTGTGTTTCAATCCGCGCGCCCGTGAAGGGCGCGACCTCAACGACATTTGATGCCAATGCGATTTGGTCGTTTCAATCCGCGCGCCCGTGAAGGGCGCGACGGAAGCGCTTCCCGCGCGGCTCGACCGGGATGTCGTTTCAATCCGCGCGCCCGTGAAGGGCGCGACCCTTCGGGATCGGGGTGATGCCCGAGAGCGTCGTGTTTCAATCCGCGCGCCCGTGAAGGGCGCGACCCCATCGGCATCGCGCAGGTCCAGCATTTGCTGGTTTCAATCCGCGCGCCCGTGAAGGGCGCGACATATACTGGATTACAACTGAATTTGATAACTGTGGTTTCAATCCGCGCGCCCGTGAAGGGCGCGACATTGTAAGTGATGGACGATGCTTAATCGTCCATAGTTTCAATCCGCGCGCCCGTGAAGGGCGCGACGTGTTAGTTGTGTTAGGTTTAATTTACCGTTTTACGTTTCAATCCGCGCGCCCGTGAAGGGCGCGACACGGCGCGCTTACAAATTTGACAGTAAGCTCAAGTTTCAATCCGCGCGCCCGTGAAGGGCGCGACAGGCGCGCGCGTCCAGGCAGCAACAAGAGAAGGCGTTTCAATCCGCGCGCCCGTGAAGGGCGCGACCCAATTATTTTGATGAGGAGATCACCTTTTATGAGTTTCAATCCGCGCGCCCGTGAAGGGCGCGACTCAGGCTTTCGAGGAGATTCATACGCTTTGCCTGTTTCAATCCGCGCGCCCGTGAAGGGCGCGACCTCAAAGCCCACTTCCCCGAACTGGAGATCGCAGTTTCAATCCGCGCGCCCGTGAAGGGCGCGACCTGGCGGAAATGATCGCGAATGAATTTCTCGATGTTTCAATCCGCGCGCCCGTGAAGGGCGCGACATGTGTCTGAATCCCGCGTGCTGGCTGCGGAAGGAGTTTCAATCCGCGCGCCCGTGAAGGGCGCGACGATGCAGGGCCATCCGCTTCAATTTCGCGATGCAGTTTCAATCCGCGCGCCCGTGAAGGGCGCGACATTCGTGGACTCGCACGATTACGGGAGCATCGAGTTTCAATCCGCGCGCCCGTGAAGGGCGCGACGCGAGGACGACGACGAGTCGGTCGCGGGATTCCGCGTTTCAATCCGCGCGCCCGTGAAGGGCGCGACCCTTGGAGCGGCAGCTCGCGCAGCTTGAAAAGGTGTTTCAATCCGCGCGCCCGTGAAGGGCGCGACTTGAGCAGATTTCTGCAATGGGTTTTCCGGCTGCCGTTTCAATCCGCGCGCCCGTGAAGGGCGCGACGTGCGCCGCAGAAAGTTTCGGATCGCTTGCGACAGTTTCAATCCGCGCGCCCGTGAAGGGCGCGACGGAAATGAAAATAGTTGAAATAATGTATTGACATGTTTCAATCCGCGCGCCCGTGAAGGGCGCGAC